>JAUNVT010000323.1:0-457 GCA_030540655.1 Rhodobacterales bacterium
TCGATTGGACCGCCACGACCGTTCTTGACGAGGCCGATCAGATGCTGGACCTTGGTTTCGTGCCCGCGATCCGTAAGATCATGGCGCGTTTGCCGAAAGAGCGTCAGACGGTTCTGATGTCAGCCACGATGCCGTCGCAGATCCGCAAACTGGCGGCCGAATTCCAGACTAATGCACAGGAAATCTCCGTGGCCACCGTGTCGCGTCCGATCGAGCGTATCGCCCAATCGGTCCAGTATGTTGCTGCGGAGGAAAAGCGCGTGGCGCTGAGCCGTATCCTGACCGAGGCCGATGATGCACGCGCCATCGTCTTCACCCGCACCAAGCGGGGGGCGGACAAACTCTGCCGTCATCTCGATTCCGAAGGCTTCACGGCTGCGGCCATTCATGGCAACAAGAGCCAGCCGCAACGTGAACGCGCGCTCTCCGGGTTCCGAGCGGGACGTACCACGATACT
>JAUNVT010000323.1:467-1947 GCA_030540655.1 Rhodobacterales bacterium
ACATTGCCGCGCGTGGCATAGACATCGATGAGGTGTCGCATGTATTCAACTATGAGCTGCCCAATGTGGCCGAAGCCTATGTGCATCGCATCGGGCGTACGGCGCGGGCTGGTCGATCCGGCATCGCTGTATCGTTCTGCGCACCTGAAGAACGCGGATTGCTGCGCGATATCGAGCGCCTGACCGGCACGCCGATCGAGGTTATCGGCGACGGTTCCAAGCCGCACTGCGTGATGCCGCTGCGCACGGAAGAAACCGATCCCAAGGCAAAACCCGCATCGCCGCGCCGCCGGCAGAGCAAGATGCCCGCCATGCAGGACAAGCTGGCGGAGACAGCCGCGGCCGGTCTTAACCGGATGCTGGGCAATGCTGGCACAGAAAAACTCTCAAACGCTGCCTGATCGCAGCCCAACCCAACTCGTCACTTCTGACGAGACAAGATCATCTAAAGAAGGAAGATCAACATGACTACTGGCACCGTAAAATGGTTCAATTCCACCAAAGGCTTCGGCTTCATCGAGCCCACGCAAGGCGGCAATGACGTCTTTGTGCACATCAGCGCGGTCGAACGCGCAGGCATGACTGGCCTGAACGAAGGCGACAAGATTGGTTACGAGATCGAGACCGACAAGATGCGCGGCAAGACCTCGGCCGTGAACCTGCAAGCGCAGTAAACTGCGCCTTGGCCGACGGGGACCGCATGGCTCCCGTCTTAACAGCACTCAGGGGCTGCTATCCTAACAGGTGGCGGCCCCCTTTCGTTTCGCCCGCGTCCTATGCATTGATTGGATCGCAGGTCGCAGATCATGCGGTGGCGTCACGACTTAGGCCGTTTTCAGGGTGTCGACGAGAAGGTCGGCCGAATGTCATACAATCCGGTTTCCTTCCTCGTCAATGATCAAATGGCCATCCTTCTGGGCGAGCGGAGCACGCGAAAGCCGGTCGAGCAGATCGAGGAAGGTTTCGGATGGACGGCAAAGTCCGACGCCCTTCGGCATGCAGACAATCTGGCGGTTCACGAGGAGCGGATGGCGCGCCATTCTAGTTAGGAGTACGTCATCGGCGACGTCCGGCGCGGTGAGCCCCATCAACGATCTCGATGTCAGTATCCTGCATGAGCGATCCAACTCTTCGCCTATCGACGATAGCCGCAGCTTCTGGCGAGAACGAACGATAACCCAAGCAGGCGTGCCGATCCGCGCCAACCCTCGGCACGTCTGCAATTGTCGCAACCACATGTGCGGTCGCGCAGTCGGCGAAACCTCAGCCGACCTGGTGGGCTCCGAGCGGGTTCGCCGCCATCCCCCACCGCCACGCTCGATCCGGCCCACTGTCCGGCGTCTCCCGCGGTCCCCGCGCTTATCGGGTCCGGGTCCCCATCAATTCTGGCCGCTTTGGCTATTCCGCCTCGGGCGGCAGGGTCGAGGCCATGTCGGTGATCGCCTGAAATTCTGTTAGAAACTCCGGTCGATGCTGCATC
>JAUNVT010000324.1 GCA_030540655.1 Rhodobacterales bacterium
ACCTCTTGCTGGATGGGAGTACCACTGCGAGCGGCAGATACCAGAACCGCCGACAACAACATCGGCAAAACAACAAGTCCAGCTATGTAGACATACACAATCGTACGAACAGAGAAGACACGGTCAACGACGTCGGATCCTATGCGGATTTCCGACCAGCCATTCGGCGCAAATATCGCAGCAGAACACTTCACCGTGAGTGACACCCGCCCTAAAGCGGAAGACACCATCTGGCGAAGGAAATGGCGAAACGTACCGCTTCCCGACGACCGAACGGCAGATGCAGCACTCCGCGCAACGCGGCCCACACCAAGAGAGACGATCCAAAGAATCGAGGGGACAGTGAGATCCTCTGCAGCCCCAGCGGCAAGCAATATCAACAGCGTTCCGCCTGACATCCAAGCGATGAGGTTCGAACAGGCTCGAACCCAAGATGGCGCGGTCTCAACGCCCGAGCCGAGACGATACGTGACGAATCGCCACCCACCCACCAAGATCATTCCGCTTCCGGCGAAGTACAAGGCTCCCATGCAGGACAGCTTCGCAGCGGGTACCGACAAACAGTCTCAGGCCGTGTGATAGTGAGCGCTGGAATCGGTGGTCGATTCCCTCAAGCCGTCAGCAGCGGCGCGATCGCGTCGATCGGCTCTCCATGCGATCCGCAGCGAGGTCAAGGTCAGAGTGCGTCTGGGGATTGAGCCAGTGTTGCGCCGAGGTACCAAATTGCCTGTCGCCCTGAAGCGCCGCAACCACCCATTCCATACTGCCTAGTCTGCGAAAGCGGTCCTCATGCATCGCATGGCAGCAAGAGTCTTCGGTACCCCGATGTACGGCATCAGGTGCACGAAACACTCCGCGACCTCTTCTTTGCTCATGCCGGCGACATCCACCGCCGTCCTGATGTGGCCAGTGAGTTGCGGCTCTGTCCCGCCCATGGCTGCCAATGCAGCCATATTGAGCATCTGGCGGTCTCGCAATTCAAGACCATCGCGCTGATACGTGCCACCGAACACCGCGCCGACGACCCAGTCGGATGCGCCTGGCGCGAACTCGTCCAACTGCTGCTTCCAGGCCGCAGCGCCCTCCGGCGTCTGCGTGTCCTCCACGAATTGATTGCCCTTGGCCATACTCAGCTCCACGGCGTCCTCCTTCGACGTAGCACGACTTGATGGCCGGTCAGCCTAACAGCCGACGTCAACCCCCGAGGCGGATGATGTGGGCAACCTGGGCGCGGCGCTCGACATCGACCCGGCCAAATGGGTCAGCGAGGGTTAGCGGACTGGGTCTGGCTCAGGTCGCGCAAAGTCGTAGGCGAGCAGGCGTCCGGCATTCTGCTCAATGACTTGCACGATGTGGGGCGCGTCGAAGTCGCGGAGTTGCAGCGCCACGGCCACCATCACTCCGTCAATCGTCACCATGATGTTGTTGACGACCTCGTCCAGGGGTATCTGCGGGTTGAATGCCCCTGCCTCCACGCCGTCATTCAGAGCTGCGCGCAGAGCCGTGCGCCACGCCCCATAAATCCGCTCGATCATCGAGACGAGCTCCTCGTGTCTGGTTGCAGATGCGCAGGTTTCCATCCACACCTGACAGCGCCCACGATCCGCGATGGAACCGCCCAGCAGCGCGCGAACCCGGCGTACTGGGTCTTCAATCCCTTGCTCCAAGGCCACGAACTCAGCGGCTCGGCGCCAACTGGCCGCTCCGAGGGTCTCGAGCAGCAAGGCTTCGCGCGTCTCGAAGTAGTGCTGAATCATTCCGATTGAGACCCCGGCACTCTTCGCGACGTCGCGGAGCCGGAGAGCTTCGTATCCATGTTCCGCGATCAACTGTTCGGTCACCGCCATGATCTGCACCTTGCGGGGCTCGAGACCTGGCTCTGGTGACAGCGGAACCGTCTCCACCAGTCCGCCCCCAGATCGCATGGTGACGAGTTTAGTCTT
>JAUNVT010000084.1 GCA_030540655.1 Rhodobacterales bacterium
GTTGCGCGCCTGCCAGCAAGGCCATGACATCATGCGAAGAGTTTCGGATCGGACATTGAGATTATGAAACCATGCGCCCCGCCGACTCTCCGGCGCGGCGCTGTATTGGATCAGTTCACCGATTTGGCATCCATGACATCAGGATTGCCATTCTTGCGGGCCTCGATGGCGATGCGGCGCGGCCGCAGCGCTTCGGGCACTTCGCGCACCAGATCCACGTGCAACATACCGTCGGCATGGACGGCACCGGTCACGCGCACATGCTCGGCCAGCTGAAACCGCCGCTCGAACGCGCGCGTAGCAATGCCGCGATGCAGATAGGTCCGCTCGGCCCCGTCATCCGCCTTCTGCGCGGCGATGATCAGCGCGCCATCGCGCAACTCAACCGACAGGTCATCCTCGACAAAGCCTGCGACGGCGATGGAGATGCGCCAACTGTCATCGGCGGTCTTTTCAATATTGTAGGGTGGATAGGTCGGTTGAACGGCGTCGCTGGACAGAACGCGGTCCATCATGTCCGCAATCTGATCAAAGCCGACGGTGGCCCGATACAGCGGGGCCAGATCAAAGTTTCGCATGGGTCATCCTCCATTGAGCGATAACGATATGATATGCCTTCCCTTGTGGGACAGGCGCGTCGCGCCGGACCCTTACGGCATCCGGCAAAAGATATCTGGGGCGGTGCGCGGGCTGTTTCAAGACCTCTTGATCACCGAAAAATTCAGGCGCTGATCGCCAGCCCCCGCCTGCGCCAGACCTGGCGGCACCGGCCCGCCCGTGGCCCAGTCCAGCAGCTCGACCGTATGCACCACCGGCACATCCGTGCCGCTGCCGATCTGCATCATGCAGCCGATATTGCCCGCCGCGATGATATCGGGGCGGCGGGCTTCCAGCGTGCGTACCTTGCGCTCCTTCAACTGCTGCGAAATCACCGGCTGCATCAGATTGTATGTTCCGGCCGATCCGCAGCAAAGATGGCTGTCCGCAGGCTCGACCACGTCAAAGCCGGCACGGCGCAGCAGATCCTTGGGTACTGTCCTGATCTGCTGGCCATGTTGCAGCGAACAGGCCGCGTGATAGGCCACACGTATTCCCTTGGGCGCGCCTTGCGGCAGGTCCATCTGTGCCACCAGTTCGCTTACATCCATGGCGATACCCGACACGCGCGCCGCATCCGTCGCCAGATCCCCGTTGCGCATCATATGGCCGTAATCCTTCACCGTGGTGCCGCAGCCCGAGGTGTTGATGACAATCGCATCGAGCCCCTGCCCGTCCATCTCGGCCGTCCAGGCGCGGATGTTGACTGCCGCGAAATCATGGCTCTCGGCGGATTTGCCCATGTGATGCACCAGCGCACCGCAGCACCCGGCGCCCTCGGCCACCACCACCTCGCAGCCCAGCCGGGTCAGCAGGCGGATGGTCGCATCGTTGATATCGGTGTTCAGCGCCTTTTGCGCGCAGCCGGTCATCAGCGCCACCCGCTTGCGCCGCGGCGTGGCGGGCGCAAAGCTCTGCGGATCGTCATTGCGGCTGACGGGGGGGATCTGCCTGGGCGCCATTTCCAGCATCGCGCGCAGCCGCGCATCGGGCATCATCCAGGCAAAGGGACGCGCCGCCTTGGCCCCCAGCAGCGCAAGGCGGAACCGCATCGGATAGGGCAGTATCCGCGCCAGCATCCAGCGCAGCGCTCGCTCGCCCATGGGGCGTTTGTACCGCTCCTCGATGTAGGCGCGGGCGTGATCGACCAGATGCATGTAATGCACGCCGGATGGACATGTGGTCATGCAGGCAAGGCAGGACAGGCAGCGGTCGATGTGCAGCACTGTCTTCGGATCGGGCGTGCGGTCATTTTCCAGCATGTCCTTGATCAGATAGATACGGCCGCGCGGGCTGTCCAATTCGTCACCCAGGAGCTGGTAGGTCGGGCAGGTCGCGGTGCAGAACCCGCAATGCACGCACGCGCGCAGAATCTCGTTAGAGCGCTCGGTATCGGGGTCGGCCAGTTGCTCGGGCGTGAAATGCGTCTGCATCAGGCGGCCCTTTCAGTGGGGGCCATCAGGCCGGGGTTGAAAATACCCTTCGGGTCGAACCGGGCGCGCAGGCCTGCCTCGATCGCGGCCAGTGGCGGCACCGATTGCGGGAAGGCGCCCAGCCGCGCCACGGTTTCGGGCGCAGCGCGCATCAGCGTAGCGTGGCCCTCGAACGCGCCCAATTCAGCGCGCAGATCCGTCCCCTCGGGCACGCCGAGCCACAGGCGCCCGCCGCCCCAGTCAAACACAGCAGGCGCGCCGGGCAAACGCGTCGCAAGGCCCGGCGCATCGGAGGGACGCGCCGCCACGCGCCATACATCGCCCGCCCCATGCAGCGCCGTGACATCGCGGATGCCGCGCCAGATATCCCCGGCATCCGGCAAAACCTGCCAGTCGCCAAATTCAGCCAGTAGCGCCGCCAGCCTTTCCGCGCGATGCGCGACCGAGGCCACGAATCCCTCCAGCCGCAGCAGCGTGCGCGCGCCGCCCGCCGCGATATGCGCCGCGCCCGATACCTCGTAGGGCGATCCCAGCGCACGCGACAGCGCGGCCACCGCGCGGGCCGCCTCCAGCCCCTCCAGCGCCAGCGTGACGGAGGCGCGCGGCATCGGCAGAACCTTCAGCGATACTTCGGTCAACACTCCCAGCGTGCCATGGCTGCCCGCCAGGAGCCGCGCCAGATCATAGCCCGTCACGTTCTTCATCACGCGCCCGCCATTTTTCAGGATGCGCCCCGTACCATCAACAAAGCGCACACCCAAGAGGAAATCGCGGCATGCCCCGGCGCTGACCCGCCGGGGCCCCGATACATTGCCCGCCACCATTCCCCCCACGGTCGGAGTGCCGCCGGTGCCCATCAGCGCGCGGTGATCCATCGGCTCGAAAGGCAGCGCCTGTCCCTCGGCAGCCAGAAGCGCCTCCACCTCGGCCAAGGGCGTACCCGCGCGCACCACCAGCGTCAGCGCCCCCGGCTCGTAGAGCGTGACGCCGCTGAGGCCGGCGGTGGACAGGACCGCGCCCGGCCCCGCTGCAAGCCCGCGCGTGCCGCCCCCCACGATGCGCAGCGGTCCGGATGCGCCTGCGACCATCCCCGCCAATTCCGCTTCCGTTCTTGGACGCATCATGACCTGTCCGCCGTGTATATAGGGCATGAAGCGCTCATTCCGCCGCCATCCGCCGGGCGGCGCTGCTGTGAAGCGGGAACACCTTGGCGGGATTCAGCAGCCAGTCCGGATCGAACACATCCTTCACTGCCATCTGGATATCCAGATCTTCGGGCGCGAACTGATAGCTCATGAGATCGCGTTTCTCGATGCCGACGCCGTGTTCGCCGGTCAGGCAGCCGCCGACCTCGACGCAAAGGCGCAGGATATCGGCGCCCAGCGCCTCGCATTTTTCCTGCTGGCCGGGGGTGTTGGCGTCATAGATGATCAAAGGGTGCATGTTGCCGTCACCCGCGTGAAACACGTTGCCAACCTTCAAGCCATATTCCGCGCTCATCTCGCCGATGCGGCGCAGAACAAAGGGAAGCTCGCTGACCGGGATGGTGCCGTCCAGACACATGTAATCGCCCAGTTGCCCCATCGCGCCAAAGGCAGCCTTGCGGCCCATCCATATCCGCGCGCTTTCCTCGGGCGAGGCGCTTTCGCGCAGCTCCACAGGGTTATGGCTACGCGCGATGTCCAGAATGATCTCCAGCTGCTCATCGATCTCGGCAGGGCTGCCTTCGACCTCGACGATCAGCAGCGCCTCGCAATCGGGGTATCCGGCATGGGCGAAGGCCTCGGTGGCGCGGATGCAGGGGCTGTCCATGAATTCGATGGCGACGGGCAGAACGCCCGCCTTGATGATGTCGGAGACGCAGGCGCCCGCAACCTCGCTGCTGTCATAGCCGATCAGCACCGGGCGCGCGCCCTCGGGCCTGGGCAGGATGCGCAGAACCGCTTCGGTCACGACACCAAGCTGCCCTTCGCTGCCGCAGATCAGCGCCAGAAGGTCCAGCCCCCCCGCATCCAGATAGGGCCCGCCGATTTCATGCACCGTGCCGTCCATCGTCACCAGTGTCACGCCCAGCAGATTGTTCGTGGTCACGCCATATTTCAGGCAATGCGCCCCGCCCGAATTCATAGCGATATTGCCAGCGATGGCGCAGGCCAGCTGGCTGCTGGGGTCGGGAGCGTAGAAGAACCCGTCATCCTCGACCGCGCCCGTCACGCTCAGGTTGGTGCGGCCCGATCCAACGCGGATGGTGCGGTTGGGCAGGTCCGTCTCCACCACCTCGGTCAGGCGCGCAACGCCCAGAACGACGCAATCGGCCGTGGGCAGCGACCCACCGGCCAGTGACGTGCCCGCCCCGCGCGGCACGACCGGTACGCGCATCTCGTGACACAGGCGCAGGATCGTCGCCACCTCGGCCGTGCTGCGTGGCAGCGCCACCGCCAGCGGCGCGCAGCGATAGGCGCTGAGCGCATCACATTCATAAGCGCGCGTTTCCGCCGGGTCCGAAATGATCGTGCCCGGCGGCAGGTCCGCCATCAGCCGCGCGATGATCTGCGGCTTGCGCTCCAGCGTGGCAGCATCGGGTAACGGCATCTCCATGAAATATCCTCCTGCCTGAAAAATAGGCGCGCCCGCCGTGCAAGACAAGCTGCCACGCCATTACCTGCGTCCTTCGCGCAGCCACGCCCCCGTCACCAGCGCGGCGATCAGAGCCAGTACCAGCCAAGGAGGCAGAAGCGCGGTCTGCGTCACGCCTTTGGTCACATAAGCGCCGCGCGGCGTGATCCCCAGCCAATTCCGCCCCGCTGCGGGGCGCCCTTCGCGCACGGTGCGGATGGCGGGCATTCCATCCTCGATCGCCAGAATACCGCCATTCGCCCCGTCGATCAGCGGCGCCAGCGCCTCGCCGCTGGAGATGGTCTGCTCGAACTCCACCGGACTAGCAGGACCAAGGCCGATTACTGCTGCCTTGTCTCCGCTGGCCAGCCGGTACAGCCCGGTCTGCGGCCCGTCATATCGTGCCTCGAACCGGCCGGGCGCAACCTCCTCCAGCGGCAGGGTCACCTCGCTGCCATCGGGCGCGGTGATGGTCACATCGGCCGAGCTATCGGCGAGGGTGCGGTGGATGATGCGCATGCGCTGGCCGGTCGCCTCGGCCCAGAGCGCCTCCTCCTCCAGTTCGGGCTCCTTCATCATCCAATGGGCCAGCCGCCGCAAGAGCTCCAGCTGCGGGCCGCCCCTCTCATAGCCACGGCTCCACAGCCACGCCTGATCCGATGCCAGAAGCGCCACGCGCCCCTCGCCCTTCCGGTCGAGGATCAGCAGCGGGTGATCCCCGGCGCCTGTCATCACGACCTCGCCATCATCGGTCTCGACCTCGATCTGGCGCAGCCAGCGGCCCCATTCCCCCTCCTGTGCGCCCTCAAGCCCCGCGGTGACGGGGTGTTTCTGCCCCAGATCCGTGACTTTGGGCCGGTAGGGTTCATCGACCACCAGAGACGTGGGGCGCGCGGGCACGATGGCCCCCAGCGGCGAGCGATACAGGCTGCTCGCCCCGGCGAAATCGGGACCGGCGGCAAACAGCACCGCGCCGCCCTTTTGCACGTAATCGACCACGTTCAGCAGGTAATCGATGGGCAGGATGCCGCGCCGCTTGTAGCGGTCAAAGATGATCAGATCGAAATCATCGATCTTCTCCATGAAAAGTTCGCGCGTGGGAAAGGCGATCAGGCTCAGCTCGTCCACCGGAATGCCGTCCTGCTTGTCCGGCGGGCGCAGGATGGTGAAATGCACCAGATCGACGGAACTGTCCGATTTCAGCAGATTGCGCCATGTGCGCCCCCCCGCATGAGGCTCGCCCGATACCAGCAGGACGCGCAGCCGGTCCCGCACCCCGTTGATCTGCACCAATGCAGAATTGTTGCGCGCCGTCAGTTCGCCCCCGGCCTCGGGGGTGGTGAATTCCAGCACGTTGCGCCCGCCATGCGGCAGTGCCAGGGGCAGCTCGACATCGCGGCCCACCGGCACGGTAAACCGCAAGGGCGCATCCCCGTCGATGGAGATCGCCAGCGGCACCTCGGCCACATCTTCGGGGGCAGCGCCGCTATCCTCGATGCGCAGCGTCAGGGTGATTTCCTCGTCCAGAATGGCAAAGGCAGGCGCGCCTTCGACGATCAGGCGGCGGTCCCAGTCCGTGCTTCGCCCGGTATGCAGCAGGTGGAGCGGCGCAGGCAGTTGCGGCGCGCGCTCCAGATCATGCAGCCGCCCGTCGCTGAGCAGGAACATCCCCGCGATACGCCCCTGCGGCTCGGCCGCCAAAGCCTCCGAGAGAGCGGTCATCAACTCGGTGCCGCTGTCATCCGCGCCGTCGCCCACGCGGGTGCGGCGCACCTCCACCCCGCGCGCGGCCAGCCGCGCCTCCAGCGCATCAGCGGCCCCGGCGGTCATTTCGGCACGGTCGCCCAGATGCTGGCTGGCGCTGTCATCCTCGACAATGATGGCGATGTCGCTCAGATCCTCGCGATCCTCGCGGCTGAGCGTCGGGCCAAGCAGCGCCGCCAGAATCACTGCCGCGCCAAGGCTCCGCAGCGCCCAGCCGGACAGGCCACGCCATACCGCCAGTGCCAGCGCGGCCAGAGCCACTGCGCCAAGGCAGGCGATGATCCAGACCGGCAGCACCGGATCGAATATCAGGCTGCCCGTCATTGCCCCAGCCTGTCCAGCAGCGCGGGCACATGCACCTGATCGGATTTGTAATTGCCCGTCAGCACATACATCACCAGATTGACGCCAAAACGGTGCGCCATCTCGCGCTGCCGCTCGCCCGCATAGCCGCGCCCGACGGGCCGCAAGGAAGCCCCGGTATCATCCACGGCCCAGGCGGCGGCCCAGTCATTGCCGCCGATGACAACGGGCGTTACCCCATCATTCAGATCGCGGAAGGGCATGCCGGGGGCCTGCGTCGCGCCTTCGGGGGCGGCCTCGACCCAGACAGGGCGGCCAACATAGCGGCCGGGAAAATCCTGCATCAGGTAGAAGGTGCGCGTCAGCACGTGGTCGGCGGGAACAGGCTCCAGCGGAGGAATGTCCAGCGGCGCGGCAATCCGCTGCAGCCGCGCGCCGTTGGGCGAGGCGCTTCCGAACCCCGCGATATCTGCGTCGCGCGTATCGAACAGGATCATTCCGCCGCTGCGCAAATAAGCGTTCAGCCGCGCATAGACGGCATCCGACGGTATTGGTTGTGCTTCTGTAATCGGCCAGTATAGCAACGGAAAAAACGCCAACTCATCCGTTTCCAGATCGACGCCCTGCGGCGGCCCCGGCTCGACAGTGGTGCGGTAAAAAAGCGTCTCGCCAAGGCCGCGAAGGCCGGCATGGGCCAGATCGTCCACAACGCTGTCGCCGGTCAGCACATGGGCCAGCGTCACTTCGCCTGCCAGCGCCTCCGGTCCCTGAGCGGATGACGGATCGGGCAGCATCACAGCCAGCGCCAGAATGGCAGCGCCGCGCAAGAGCATCAGCCGCCCCGACAGCCCCAGCGATGCAATGATGTCCCCGCTCAGCAGCACCAGCGCGGCCGCCAGAAGCCAGCCCGCCAGCGGTGTCTCGGAGGTGCGCTCCAGCCCTTGCACGTCTGTGCCCGCAGGCCATTCAGCGGGGGCCAGCGTATCGCCCGCGCCCAGCACGCTGCGGGCAATGCGCCGGTCCGCGCCCTCGTAGATGCCGGGCCGCAGATCGGGCCCCAGCGGCGCCGAAAAAAGTGCCTCGCCCGCCACGCCGGGCAACGTACCTGCATCGCGCAGCATGCCAAACCCGTCCAGCACCTCGGCCGGTTGCCAGATCGTCCCGGCCAGTTCCCCCTCCGCCACATCCGCGCTGCCAGAAGATATCGCCAGCCTCTCCAGCATCTGCACGAAAAGGCCCGAGAGCGGCAGTGTGCTCCATTCCGCATTGGCGGTGACGTGAAACAGGACCACCTGCCCCTGCCCGACGCGCTTGCGCGTGACCAGCGGCGTACCATCGCCCAGCTCGGCGATCACGCGATCGGCCAGCGTGGGGTCGGGCTGCGCCATCACCTGGCTGGTAACCTTCACATCATCCGGAATGGCCAGCCCGGCAAAGGGGCTGCCGGGCGCGAAGGGCGCCAGCGATTTCGGCGCACCCCAGGTCATTGCGCCGCCCACGTCCCGGCCGCCTTTGCGCAGGCGCACCGGCAGCAGCGTATCTTCGGCACTGCGCGAGACATCACTGGCGGCCAGCCGCGGCCCGGCAAAGCGCAAAAGCGTGCCGCCCTCCGTGGTCCAGTCCAGCAGCGCGGCCTCCTCGGCCGGGGCAAGGGTTGCGACATCGGCCAGAACGATCACATCGGGACGGGCCGGCAGCACATCCATCAGAGCGCCGTCCAGAAGCGTCGCATTGGGCGCCAGCGCGCGTTCCAGATAATGCAGCGGCGACAGCAGATCCAACCCTTCGCGGTCCTCACGTCCCGCGATCAGCGCAACCTCGCGCCGCTTCAGGCTATCGTCACTCAACGCAATGGCCCCCGCATGGCCCTGACCCGCGATCTCGAACCGACTGATCCGCGCGCGCAGTTCGCCCGGAAGGGAGAGGGTGGCGGTGGCTTGCCGTGCGCCCTCCTCGAATTGCAGCGGCACCGTGGTCAGAACGCGCGCTGTCCCCGAAGGATCGCGGCCATGTACCTGAATAGTGGCCTCCTGCGCAGGACCCGCGACCAGCCGCTGCGCCACCAGCTCCAGTGCGCCGTCCACCGCGCGGAGCGGAGCAAGAGCCAGCAATTGCCCGGCAGTCTGGTGGATGCGGACCGCGCCGCTGGCTCCAAGCGCGCGCAAGAGGCCTGCGCGCCCCACATGCTCCAGCCCATCGGAAAGCCAAATTGTCTGGAATCTCTGCCCCTTGAGCAGATCAGCAGCGCGGCTCATCATCTGCGGGGTGGGCGTCCACGCGCCCGGCTCAAGCCCCGCCAGACGGCTGCGCCACGCGTCTGCGGCCTGAAACTCAGGCGGCTGCGGATCGGTCAGGCGCATCACGGCGACGGGGCGGCTATCGCGGCCCGCCTCGGTCAGCAGATCGTCGATCAGGCTGATCTGACCCTGCCAATCGCCTGCGCTGGCCCAACTGGCGTCGAGCAGAATCAACAGATTGCCGCTGCTCCGAGTATCGCTGGCGCCGCGCGGGTTCAGCACCGGACCCGCCATGGCAACAATTACCGCCGCCAGCGCGATCATCCGCAAAAGCAGCAGCCACCAGGGCGTGCGATCCGCAGCGCTATCCTCGTCCCGCAAACCCAGCAGCAAGGCAACGCCCGGAAAGCGCCGCCGCACCGGCGCGGGCGGGACCGCGCGCAGGATCACCCACAGCACAGGCAGCAATGCCAGCCCGGCCAGCAGCCAGGGCGCCGTGAACGCCAGCGCGCCCAGCATCACCGCCCCCCGCCCAGCGCCGCATGAAGCCACAAGAGCGCCACCTGCGGCGAGGCGTCCGTGTGATGGCACAGATATTGCCAGCCGGTCACGCCGCAGATCTGGCGCAGCTCAGCCTTGCGCTCGGCAAGGCGCGCAAGGTATCGCGAGCGCAGATCGTCAGCCTTGCGAGTCTCGTGCGACAGCGTGCCGCCGATGGATTCGAAGATAGCCCTGCCGCGATAGGGAAAAGCCTCCTCTGCCGGGTCCAGAACCTGCACCAGCGCACCGCGCACGCCGCGATCTGCGGCGAAGGTCAAGGCGTCGCTTACCGGCACCAGATCACCCAGAAAATCGGAGAGGAAAACGGCGTGTGATTGGGACGGCAGCCCGCGCGCATCCGGCACGCCGTAATCGGTAGGCTCCCCGGTGCCCGCCAGCGCGCGCGCCAGACGCGCAATCTGCGCAGCGCCTCGGCGCGGCGGAAGGGTATGACCGGTCAGGCCCACACGTTCGCCCCCGCGGTCCAGAAGGATCGCCGCCGCCAATGCCAGAAGCTGCGCGCGATCCGCCTTTTCCGGCAGATGCGCGCCACTCGAAAACTGCATCGAGGCAGAGCTGTCCACCCACAGCATCACCGTCTGGGCGATCTGCCATTCCCGCTCGCGCACAAATTCGGCATCGCTGCGGGCCGACCGGCGCCAATCGATCTGGCGGCGCTGGTCACCCTGCTGCACCGGGCGGTATTGCCAGAAATCATCGCCCTGCCCGGCCCGCCTGCGCCCGTGCTGGCCGGGCAGCACCGCACCCGCCAGATGCTGCGCCCGCGCCAGCAGCGCGGGCAGGCGCGCCGCCTCGGCCTCGGACCGGGCGCGCAGGGTCGCGGAAGGGGCCGCGGGCGCCGTCACGCAGCCGCCCGGCCCCGATCGAGCCCCGCCACGATATCGCCGATCAGCCCGGCGAGCGACTCGCCCCGCGCCCGCGCGCCGAAATTCAGCGCCATGCGGTGGATCAGCACCGGCTGCGCCAGATCGGCCACATCCTCGGTACTGGGCGCAAGCCGCCCTTGCAGCAGCGCCCGGGCGCGCACCATCAGCATCAGCGCCTGCGCCGCGCGCGGGCCCGGGCCCCAGGCAACGCTTTCCTGCACTGTCTCGGATGCGCCCGGCGCGCCCGGCCGCAATGCGCGCACCAGATCAAGGATCATGTCCATCACCCCCTCGCCCACCGGCATCCGGCGCAGCAGCGCCTGCGCCGCGATGAGATCGGGCGCGGTGAAAACGGGCGTGGCCTCGGCCTCGGCCACGCCGGTGGTGGCCAGAAGGATGTCCCGCTCCGCCGTGCGATCCGGATAAGGCACGTCGATCTGCACCATGAACCTGTCCAGTTGCGCCTCGGGCAGGGGATAGGTGCCCTCCTGCTCGATCGGGTTCTGGGTGGCCAGAACGTGAAACGGCGCGTCCAGCGCGCGGTCCATGCCCGCCACCGTCACCTGCCGCTCCTGCATCGCCTGAAGCAGCGCCGACTGGGTGCGCGGGCTGGCACGGTTGATCTCGTCCGCCATCAGAAGCTGGCAAAAGATCGGCCCTTCGATGAACTTGAACGCGCGGCTGCCATCCGCCCCCGTCTCCAGCACTTCGCTGCCCAGAATATCGGCGGGCATCAGATCGGGCGTGAACTGAACGCGGGCGGTATGCAGGCCCATGACCACGCCCAGCGTCTCGACCAGCCGCGTCTTGCCCAGCCCCGGCAGGCCCACCAGCAGCCCGTGCCCGCCGCTGAGCAGGGCCGCCAGCGCAAGGTCCACCACCCGCTCCTGCCCGATGAACCGGCGCGCCACCTGACCGCGCGCATCGGCCAGCCGCGCCTCCAGCGCGTCAATCCCGGCCACCAGATCGGCGCTATCTGTCATGGAAAATCTCCGCTTGGGGCTATATCGTCAATGTCAGTGTATAGCGCAGCACGGAAATGGCAAAAGCAATGAGCGAAAACAGGATCACGTCCCCGTCACCTTCGGCCGAAGGCATCGCCGCCGCCGCGCGCGCCGCCCAGAAGGGGCGTGGCCTGCCGCCCGTGGACAAATGGAACCCTGATTTCTGCGGTGATCTGGACATGCGTATCGCCCGCGACGGCACGTGGTTCTATCTTGGCACGCCTATCGGCAGGCCGGAAATGGTGCGCCTCTTTTCCACCATCCTGCGCAAGGATGGCGATGATTACTTCCTTGTCACCCCTGTCGAAAAGGTCGGCATCACCGTCGATGACGCGCCCTTTGTCGCTATCGATTTCGAGGCAGAGGGCAGCGGGCAGGACCAGCGCCTGACCTTCCTGACCAATGTGGGCGACAGCACCATGGCTGGCCCAGATGCCCCGATCCGCGTGGAGCGCGACCCCGAATCGGGCGAGCCGTCGCCCTATGTGCGGGTGCGTGCCAACCTTGAGGCGCTGATCGACCGCAAGAGCTTTTACCGGCTGGCCCAGATCGGCGCGCATCATGAGGGCTGGTTCGGTCTTTGGTCAAATGGCGTGCATTTTCGCCTGATCCCCTCGACGGAACTGCCCGAAGAGTAACGTCAGGGCCGCTGATCTGGCTCTATTCGCGGCGGGCAACTGGACCTATCGCCAAACGCCGTCATGGGGTGGTATGGTCCGGTAAACTCATTCCCGGCGCGCAGGCTGCTGGATGGCATCATGGATGGAGGATCTCATGGACGGCAAGTTTCTGGACAATGACATCGAAAAAATTGTCGCGGCAGACCGCGCCCACGTCTGGCACCACCTGAGCCAGCACAAACCCTACGAGACGTCCGACCCCCGCATCATCGTCGAAGGCCGCGGAATGCGCGTCTGGGACCAGCACGGCAAGGAGCATCTTGACGGTGTTTCAGGCGGCGTATGGACGGTCAATGTCGGCTATGGGCGCGAAAGAATTGCCAATGCGGTGCGCGACCAGCTGATCAAGCTGAACTATTTTGCCGGCTCTGCGGGGTCGATCCCCGGATCGATGTTTTCCGAGCGCATCATTTCCAAGATGCCCGGCCTTACCCGCGTGTATTACACGAATTCGGGGTCCGAGGCGAATGAGAAGGCGTTCAAGATGGTCCGCCAGATCGCGCACAAGCGCTATGGCGGCAAGAAGCACAAGATCCTTTACCGCGACCGCGACTATCACGGCACCACGATCGCCTGCCTGTCAGCCGGCGGCCAGCCTGAGCGGAACGCGCAATATGGCCCCTACACGCCGGGTTTCGTCGAGGTGCCCCATTGCCTGGAATACCGCGCACAGTGGGATCTGGAAGGCGAGGATTATGGGTTGGCCGCGGCAAACGCGATTGAGGAGGTTATCCTGCGCGAGGGTCCCGATACCGTCGGCGCACTGTGTCTCGAGCCGGTGACGGCAGGGGGCGGCGTAATCGTTCCGCCCGAAGGCTACTGGCCCCGCGTGCAGGAAATCTGCCGCAAATATGACGTGCTGCTGCATATTGACGAGGTTGTTTGCGGTCTAGGGCGCACGGGCACATGGTTCGGCTACCAGCATTATGGAATCGAGCCGGATTTCGTGACCATGGCCAAGGGCGTTGCCTCGGGCTATGCCGCCATCGCCTGCTGCGTCACCTCTGAAAAGGTCTTTGACATGTTCAAGGACGATGCAACCGATCCGATGAACTACTTCCGCGATATTTCCACCTTTGGCGGCTGCACCGCCGGCCCCGCCGCCGCGCTGGAAAACATGAACATCATCGAGGAAGAAGGCCTGCTGGAGAACACCATCCAGATGGGCGATTACATGCTGGACCAGTTGAGGGCGCTGAAAGACAAGCACGAGGTCATTGGCGACGTACGCGGCAAGGGGCTGTTCCTTGGTGCGGAACTGGTCAAGGATCGCAGCACGAAAGAGCCGATGGATGAAAAATCCGTCGCCGCCGTCACCGGCGATTGCATGGCACAGGGCGTGATCATCGGCGCCACCAACCGCTCGCTGCCGGGCTTCAACAACACGCTGTGCTATTCGCCTGCACTGATCGCTACCAAGGATGACATAGACGAGCTGATCACCGCTACCGACAAGGCGTTGACCAAGGTTTTTGGCTAAACGATCCACGTCCGCCGCCCGCAACCGGCGCGGCGGATATCCCCGTGGTGGCTCTAGGGTTTCATCTTTTCCTCACCGCACACGCGTTTACCGCCACTGTCTGATCCCACGACCGGATCCTTTCTGGTCGAATCGACTGAAAGCAGTGTCTCAGTAAATTTGATTTGCCAAATGCCGCGCCGGGATGGCTTGCCCTGTTCCTCAATCTGCATATGACAGATCTGCCGCGCCGAACAGGCCTTCGGGAATGTGCGCGCCGCAGCCAAGGCATCTTGCGCAACCCTTCATGAAAAAGCTCATCCTTAGAGCGTGTCGC
>JAUNVT010000325.1 GCA_030540655.1 Rhodobacterales bacterium
CGACAAGTGCAACGGCACGGACACGCAACTCGAAAGGATGCGGTTTACCCATTTTCGACCCCATATCTGCCTCAGCAGAAGAGAATCACAGAAAGAAAGCCTTGGGAATCCCGAATCCGATCAGAGCCGATACGCTCTAGCAGCCCCTGAGGCGGGCGCATACATTCCTTGCGCTTCAGGCCCGCCTCCGCCCCTGTTTCGGCCGGGTGCCTAAAGCTGCGCAACGCAGCCCTCGTTCGGCCGAAGGAACAGGCGCCGGGAAACGGCCTCTTTTTCGCGGTCAAGATGGGTGGAAAGAAGAATGACTGCTTCGTCCACGCATATCTCGCTCCTCTCGCCGCTCATGTTCAGCACGACGAGTAAGCGGCGTTCGCCATGGCGCCGCTCGTAAGCGAAAACCTCCTCCGTCGCAGCAACAGGGAAGAATTTGCCGATGGCAAGCGCGGGCTCCGCGCGCCGCAGCCGCAGGAGGGCACGGTAGAGGGCGAGCATCGAGCGCGGGTCCACCTCCTGTGCAGCGGCGTTGGCGGTCGCGAGGTCCGCCCCGAGCGGCAGCCAAGGATGACCGCTTGTAAAGCCGCCGCCGGGCTCAGCGGTCCAGGGCATGGGCGTCCGCACCGGATCGCGGCCAAAGCCCGGTACGTTCCGCTCCCACGGATCCTGGACGCGGTCGAGTGGGATCGGTACGTTTTCCATACCCAGCTCCTCGCCCTGATAGATCGTCGGCGTGCCCCGGAGCGTCAGGAGAAGCATGGCGGCCACCCGCGCCTGTTCCGGACCGAGCCGGCTCGCCACCCGCGCCCGGTCATGGTTGCCAAGCACCCAGTTCGGCCAAGCACCTTGCGGAAGAGCCGCCTCATAGGCGGCGACAAGCGCCGCGACGGCGGTCGGCTGCCAAGGCGTATGAATAAGCTCGAAGTTGAACGGCAGCTGGAAGCCGGTAAGGTCGACGCCGTAATAGGCCATGAGCCGGTCGAACGGCAGGTAGGCTTCGCCGATCATCAGACGGTCGCCATACGCATCAGCTACCTTGCGCATTTCGGCGATAGCCGCATGGACCTCGGGCTGGTCCATCGTGTGTGTACGCAGCACTCGCCGGGCAGGTGACATCCAGTCGTGCCAGTCCGGGTTTGACGGGTTGTCGCGCAACTGCTCATCCTCGAAAAGGTGATGGATCGCATCGACCCGGAACCCCGCGACCCCGCGCTCGAACCAGAAGCGCAGGACATCCAGCATCGCCGCCCGCACATCAACGTTCCGCCAGTTGAGATCGGGCTGCTGCGGAAGATAGGCGTGGTAGTAATACTGGCCGGTGGCGGGATGAAACGTCCATGCCGGACCACCAAACTCGCTCAGCCAGTTGTTCGGAGGCCCGCCGTCCGGCCCCGGATCCCGCCAGATGTACCAGTCCCGCTTCGTGCTGTCGCGCGAGACCCGGCTTTCCGTAAACCAGGGGTGTCGATCCGAGGTATGGTTCGGCACAAAATCGAGAATGATACGGAGCCCGCGCGCCTGGGCCGCAGCAACCAGCCGGTCGAAATCGGCGAGCGTGCCAAAGATCGGATCGACGGCACAGTGATCGGCCACATCATATCCGAAATCGGCCATCGGGGACGGATAGATCGGCGCGATCCAGATCGCATCGATGCCGAGATGCACGAAATGATCAAGGCGGGACAGGATACCGTTCAGATCGCCGATACCGTCACCGTTCGTGTCCTGAAAGGAGCGGGGATAGACTTGATAGATGATGCCGTTCTGCCACCACGGCACTGTGTGCGAGTTCTCGGCCATTCGTCACCTCCACGGCACTTGCCTCAACTGTAGCTTGTTGATCGTTGAAAATAAATATCCTGCTCAGCTCGCGCGGATACCACGACAAATACGCAGTGGAACCTCACGGACCGCTGACAGAGAAGGCACTCCTCGCG
>JAUNVT010000085.1 GCA_030540655.1 Rhodobacterales bacterium
GGGACCACGTGAACGTCACTCCGCTGCCCGACGCCGTCACCGTCCTTGGATTGATGCCGGAGGGTTCGAAGACTACAATGACAACCACCCGCACTCGGGGCTGAAGATGCGCTCACCACGCGAGTTCATCGCAGCCCAAACCACAACCGCCTGAGTGTCCGGTGAAACGGGGGGCAAGATCAGATGACTGCTTCCTCGTTGGGGAAGATGCCGGCGACATCACTGCGGTGCTTCACCTCCTTTTTCAGACGTTCGATCGGGTTGGTCGAATGCAGCCTGGCGCGAAATTTCCTTGAGAAGATCATGCAGGCCAGGACTCCGTGCTCCGCATCATCCAGGATATACGCCGGCTTTGGCACCTTTGGTCTGATCTGATCAGCGACGGCACGCCATTGAGTGCTCGCCGCCTCTGCGGTTTCCCGGGCGAATGCGGTGGCGATGAAAGCCGGTACAACCCGTCTGCCGCTCTTCCCGGCAGGGGCAGGCGCCTTGCGCTGAAAATGGACCCGACAGCGCGGCCGGGTTGCGCAGAGCATCTTTGTCACGGCCGACTTGATACCCCTCCTGCGCGGCCGGGATCACGAGCTTCACCCCTCGCAGGCCGCCCCGGGTCAACTTGCGCAGAAACCCCAGGCAGGCTGCAATGCACGGTCTCGGCCCAAAGCGTCATGCAACATTGTTCCAGCCAGTCATTTAGGGCATCAAGGTCCGAGAATGCGGGCACAACCTGCCGGAGGCGTTGCCGCGCCTCGCGCACGTTCTTCTCTACTTGGCCCTTCTCCCAGTCGGCAGCCGGATTGCAGAATTCTGGTTCAAAGACATAGTGACTGGTCGCGGACTTCGTCGTGCAAAAACTGGAAAGCTGGGGAATCGATATCCATCGCGGTTTCACTAAGACTGGCGTCGTTGGGACATTGCGGGATATGCAAGAAGGTCGCCGAGCAATCCCCTTTCGCGCAAACATGGACGCGCTGCCGATGGAAGGGAATAATATTCTCGCATATCGCTCGACCCACGCGGGCATAATGCACGCTTGTGGTCACGATGGACACACCTCCATGCTGCTGGGCGCCGCGCGATATTTGGCCGAGCATCGCAAGTTTGCGGGAACAACTTATTTCATCTTTCAGCCCGCCGAAGAGGATATTGGCGGCGCGCGCCTGATGATCGAGGAGGGGCTTTTCGAGCGGTTTCCGGTCGATAGCGTCTGGGGAATGTATAAGACCCGGGCCTACCCGAGGGAGAAATGGCCGTGCTGGCTGGGCCCACTATGGCCGCCGCCGACAGCTTTAAGTTGAAGATTCGGGGTAAAGGCGGCCACGCCTCGACCCCAGTCAAGATAATTGATCCGGTGATGACCGGCGCTCAGATCGTAGCAGCCCTGCCTGGCCACATCATGCGTCGCGTCAGCGTGTTTGATCAGCTTGTGACAACGATCACGAAGTTTTATGCAGGCACGGGCATGAACGTGGTGCCTGAAACAGCAGGACTGACCGGTGATGTGCGCACGTTCTGCTCAAAGACACGCGACCTCGTGGAACAAGAGATCGGCAACCTCGTCGACCATATGGCACGGATGAATGGCGGCATTGCAGAGTATCGCTTCGAGCTTGGATATCCGCCCGCGGTGGCGCCCGAAGGCAAAAAAAGCCAAACGTCGCCAAATTGATCTCGATCAAATCACATCTGACATTTTTTTGTAATCCTGTTGAATGTAAATGCGGCAGGTCGACAGCCCCGCTTGCCAAGCAAGGCGGCTGATCGGAAAGCACCGGTAAATCGACCAGATAGTTTCTCGTGATTGCGGTTCAGTGATCCGTAGACAAGGAGAAACGACGGAGGGGTGATGAATGGCGATTTCAGCCGCGATACCACCGGACGCAAACCGTGCCCTGTGGACGAGCACCGTCGCCTTCACCGCGTGCTTCGCGGTCTGGACGATTTTCTCGATCATCGGTTTGGCGATCAAGGACGAACTGGGGCTGAACGACACGCAATTCGGGCTGCTGATCGGTACGCCGATCCTGACCGGTTCCCTCTCGCGCATCTTTCTGGGGATCTGGTCGGATCAGGTCGGCGGGCGGCTGATCTTTGCCGCGGTGATGGTGCTCTCGGCTATCGCCACGGCGCTTACCACCATGGCGGATACGTTCCCCATGATCCTGTTGGCCGCCCTCGGCGTCGGATTGGCAGGAGGCTCCTTCTCGGTGGGCGTCGCCTATGTGTCGAAGTTCTACCCTCCCGAAAGGCAGGGCCTTGCGCTGGGAACCTTCGGGGCGGGGAACGTCGGCTCGGCCGTGACGACCTTTGCCGCGCCCTTCCTGATGGTCGCCTTCGGCTGGCATGTGGTGGCATTGGTCTGGGCTGCGACGCTGTTCGTTGTGGCAGGACTGTTCCTGGCGCTGACCGAGGACGACCCGGATCAGGCCGCGCGCCGGCGCGCCGGACGCAAGCCGGTTTCGGTGGCCGCGCAGATCGCGGTTCTGAGGAATCTGCAGGTCTGGCGCTTTTCGCTCTATTATTTCTTCGTGTTCGGGGCTTTTGTGGCGCTGGCGTTGTGGCTGCCGCGCTATCTTGTCGGGGTCTACGGGCTGACCGTGACGACGGCAGGAATGCTGACGGCCTTCTTCGCGGTGCCGGCCAGCCTGTTCCGCATCTATGGCGGGCGGCTGTCGGACCGCTATGGCGCGCGCTCCGTGCTTTACTGGACGCTCGGCGTGTCGGCATTCTGCTGCTTCCTTCTGGCCTATCCGCCCACGACCTACATCATCGAGGGCGTGAAGGGGCCAGTCACCTTCCGCACGGCGATGGGACTTGCGCCTTTCGTGGTCACGATCTTCGTGCTGGGTTTCTTCATGAGCCTCGGCAAAGCGGCGGTCTACAAGCACATTCCCAGTTATTATCCCAATCACGTGGGGGCCGTTGGCGGGCTGGTCGGGATGATCGGGGGGCTGGGCGGGTTCGTGCTGCCTCTGGTGTTCGGCATGCTCAACGATCTTACCGGCATCTGGACCAGCAGCTTCGCGCTGCTGTTCCTGCTGGTCGCAGGGGCGCTGGCGTGGATGCACTTCTCGGTCCGGGCGATGGAACTGAGGGCGGCGAAGGCCAGCCCGGGCGAGGCGCTGCCCGCGCTGCCCGAGATGCTGGGCCTCGGCGAGCCGGGTCTGACGACACCGCCGCGCGGTGCCGGGGCCATCGCGGACTGGCGCCCCGAGGAGCCGGCCTTCTGGGAAGCGTCCGGGCGGCGCGTCGCGCAGCGCAACCTGTGGATCTCGACCTACTGCCTGCTTCTGTCCTTTGCCGTCTGGATGGTCTGGAGCGTCGTCATCGCGCGCCTGCCGGCGATCGGCTTCGGTTTTACCACCGATCAGCTTTTCTGGCTGGCCGCCCTGCCGGGCCTTTCGGGCGCGACATTGCGGATCTTCTATGCTTTCCTCGTGCCGATCTTCGGCGGACGGCTGTGGACGACGGTCTCGACCGCCTCGCTGCTGATCCCGGCCTTCGGCATCGGCTACGCCGTGCAGGATCCCGAGACACCGTTCTTCATCTTCCTGGTTCTGGCCCTGCTCTGCGGTTTCGGCGGCGGCAACTTCGCCTCATCGATGTCGAATATCAGCTTCTTCTTTCCCAAGGCCGAGAAAGGCAACGCGCTGGCGATCAATGCCGGGCTCGGCAATCTCGGCGTCAGCCTGATGCAGTTCCTTGTGCCGGTCGTCGTCACGTTCTCGCTTTTCGGCGCCTTCGGAGGGCAGGCGCAGACGATGGTGGACGGTGGCGAGCTGTGGATGCAGAATGCGGGTTTCGTGTGGGTGCCGCTGGTTATCATCGGCACGGTGGCCGCATGGTTTGGCATGAACGATATCCTGAGCGCGAAATCATCCTTCGCCGATCAGGCCGCCATCTTCAGGCGCGCACATACCTGGCTGATGTGCTGGCTGTATACCGGAACGTTCGGGACGTTCATCGGGATGTCGGCCGGCTTCCCGCTGCTGGCCAACCTCGTTTTCCCCGAAGTGAACGCGCTTCGCTGGGCGTTTCTCGGCCCGCTCGTCGGCGCGCTCAGCCGGGCCGGGACCGGCTGGGTGGCGGACCGTTGGGGCGGCGCGCGCGTGACGTTCTGGGTGTTTGTCGTGCAGATCGTCGCCATCGCCGGAATGCTCTGGTTCCTTCAGGCGGGCAGCTTCGCGGGCTTCTTCGCAACCGTGCTTCTGCTGTTTCTTGCCAGCGGTGTCGGCAATGCCTCGACATTCCAGATGATCCCTTACATCATGACCCGTGAATTGGACCGGACAGCGCCCGACGCTCCGCCGGACCAGCGCCGCCGGACGGCTGAGCGCGAATCGGCCGCAATCATCGGCTTCACGTCGGCCATCGCCGCCTACGGCGCCTTTTATATTCCCCGTGCCTACGGATCCTCGATCCAGGCGACGGGCACGGCCGATGCGGCCCTCTGGGCGTTCATGCTGTTCTACATCAGCTGCGCCGTCCTGACCTGGTGGGTCTACAGCGGCCCGCGCGGCATTCTGAACGAGATCGAGCGGGAGGGCGTATCTGCGCCCTCCGGCGCAGCGGCGGAAACAATCTGATCGGAAGGACCACCCCATGAGCCATTTCGTCGATCGTCTGACCTTCTTTCGTGCCAAACGCGACAAGTTTTCCGATGGCCACGGTATCACGACCAATGAAAGCCGCGCATGGGAGGACGCCTATCGCAAACGCTGGGCATCGGACAAGATCGTGCGGTCGACCCATGGGGTGAACTGCACCGGATCATGTTCGTGGAAGATATACGTCAAGGGCGGCATCGTGACATGGGAGACGCAGCAGACCGATTATCCGCGCACCCGGCCCGACCTGCCCAATCATGAGCCGCGCGGCTGTCCGAGGGGCGCGAGCTATTCGTGGTATCTCTATTCCGGGACGCGGGTGAAATATCCACTGGTCCGTGCCCGGTTGGTGCGTCACTGGCGCGATGCCCGCGAGACGCTGGCGCCGGTCGCGGCGTGGAAATCCATCGTCGAGGCCCCGGAGAAGCGGCAGGATTGGGTCGGACGGCGCGGCCGCGGCGGGTTCGTGCGCGTTGGCTGGGAAGAGGTGAACGAAATGATCGCCGCCGCCAACGCCTACACCATCCGCGAATACGGTCCCGACCGCATCGCCGGTTTCTCCCCGATTCCGGCGATGTCGATGATCTCCTACGCGTCGGGCGCGCGCTATCTGTCGCTGCTGGGCAGTACGACGCTGTCGTTCTACGACTGGTATTGCGACCTGCCCCCCTCCAGCCCGCAGACCTGGGGCGAACAGACGGACGTGCCGGAATCGGCCGACTGGTACAATGCGGGCTTCCTGTTGGTCTGGGGTTCGAATGTGCCGATGACGCGCACGCCGGATGCGCATTTCTATTCGGAGGCGCGCTATCGCGGGGCGAAATCGGCGGTGATCGCGCCCGATTACAACGAGGCAGCGAAGTTCTCGGACATCTGGCTGCACCCCAAGCAGGGTACTGACGCGGCATTGGCGCTGGCACTGGGACATGTGGTGCTGCGGGAATTCTATCTTGACCGAAAATCCGAGTATTTCGACGACTATACCCGGCGTTATTCCGACTTCCCGCTGCTCGTCACGCTGAGCGAGAAGGATGGCACCCTGATCCCCGACCGGATGATGCGTGCCGCCGACCTGCCGGACGCGATGGGTGAGAAGAACAATCCCGAATGGAAGGCCGTCGGCTTTGATGAGACCACGGGCGATCTGGTGGCACCACAAGGCTCCGTCGGGCATCGCTGGGGCGAGGAAGGGCGCTGGAACCTGGAGCAGAAGGATGGCAAGGGCCGCGACATCCGTCTGCGCATGAGCCTTGAGGACGACCACGATTATATCGCACCCGTCGCGTTCCCCTACTTCGGCGCAGAGGCCCCGCATGAATGGACGGCGACAGCCCATGACCGCATCCTGATGCGCAACATCCCTGTCAGGGAAATCACCGGCAAGGATGGCGAGACGATCCGCGTCGCCACGGTCTTCGACCTCTATTGCGCCAATTACGGCCTCGACCGGGGCTTTGGCGGCGACAACGTGGCCAGAGATTATGACGCAAACGTGCCCTTTACCCCCGCCTGGGCCGAGGCCGTGACCGGCGTCAAGCGCGATGCGATCCTTCAGGTGGCGCGCGAATTCGCCCAGACTGCGGAGATAACCAAGGGCCGCTCGATGGTGATTCTCGGGGCGGGCCTCAACCACTGGTACCACATGGACATGAGCTATCGCGGCATCATCCAGCTTCTGGTGATGTGCGGCTGTGTCGGGAAATCGGGCGGCGGCTGGGCGCATTACGTCGGCCAGGAAAAGCTGCGCCCGCAGACCGGCTGGATCCCTCTGGCTTTCGCGCTCGACTGGTCCCGCCCGCCGCGGCAGATGGCCGGCACCAGCTTTTTCTACGCCCATTCCGACCAGTGGCGCTACGAATCCATGAAGGTGGACGAGTTGCTCTCGCCCACCGCGCCCGAGGGGGACTGGTCGGGTTCGATGATCGACTACAATGTGCGCGCCGAGCGCATGGGCTGGCTCCCTTCCGCACCACAGCTTCTGGAAAACCCGCTGGATGTGGGGGCGCAACTGGCCAGGGATGGAGGCGATCCTGGCGCGGCACTCGCCAAAGGGTTGAAATCCGGCGATCTGCATCTTGCCAACGCCGACCCGGACCATCCGCGCAACTGGCCGCGCAACATGTTCTTCTGGCGCTCGAATGTGCTGGGCGCGTCGGGTAAGGGCCACGAGTATTTCCTGAAGCACCTCATCGGCTCGATGCACGGTGTCATCGGCACCGACGATGCCGAAGGACTGGTGAAGCCCGACGAGGTGAAATGGCACGAGAACGCACCCGTCGGCAAGCTCGACCTGATGGTCACGCTGGACTTCCGCATGTCCACGACCAGCCTTTATTCCGACATCGTGCTGCCGACAGCGACCTGGTACGAAAAGCATGATCTCAACACCACCGACATGCATCCCTTCATCCACCCGCTGACAGCGGCGGTCGATCCCTCGTGGGAGGCGCGCAGCGACTGGGGCATCTTCCGCGGGATCGCCAAGGCGTTCTCCGAGGTCTGCCCCGAGGTCCTGGGCGTCGAGCAGGACGTGGTGCTGACCCCGTTCCAGCACGACAGCCCCGGCGAGATCACCCAGCCCTATGTGCCGCAGGACTGGGGGCGCGGCGAGTGCGAGCCGGTGCCGGGCAAGACGATGTCGACCGTCGAGCTGGTCGAGCGCAACTATCCCGACACCTATGCGCGGTACACCTCGCTTGGCCCGGCACTGGAGAAACTCGGCAACGGCTCGAAGGGGTTGAACTGGGAGACGGGGCATGAGGTGGAGCTGCTGGGCAAGCTGAACGGCGTTCATCCGGACGGCCCGACCAAGGGACGCCCGAAGATCGACGCCGACATCGACGCCTGCGAGACAATTCTGATGCTCGCCCCCGAGACCAACGGCGAGGTGGCGATGAAAGCGTGGAATGCGCTGTCAAAAGCCACCGGGCGGCAGCACGCACATCTTGCCGAAGGCAAGGAAGAGGAGAAGATCCGCTTTCGCGACATCGTGGCTCAACCGCGCAAGATCATCTCCAGCCCCACCTGGTCCGGCATTGAATCCGAGACAGTCTGCTATAATGCCGGCTATACCAACGTGCACGAACTGATCCCCTGGCGTACGCTGACGGGGCGCCAGCAGCTTTATCAGGATCACCACTGGATGCGCGCCTTCGGCGAGGCGTTCGTGACATGGAAGCCCCCCATCGACACCCGCTCGGTCGCCGCCGCACTTGGCAAACTACCGAACGGCAACAGGGAAATTCAGCTGAACTTCCTGACGCCCCACCAGAAATGGGGGATCCATTCGACC
Organism: Rhodobacterales bacterium; assembly: GCA_030540655.1. Classification (GTDB taxonomy): domain Bacteria; phylum Pseudomonadota; class Alphaproteobacteria; order Rhodobacterales; family Rhodobacteraceae; genus Roseovarius. The sequence continues at coordinate 7,900 of JAUNVT010000085.1, forward strand.
TATACCGAAAACCTCATCATGCTCAGCCTCAATCGTGGTGGCCCTGCCGTCTGGATCAGTGAGGATGACGCAAGGGAGGCGGGGATCGTCGACAACGACTGGATCGAGGCATTCAACGTCAACGGCGCGCTGACGGCCCGCGCCATCGTCAGCCAGCGCATCATGCCGGGATCGTGCATCATGTATCACGCGCAGGAAAAGCTGGTGAATACCGTCGGATCGGAAATGACCGGCCAGCGCGGCGGCATCCACAACTCGGTGACGCGCATCAACATGAAGCCTACGCACATGATCGGCGGCTATGCGCAACTGGCTTACGGCTTCAACTACTATGGCACGGTCGGTGCCAACCGCGACGAAATGGTGATCCTGCGCAAGATGAGCAAGGTGAACTGGTTCGACAAGGCGACCGACGAATGGGTCGAAGACGTGGGAGCTACCGAAGAGCAATCGCACCGCGGGCCCGGCAGCAAGGAGGCGATGAAATGAAGATACGCGCGCAAATCTCGATGGTGCTCAACCTCGACAAGTGTATCGGCTGTCACACCTGCTCGGTCACCTGCAAGAACGTCTGGACCAATCGCGAGGGCGTGGAATACGCGTGGTTCAACAATGTCGAGACCAAGCCCGGCATCGGCTACCCCAAGGACTGGGAGAACCAGAAGCGCTGGCATGGCGGCTGGGTGAGAACAAGAAACGGGCGCATCGTGCCGAAACAGGGCTCGAAATGGCGTATTCTCGCCAAGATCTTCGCTAATCCGCACCTGCCGGAGATCGATGACTTCTATGAACCCTACACGTTCGAATATGAATGGCTGCAAAAGGCCCCCGAGGTGCAGGCGCAGCCCTCTGCCAAGCCGCGCTCGCTCTTGACGGGCGAAGTCATCAACAAGATCGAATGGTCGGGCAACTGGGAAGACATGCTGGGCGGTGAGTTCTCGGCGCGCAGCAAGGATTACAACTTCGAAGGGGTCCAAAAGGAAATCTACGGCCAGTTCGAAGAGACCTTCATGATGTATCTGCCGCGCCTTTGCGAGCATTGCCTGAACCCTACCTGCCTCGCCTCGTGCCCGTCAGGCGCGATCTACAAGCGCGAGGAGGATGGAATCGTCCTGATCGACCAGGAGAAATGCCGCGGCTGGCGGATGTGCGTCTCGGGCTGCCCCTACAAGAAGATCTATTACAACTGGTCGTCAGGCAAATCCGAAAAATGCATCTTCTGCTTCCCCCGGATCGAGGTCGGCCAGCCCACGGTCTGTTCGGAAACCTGTGTCGGACGCATTCGTTATCTGGGCGTTGTGCTCTACGACGCCGACAAGATCGAGGCGGCAGCTTCGGTCGAGGACCCCAAAGACCTCTATCCCGCGCAGCTTGGTGTGTTTCTGAACCCGCACGATCCCGAAGTTCAGGCCGAGGCCCGCGCGCAGGGCATCCCCGAGGAATGGATCGAGGGTGCCGTGCGATCGCCCATCTGGAAGATGGCGATGGAATGGAAGGTCGCCTTCCCGCTGCATCCCGAATACCGCACCCTGCCGATGGTCTGGTATGTCCCGCCGCTCAGCCCGATCCAGTCGGCGCACGAGGCGGGCAAAATCAGCGCCAAAGACGGCATGCCCGATGTGCGCTCCCTGCGCATCCCGCTGCGCTATCTGGCGAACCTGCTGACGGCGGGCGACGAGGCACCGGTTGCCAGTGCGCTGGAACGGATGCTGGCCATGCGATCCTACATGCGCGCCAAATCGGTCGAGGGGCGGATCGACCCCTCCATCCCCGAGCGCGTCGGCCTGACGCCCGAAATGATCGAGGACATGTACAAGACCATGGCGCTGGCCGCCTACGAAGACCGCTTCGTCATCCCCACCACGCATCGCGAGACCGATGAGGACGCCTACAAGATGCGTGGTTCCGCCGGCTTCGGCTTCGAGGAGGAGAGCGGCGGCAACAGCAAGGTCAACCTTTTCGGCGGGGCCAAGCGGACACCGCCAAAACCATACATGGACTCGCCGACATGAGACTTACACTGCGCACCCTTGCAGCCCTGCTGGGTTATCCGTCAGCCGATCTGCTGGCGCATGTGGACGACATGCGCGCCGGCCTGGATGAGGAGGCGGCGCTGCCCGGTGTGGCACGGCGCCGGCTCGACCCGCTGCTTGACAGGCTGGCGGCCTCCGACCTGCTGGATGCACAATCGGACTATACCGAGCTGTTCGACCGCTCTCGCAAGCTGTCGCTGCATCTCTTCGAGCATGTCCACGGCGAAAGCCGCGACCGCGGCCCGGCGATGCTGGACCTCGCCGGGCAATACATGCAGGCTGGCCTGCTGCTGGAGTCGAGCGAATTGCCCGACTATCTGCCGATCTTTTTCGAATATGCGTCCTGCCTGCCTCCGGCGGAGGCGCGCGGGACGCTGGCGCAGCCGGGGCATGTGCTGGCTGCGCTGGAACAGCGCCTGCGCGAGCGGGAGTCGGATTACGCGGCAGTATTCACCGCCGCCCTCGCGCTTTCGGGCGCGCGGCCCGACCGCGAGGCGCTGGACGAACTCCAGAAGAACGCCCCCTCGGACGATCCTTCGCTGATCGACGAGGAATGGGAGGATAAGGAAGTCACCTTCACCGGCGCGCATGACATGGGCGGGCCGACGGGAATCGTGGCGCAGATGCGCGCCAAGGGCAAGGCGGCGGGCGCGAACCGCGCGCCGGAGGAGTGAGGAGGAAAAGATGTACCAGGAATTGCTGCACCAGTTTCTGTTCGGCTGGTTTCCCTATATCGCCGTCACGGTTTTGATCCTGGGATCGATCCTGCGTTTTGATGGTGCGCAATATTCATGGCGGTCGGAATCGAGCCAGTTCCTGCGCCGCAAGCAGATGATGCTGGGGTCGAACCTGTTTCACCTCGGCATGCTGGTGTTGCTGGTGGGCCATCTCTTCGGGCTGATGACGCCGATCTGGGCGATCGACGCCTTCGGTATCAGCCACGAATTCAAGCAGATCGCGGCCATGACGGTGGGCGGAATCGCCGGTGTCGCCGGCCTGGTCGGCGCGTCGCTGCTGCTCCATCGCCGCCTGTTCGAGCCGCGCATCCGGCACACCTCTTCGTTTGGCGACATCACGGTACTGACGCTGCTCTGGGTGCAGCTCATCCTCGGTGTCGGCACGCTCTGGTGGTCAATGAAAGATATTGATGGCGCCGAGATGGTCAATCTGATGAACTGGGCGCACGGGCTTTCAGTGTTCGACCCGGACGCCCCCGGCTGGCTGATCGGTGCCCCGATCATCTTCAAGCTGCATATCGTGCTGGGGCTGATCATCATCTTCATCTCGCCCTTCACCCGGCTGGTGCATGTCTGGAGCGCGCCGATCTGGTTCCTGTTCCGGCCCGGCTATCAGATCGTGCGCTCCCGCCGTCCGATCGGCAAGCCGCGCAACGTCCCGCCCGGCGGTGTCGCGATGACGGGAATGCACGGCGGCGCCAAGTCGCGCGGAATCTCGGAAAGCGGGGATTGATGCCATGAAAGCGAAGCTCGACATCCCGCGTCTGAAGCCGGACACGCATCCTGCGCCACAGATGATGAGCGCCTGCCAGTCGGGCGGCTGCGGCGGCGGCCCTGAGCCGCAAAGACCGCCCCCGCCGGTCTTCTCGGACGTGCGCGTGAATGGCGTCGAGATCGCCCCCGACGCCATCGCTCAGGAGATCCAGCACCATCCTGCGCCTGATGCCGACGCCGCTTGGCGCGGCGCCGCGCGCGCGCTGGCGATCCGCGAATTGCTGCTTCAGGAAGCCCGCCGGCTCGACCTTTTGCACGAGGCAGACGGTACGCAGGAGGCTGACGACGCAACCATCAACTGCCTTCTGGAAACCGTCCTTGAACCGCAGGAGGCGGACGATGCGGAGTGCCGCCGCTTCTATGACGCCAACCGTGAACGCTTCAAGACGCCGGACCTTTTCGAGGCATCACATATCCTGATCGAACCCGACGGCGACAGCAATGACGCATGGTCCGCCGCTGGCATAACGGCGCGCAAAATCGGCCTCGAAATCGGCGACAATGCTGCCGCGTTTGCCGCCGCTGCGCGCGAATTCTCCTGCTGCCCCTCGGCACAGCAGGACGGGTCGCTCGGGCAGGTGCGACGCGGCGAATTGGCTTTCGAAGTACAGGAGGCAATCGAGGCGCTGGAGCCCGGCACGGCGGGGCGCCGCCCTGTCCGTTCGAAATTCGGCTGGCATCTTCTGCGGCTGGCGCGGGTGATCGAGGGGCATGTCCTGCCTTTTGATGTCGTCAGTGACAAGATTGCCGATATGATGGCCGCGCGCGCCTGGACCACGGGGGCGGCTCGGTATGTCGCCGATCTGGCCGCGCGCGCAAAGATCGAGGGTGTGATCGTCGAACCGCAGGAGGAGGACGCCGCATGATGCTGGGCGACATTCTCGCCGCCGCGCACCGCTCGGGTGCAGGCATCGAGACATGGCTGAAGCCAGCCGATCCCGCGCTCTGGGAGCTCCTGAGGGAGGAGGCTGTGCGGCAGGACCTCGTCCCCGCCGACATCGCGCAAACCGCCATGGCCGCGTTTTCCGACCACGCCAGCGAAGAGGATTGGGCTACGCTCATCTCGAAAATGCGTGATGCCGGCGATCCGGGCCGTGTTATGCTTATGACGATGATAAAATGGCACCTAGACATGCAGCAAAGCGACAACGCCGCTGCCAAGAGGGAGGTCGCGCCATGAGCGATCCTGACGACAAGAAAACTCCGGATCGCCGGGGCCTGAATCCAAAGCTGAAATCCGTGGAAAATACATCGCGCGACACCGAAACTCCAATGCGGCCGCCCGCGGACAGCACCTCTGTCCAACATGAGGAAGGGCGCAGCTGGCCAGTGATCTGGGTCATAGTGACTTTGATCTGTGTCGTGATCGCAGCCTATCTGCTGTTTTGGTAGACGCTGCGGCACTCTCAGGGACCTCAGGCCGATCGTAACAAGATCCTCCGCGCTGCTGTAACGGATCAGAGTTCTGCGCGCGCCGGCGCAGCAAATGCCGTACTGCTGCGGCTGCCGACCTGTTTCAGCGCGCTTGCGGGCGCACCTTTCATGAGCCGGGTTGGTACCCCAAGCTTGCGGTCCCGCGGTACGGCGCCTGATCTTTTCAGGGGAAATAATGGTTCGAGCCATACGCCGTAATGGCGTTTAACATTCGCTTTCCGATGGATAGGCGAAGGCGATATCCTCACGGTTAAACCACCCGCTTTATGTAAGTTGCCCGCAGTATATTCAGCCGACTGAGGGCTCCGTATTTCGCTCATCGCGGTCACCGCCGGAGCCGCGTCGAGAAGAAGATGCACTGCGTGAAACTGCTGGGGCAATGCCCAATGGCACGGGATTTCGACCGCGAGGTCGCCGAACTTCACATCAGGATCGCCGTTTTGAACGGCTACACCGCCCTCGGCATATCCGTCACGGAAGCCGTGAGATGAGTCCGCCCTGTGGAAAGGGGGGTGGTGTCTCGAATCTGGTGGAAATTCTCCGGCGGCGTTTTCCGGGCATGGGGATCTGGGCCTGATCAAGCCGCGAGGTCAAGGCTGATCGGGACCATGGGCTGAGCCGGGGTTTCCCGGCCATCGACCTGTCGCATCTGGATCTGGCCCGATGCCATCAGCGCCCAAGGGAGCATCGGCACGGTTTGGGCGCAGGGCAGCACGTTCCGGGGTCCTGATGCGGCGGCGAAAGTCCTCGTTCAGGCGCTCTGTGGCGTTGGTTGTTCCGGCCGGTTTCCATTGCGATGGATCCAGCCGCGTAAAGGTGAACGGCCGGGCCCCGGCCTCTTCCAGGCTATCGGCCACCGCGCGGCACTTCAGCCGCCATTTGCGCAGGAAGGCCTTGCGACGTT
>JAUNVT010000326.1 GCA_030540655.1 Rhodobacterales bacterium
CAGAGGCTCATGACGTCAGCGCCAAATGAATTTCCAGACCTGAAGTTACACCACCCCAGGACATCACTGGGCGGATGCAATGACAATGGCGACACCAATTGCCCATAAAGGTGTCATTGCCGGTGCTAAGGTGGTGGCCATGACCACGCTCGACCTCCTCACGAAGCCCGAACTACTTGAACAGTCTTGGGATTATTTTCGGGACGTCCAGACTGCGGATGAACAGTACACACCGTTCATCACAGATGAAGATCAGCCGGCGATCACTAAGAACGAAGAGATCATGGCTGAATTTCGTCCCAAGCAGGCGGAATTCTATTACGATCCCTCCAAATACGACACTTATCTAGAGCAACTTGGCGTGACCTATCCAACGCTGGAGCGGCCAGCCGAGTAACGGCTCAGATAATAACAAGGTCTTCGTCACGGCAGCAGGTTCCCTCCCCGCTGCCGTGAACAGGAGAGCACCAAAAAGTATGGGCTATCGTGCTGCGATCTCGAGCTCCGTTTTGCTGGTGCACTTTGTGGTTACGAGGCTGGGATACCATTCCTCTAATTTTCGCCTGAGCGTATCGACATGAACGACGTGGCGTGACGGATGAACGGTGATATGGCAAAACTCCAGGTCATTGCACCGCCTCCCTTGCGGCCGCGATTGCCGCTTCTGCGCGGTTTCGTTCCCGCCGCAGAAGGGCGCGCCCGTCCGGCTCGTCCGTGCGGATCGCCGTGGCATCGACCAGCCATGCGTCCGACAAGATGCCGGATCTGCCACTGGCAAGATCGCGAACCTGAGCGAGATGCCCGCCCGCGATCTTTTTCGTGACGATCCTGCCGCGCTCTACGCAGGCATACTCGCGCGGTATCCACGCCTCGACCTGCACCTTGCGCCCTTGGATCAGGAGGATGGTGCCGACCGGGACGGTGCCGACGTTGCGGATGCGGCCCGCGATCTCGACGCGGCTGTGGCGCTGGCTGTTATATTGCCGGATCATTGCGCGATCTCCTCTGACACGTCGCGGAACGGGTATTCGCTGGCGGCGTTGATGCGCTCGCAAAGATCGTCGATGGCCGCGTCCTCCATCTGCTCGAAGTCGCCGTAGTCGGTGGCGATCCCCACGATTTCCGATGGAAGGGCAGGGGCCGCTTGCAGCAGGCGCAGCGCGGCAAGGATGGTGGCCATCTCGAAGCGGTCCACGTCTTGGATGTCTGTGGTGTGAAAGGGCATGGTCGTCTCCAGTGTTGAGGGTTTTCTCCGATCCCATCAGGATCACCCTCTCACGCGAAGCCGCCTTTTTTCTTTGCTCTCCCGCCCTCCGGTCTTGCCGCTTCCTGTGCTTGTGTGTCCCGACCGGCCGGCAGGGCCGGTCCAAGCCAAAGCTGTCCACAGGGGGCGAGTCGGACGCGCTCCACATATAGCGAAAGGAGACGAGGCCCCTGTGGTCAGGTTTGGCGCCGCACCAGTCCGGTCGGCACCCAAAGGGTGGGGCACTTTTAAATGCTGATGCCGGGACAGCTTTAAGCGCTCATTGACACTTTTAAATGAAACTTGGGTGGGCAACTATTGAGCAAGGTCGTTATTAATTGGAAATCTTATTACTACTGATTGCGCTGATTGCGCTGATCGGCTTCGCAGGACTTTTGTTTTGGCCTAAGAGTTCTGATAGCGGCGCAACTCGGCCGACCCAGGCAACTTCTAGCACCCACACCCAGCCAAAGCGCCAACCTTTTGACGCGCAAAGCGCAGAACCATTACCAACAAAGCCTGTTTTACAAGGCTCTGCCTATGTCGTTGATGGCGACACTTTGGTTATCCAGAAAACCCAGATACGCTTATTCGGCGTCGATGCGCCGGAGTTGAACCACCCTTACGGCAATACGGCCAAGTGGGCTTTAGTCGCATTATGCAAAGGGCAGACCG
>JAUNVT010000086.1 GCA_030540655.1 Rhodobacterales bacterium
CATGGCGGCAGCGCTCCCGGAAGCGCCTCCGGTTCCTCTTCGAAAACCGCCTCAACCGGAGCGCGGATCGTCTCTCGCAGGCGATCTTCGATCGGATCATGGTCCGCTTCATTGGACAGTAGCGAAAGCGCGGCGGTATCGGTATCGTTCTTCATCGCGTGATCTCCCTGGCGGTTGCTGCCGCCGGCTGGCTGGGTTTGAGTTCACCCGGAGATTACGCCACCTTCAAACTTATGTCACCTTCGCGACACCACTTGGGCAAGACAGGTCGCAAGACCGCCTGAGAGTTCCTCGAGCATCTGCTCAAGGCCGTCCCTTGGCGCATTCATACGATCATCTGCAAGATCTGGATTTCGTAGCCAGATCGATTCGTCCTAAATCAGTTCCATCGAATGCCGGTACTGAACCGCTGGCTATCGTCCTGCCGCGCCGTAGATGCGATCGATGACATGAGATATTTCTATGAAATGTTCGGCCGCCGGATCGTAACCTTCGCCGCAGCCCAGCCGGCGTGCCCAGTCCGCAAGAGCGCGCCCGCCCCAGTCGTCGGGCGGTTCGGCCAGCGGACGAGTGGTGGTGCCGCTATGCCGATACGCCGCAAAGTCGAAGAACGAACCACCCCGGTTGCGCATGGAGACACCGGCTTGCGTGCCATGGAAATCTGCCCCGATGACCGCGTCCTGCCCTGCCGAGAGGTTCCAGGAACAGGCGATCCGCACCACTGCGCCGGAGCCGAGGCGCAACGTGACGGTAGCGTAATCCTCGACCTGGTCACGGGTGGCCAAAGGGCGACCTTCGGCAAAAAGTTGCGCCGAGACATCGATGACTTCCGGGAAATCCAGCACCCAGAGCGCCAGATCCACCAGATGCACGCCCAGATCCATCACGCAGCCGCCCCCCGACAGCCTGGCATCGTAGAACCACGGCTTGTCTGGACCATAGGCGTTGTGAAAGACCAGATCAGCAGCAAAAACGTCGCCGATTGTGCCGCTCCGCACGGTATCGCGCACAGCGAGCATGGCCGCAGTATGGCGATAACAGAGGTCAAGCCCCAGCAGCCGGTCCGCCATCCGCGCCGCGGCAACAACGCGTCCGGCCTCGGCCGCATCTCGGCCCAACGGCTTCTGGCAGAAAACCGCCATGCCTTTCTCCAACGCCGCGACCGTTTGGTCGGCATGAAGCGCGCTTGGTGTCGCGATCACGATGCCGTCGCACCCTTCGGCGAGAAGATCGTCCAGACCAGCACCCTGCATCGCGCCGGGCGCCAGCACCGCCGCCTCGGTCAGACACTGCGCCGCGGGATCGGCCAGAGCCACTATTTCTGCCAATCCGGTTTCCGCCAGCGCCTGCATCCGCAGCCGCCCGATCCATCCCAATCCGAGGAAACCGAGCCGCGGGCGCGCAATGGCAGCATTTTCTAGCGGCATGTCAGCCACGCCTTCACAAACCCATCCGGCTTGTCACGGGTCGCGTCGAGCGCTGCGCCCAAGTGATCCAGCGCGAACTCGTGAGTCAGAAGTGGGTCCAGGTCCAGCTGTCCCGCCGCCACCGCCTCGACGGCGCGCTGCATGCCTGAGACGCATGTTATCGGGTCACGCTCGTGAGCGTTGATCACGTCAAGGCCGCGCCAGTTCCAGCTTTGCATATTCACCTGTCGCGGCCCATCCTGATGGTAGCCCGCGATCACCAGACGCCCCCGCGTTCCCAGCAGCTCCGCCGCCAGGTCAAGCGGCCATTGCAGGCCAACCGCCTCGATGGAAACATCACACACCGCGCCGTCGGTCAGCGCGCGCACGTCCTCGATGATTGCCCAGTGATCTTCCATGGGGATGGTATGCGCCGCTCCCATCCGGCGCGCCAGTGCGAGTGAACTGTCCCTTCGCGATATCGCGATGACCTCGGCGCCCTTATTGGCCGCCAGCCGCGTCAGCGCAGCGCCGATGAAGCCAATCCCGACGATGGCAACCCGCATGCCGGATTCGATGCCGCTCCGGGCGAAAATATTCATCACGCAGCCCAATGCCTCCCCGGGAAAGGGGCGGCCGTCGAGCGCCGGGGGCAGCGCGACCACATGATTGGCAGGAACGAGATCATAGCCAGCATAGCTGTGCTGGCCCAGAAAAGCGACACGGGCGCCTTCTTGCAGCCCTGTCACCCCCGACCCCAGCGCATCAATGCGGCCCCAGCCCTCGTGACCCGGCGCGCCGGGTTCGGTCGGGAACTCCATCCAGTCCGGCCCCGCCCAAGGCGCCAGATTGGAGGCGCATACACCGCACCCCTCGAGCGCGATCCTTACCTCACCGACGCCGGGATACGGCAAAGCGCATTCCACCAGATCAAACTGGCCGGGGCCGGTCAGCCGTGCGGCCAGCATCGTTTCCGCGGCGCTTTTGGGCAGGTGTAATGGCGAGGTGTCTTTCATGGACGAGGCTCCGTCTTTAATTGCGTTACAGATGACCGGGTTGAAGAGGAAGGCTGTCACACTCCATCCATCGATAAACGAATCGCGGCGGCTCAGGTTCCTGCCAAGGGTGGAAATGGATGGCCGGGCGGAACCATTCGCCGCTCTGCGCTGTTTGCTCGAAGATATCGATACGGCCCGAGGGCAGAGGGAGCGGAACTTGACAAATGTTTTGATAACAGGGGGATGCGGCTTCATCGGCAGGCATGTAGCTGCAGAATTGATCCGGCATGGCCACGATGTACGCATCTATGACGCCCTGATCGAGCAGGTGCATGAAGGCACCCCCGATCTACCTGAAGGTGCGCAATTCATTCGCGGTGACATGTGCGATGCAGGTGCCCTGCGCGATGCGCTTGCGGGGTGCGATGCGGTGCTGCATCTGGCGGCGGAGGTAGGGGTCGGACAGTCGATGTACGAGATCGCCCGCTATGTGGGTGCCAACGATCTCGGCACGGCGATATTGCTTGAGGCGCTTCTCGACCACCCGGTGAAACGGCTGGTGGTCGCCTCCTCGATGAGCGTTTATGGCGAGGGACGCTATATTGCTGCAGACGGCAGCCCAATCGGTGACGCGCGCCGCGAACCGGACGCGGTGCGCGCCGGTCAGTGGGACGTTCCCGGCCCCGACGGCCAGCCCCTGCGGCCCGTGCCTACCGACGAAAGCAAACCTATCGACCTCGCCTCCATCTACGCCCTGACCAAATATGCGCAGGAACGCGCCGTGCTCATCTTCGGCACAGCCTATGAGACCGAAGCGGTGGCGCTGCGGCTGTTCAACGTGTTCGGTGCGGGACAAGCCCTTTCCAACCCCTATACCGGAGTTCTGGCTAATTTCGCCTCGCGGCTGGCCAGCGGCGAACGGCCAACGATTTTTGAAGATGGAGCGCAGCAGCGCGATTTCGTACATGTAGAGGACGTGGCCCGTGCCTTCCGCCTCGCGCTGGAAACTCCTGATATCGGCGGCGAGGTCTTTAACATCGGTTCGGGCCATGCCTACAGCATCGCACGCGTCGCCGAGTTGCTGGCGGCTGAAATGGGCCGGGACGATCTGGCGCCCGAGATCACCGGCCGAGCGCGGGCGGGTGACATTCGCAATTGCTTCGCGGACATCACGAAGGCGCGGGAAAGATTAGGATTTGCGCCGGAATACCGTCTGGAGGAATCGCTTGGCGAATTTGTCGAATGGGTGCGCGGCCAGACTGTCACCGATCGCGGCGCCGAGATGCGGCGCCAGCTTGAGGCGCGGAGGCTGGTATCATGACTGGAGCCTTCGGGTTTGTCGAATGGTTCCGGCCGGGCGATCATGCGCGGGTGGAACGGGCGCTCTCCGAAATGCGGGCCGCCGGTGCCACATTTCTGCGCACGCATCTGTCATGGGCCGAGTATTATGCCGAGGGTGGCGAGGCATGGTATGACTGGCTGCTGCCGCGTCTGGGGCGCGAGATCGACCTTTTGCCCTGCGTCCATTACACGCCGCCTTCCATATCGCGCAACGGGCGCGCCTCGGGGCCGCCCCATGACCTGAAATCCTACGCTGATTTCATCGACCACATCCTGACCCGGCACGGGCAGCATTTCACCCATGTGGAACTCTGGAACGAGCCCAACAACCTGCTTGACTGGGATTGGCGACTGGACCGCGACCATCATCTGTTCTGCGAGATGGTGGGCGGGGCAGCGCACTGGATCAACGAGCGCGGCTGGAAAGCGGTGCTGGGCGGACCCTGCCCTTTCGATCCGCTCTGGCTTGACCTGATGGGCGAGCGCGGGTTGCTGGCCGAGATGGCGGCAGTCGGGCTGCACGGCTTTCCCGGCACCTGGGACAGCGAGGAGGGATCGTGGCGCGGCTGGAGCGCGCTGCTGGACGAGACGCGCGCAATTCTTGACCGTTATAACCCAGCCGCTGAAATCTGGCTGACCGAAACTGGCTATTCCACCTGGCGCGGCGACGAGGCCGAGCAATTGCGCCGTTTCGTCGACGCGCTCGATGCCAAAGCCGACCGGCTCTACTGGTATGGCTGGCGCGATCTGCCGGAGGACATAGCGGTGCAGGAAGGGCTGTGGTTCGATCCTCGCCATTATCATCTTGGCGCGTGCGACGCGCGCGGACGCCCGAAACTGCTGGCCCGTCTGCTGACATCGGGCGGCATCGGGCGGGCGCGCGAGGTCACACGCCTCGCTGCGCCGGGTCTGGCGGGCGCGGCGCAGCCTGTTGTCATCACCGGGGGCAGCGGCTTCATCGGCAGCAACCTTGCAGACAGCCTGCTGCAGGATGGGCGGGAGGTGATCGTCTACGACAACCTTTCCCGCCCCGGGGTGGAGGATAACCTGCACTGGCTTGCGGAACGTCACGGTGCGCGTCTGCATCCTGCACCGGCGGATCTGCGTGATATGAGCGCCCTGCGCGAGGCGGTCAAGGACGCCTCTGCCGTGGTTCATCTGGCGGCGCAGACGGCAGTAACGACCAGTCTCTGCGATCCGCTCGATGATTTCGAGATCAACGCGCGGGGTACGCTGAACCTGTTGGAGGCCGTGCGGGCCGAGGGGCGTCGCATGCCGGTGCTCTTTGCCAGCACCAACAAGGTCTATGGGGCTCTTGAGGATCTCGAGATGGTCGAACACGGCGACCGTCACCTGCCTGCCGACAAGGATCTCCGCACCTGCGGCATTGGTGAGGATCAGCCTCTTTCCTTCTGCACGCCCTATGGCTGTTCCAAGGGAGTGGCCGACCAGTACGTGCTGGACTACGCGAAATCCTACGACATCCCGGCGGCAGTGCTGCGCATGAGCTGCATCTATGGCCCTCGCCAGTTTGGCACCGAAGATCAGGGATGGGTCGCTCATTTCCTGATCCGCGCCCTGTCCGGCGAACCGATCAGCATATATGGGGATGGCAAGCAGGTACGCGACGTTCTGCATGTCGGCGATGCGGTCGCCGCCTATCGCGCCCTTCTGGCGCAGATCGACACTCTGAGCGGCAGGGCGTTCAACCTGGGCGGCGGGCCTGCCAACGCGGTCAGCCTGCGCGCGGTGCTGGACGAAATCGCCCGGCTGATGGGCCGCCCTTGCGAGATCACTGAACACGAGTGGCGGCAGGGGGATCAGTTCTGGTTCGTAGCCGATACCCGCCTGCTGGAGGCGAGCACAGGGTGGCGGGCCCGGACGAACTGGCAGGAGGGGCTGGCACAACTGGCCGATTGGCTGCGGCAGAACCGCGCTTTCCCCCACACGGGTGCCGACATGTGCCGGGCTATCGCATGACGCGGATCCTGATGACCCTCGACGCCGTGGGTGGGGTCTGGCGTTATGCGCTCGATCTGGGCCGGGGTTTGCGCGGACGCGGCTATGACGTGACCTTTGCGGGGTTTGGCCCGCCTCCGACCGAGGCGCAGCGCGATGAGGCCTTGGCAGTGGGCAGGCTCGACTGGTGCGACGCGCCGCTCGAGTGGATGGCGGCAGAGATGGATGACCTGCGCGACGTGCCGCGCCAGATCGAGGCACTGGCCCTGCGGCACAGGGTGGACCTGCTGCACCTGAACCTGCCCAGTCAGGCCGCCGGGTTGAGTGTTGATCTGCCCGTGGTCACGGTCTCCCATTCCTGTGTCGCCACCTGGTTCGCGGCAGTCAGGGGAAGCGCTTTGCCCGAGGACTGGCAATGGCAGGCACGGCTGACCCTGGCCGGGTTCAAGGCGGCGGATGCCGTGGTGGCTCCCTCACGCGCCCATGCCGACGCGCTCGCTGCCTGTCATGGCCGTATCGACGGGCTGCACGTGGTGCACAATGCCAGCCTCGCGCCCAAAACGTCCGAGCCGGTCCGCGCGGATGTCGCCGCCGCAGGTCGCTGGTGGGACGAGGGCAAGGACGCTGCCACGCTCGACCGTGCGGCAGCGCAGATTGCGTGGCCGGTGCGCATGGCGGGGCCGCTGCGCGGAGAGAATGGGGCGCAGGTGGCACTGCGTTACGCGGACGGGCTCGGGCGACTGCCGCATCACGATGCGCTGGCGCTGGTGCAGGGCGCCGGCGTGCTGGTGTCGCCATCGCTTTACGAGCCCTTCGGCCTTGTCGTGGCCGAGGCGGCGCGCGCGGGCGTGCCGCTGGTGCTGTCGGATATTCCCACCTACCGAGAACTCTGGGACGGGGCCGTTTTCTTCTTCGCCCCGCGCGATGCGGACGGGCTGGCGAGTGCGGTCAACCGGCTGATCCGCGACCGCCCTTTGCGCGACCAGATGGGCGCTGCGGCGCGGACGCGGGCGGCGCGCTATGACCTTGCTGCGCAGGTCGCCGCCATGGCTGCCATTTACGACAGGGTATGCGTCTCCCGCCATGCCCTCATGGAGGTCCGCTGACATGCGTTTCGTTTTCTACACCCATTCGCTGGTCTCGGACTGGAATCACGGCAACGCGCATTTCCTGCGCGGCGTGATGCGCGAATTGCAGAGCCTTGGCCATCAGGCTCTGGCGCTGGAGCCGGAGAACGCGTGGTCGCGCGACAATCTGGTGGCTGAACAGGGCGAGGCCGCAGTCAACGCCTTTCATGAGACTTTTCCCATGCTGCGTTCGCAGCGCTATGGTGCATCTGCCTGCCATGAGGATCTGGTGAAAGACGCCGATGTGGTGGTGGTGCATGAATGGACCGATCCCGCGCTGGTCGCCGAATTGGGCGCGCTTCGCCGCCGGGGCGCGGATTTCACGCTCTTGTTTCACGACACCCATCATCGCGCGGTCAGCGCCGCGGGCGAGATCGGTGCGCTCGATCTGTCGGGCTATGACGGGGTGCTGGCTTTTGGCGAGACACTGCGCGAGCGGTATCTGCGCGCAGGCTGGGGGCGGCAGGTATTCACCTGGCACGAGGCGGCGGACGTGGCGCTGTTCCGCCCGCTTGATGTGGACCCCGAGGCCGATCTGGTCTGGATCGGCAATTGGGGCGACGGCGAGCGGAGTTCAGAACTGGTGGAATATCTGATCGAACCGGTTGAGGCCTTGGGGCTTTCCGCAACGATCCGTGGCGTCAGGTATCCGGCAGAGGCGCTGGCGCGACTGGAACAGGCGGATATCGCCTATGGCGGCTGGATTGCCAACGCAGACGTGCCGCGTGAATTCGCCCGTCACCGCCTGACGGTGCATGTGCCGCGGGCGCCTTATGTGCGCGCCCTGCCCGGCATCCCGACCATCCGCATGTTCGAGGCGCTGGCTTGTGGCATACCCCTGGTCAGTGCGCCCTGGGACGATTGCGAGCAGTTGTTCCGTGCGGGAAGCGACTATCTGACCGCCAGCGACGGCGCGCAGATGCGCGGGCGGCTGGCGGCGCTGCTGAACGATACCGACATGCGCCGCGAGATTGCCGCAGCCGGGCTGGAGACAATCCGCGCCCGCCACACCTGCCGCCACCGCGCCGAGGAGCTTCTGGCAATCCTGTCTCAGCTTGACGCCACCACGCAAAAGGAAAGGACCGCATGAGTAAAATCGCCTTCTACGGATCAAGCCTGCTGTCAGCCTACTGGAACGGCGCGGCCACTTACTATCGTGGCATCCTGCGCGCCCTTGCAGCGCGGGGCCACGACATCACCTTTTACGAACCCGACGTCCACGACCGGCAGAAAAACCGTGACATCGATCCGCCAGACTGGGCGCGTGTCGTCGTCTATGACGGCACAGTGGCTGCGCTCCGCAAGGTGACGGCGGCGGCGCGCGACGCCGATATCGTGGTCAAGGCCAGCGGCGTGGGGTTCGAAGACGATCTGTTGCTGAAAGAGGTCATGTCCGCCGCCCGTCCCGGTGCCCTGCGCATCTTCTGGGACGTGGACGCGCCCGCGACCCTGGCGGAACTGCGTGGCAATCCTGATCATCCGCTGCGCGCCGCCCTGCCGGAACTTGATCTGGTGCTGACCTATGGCGGCGGCGATCCGGTCATCGCTGCCTACCGGACTTTGGGTGCGCGGGATTGCGTGCCGGTCTACAACGCGCTCGACCCCGAGACACACCACCCGGTATCGCCCGAGCCGCGCTTTGCCTGCGATATGGCGTTCCTCGGCAATCGCCTGCCGGACCGCGAGGCGCGGGTGGCGGCCTGGCTCTTCGCTCCCGCCGCCGCCTGTCCCCAGGATTGCTTCCTGCTGGGCGGTTCGGGCTGGGAGGGGCATCCGATGCCCGGCAACATCCGCGCTCTTGGCCATGTGCCGACGCGCGATCACAACGCGCTGAACGCATCTGCCCGCCTCGTTCTGAACATTGCACGTGACAGCATGGCCGAAACAGGATTCTCTCCCGCCACCCGCGTCTTCGAGGCGGCGGGCGCCGGGGCCTGTATCGTCACCGATGACTGGGCCGGGATCGAGATGTTCCTTGAGCCGGAAAAGGAAATCCTCGTCGCCCGGGACGGGCAGGACGTGGCGGAGTTCGTGCGCACGGTTTCGCCCGAACAGGCCACGCGCATCGGGCAGAATGCACTGGCGCGCGTGCTGGCGGAGCACACCTATGATCATCGCGCGGCGCTTGCGGATGAACTCTTCCGCAGCCGCGCCGCAGCGAGGGCGATCGCATGACCGCCCCGCTCGACATCGTGGTTCTGGGCCTTTCGCTGACCTCCTCATGGGGCAACGGCCACGCGACCACCTTCCGCGCGCTGCTGCGCGGGATGGCCGCCGAGGGTCACCGCGTGCTGTTCCTGGAGCGCGATGTGCCGTGGTATGCCCCCCATCGCGACCTGCCTGATCCCGATTTCTGCGAATTGCAGCTTTACGATGACCTTCAGACGATGCTTCTGCACCATAGTGACAGGCTCGCCCGCGCTGACGCGGTGATCGTCGGCTCCTATGTTCCGGACGGCGTGGAGGTGATCGACGCGCTGCATGCGCTCAAGCCGCGGCTCTTGTGCTTTTACGACATAGATACGCCGGTGACGCTCGATCATCTGGACGAGGGGGAGCAAACTTATCTGGCTGCGAGGCAGGTCGGGCTGTTTGATATCTATTTCTCGTTCTCGGGCGGCGCGGTTCTGGAACATCTGGAACAGGTGCGCGGCGCCCGCCGCGCCGAGGCGCTCTACTGCTCCGTTGATGCCGATCGCTACAAGCCCATGGACGTGCCGGAGCGCTGGGATCTGGGCTATCTTGGCACCTACAGCCCGGACCGCCAGCCGACGCTGGAAGCCCTGCTGCTGGAACCGGCCCGCCTGCTGCCGGACCGGCGGTTTGTGGTGGCCGGACCGCAATATCCCGAGGATATCGACTGGCCCGTGAATGTGGAGCGGATCGACCACCTGCCGCCCGCGCACCACGTGGAATTCTACAATGCCCAAAGATTCACCCTGAACGTGACCCGCGAGGCGATGCGGCGCATGGGCTGGTCTCCCAGCGTGCGCCTGTTCGAGGCTGGGGCCTGCGCCACCCCGATCATCAGCGATGCCTGGCGCGGCCTTGGCGATCTGCTGCCGGATGGCGAGGCCATCGTGATCGCGCAAGACACGCGCGACGTGGTTGCGGCGCTGACCGGATTGCCGGAAGCCGGACGCCGCGCGATCGGAGCAAATGCCCGAAGCCGCGTGATGAAGGCGCATACCGGCCGGGCCCGCGCGCGCGAATTGGCGGCCATTCTGGAAAACGCTGGCGCGGACAGGTTGGCGCGGACGTAATGTTATCATCAGGAGACAGGCGATGAACATCAGACCTCAAACACCCGCGAAAAGAACCGTCCTTGTCGCCGGCGGCGCCGGTTTCATCGGCTCGCATCTTTGCGAGGCGCTGCTGGAACGGGGCGAGCGGGTGATTTGCCTTGACAGCTTTCTGACCGGGCGTGAGGAGAACATCCTGCCGCTGTGCAATTTTCGTGACTTTCGGATGCTGCGCGCCGATGTGCGCGTGCCGGTGGCACTGCGCGAACGGATCGACCGGATCTACAATCTTGCCAGCCCCGCCTCGCCGCCGCATTACCAGGCGGATCCGGTCCATACGATGCTGACCAACGTGGAAGGCACAGCGCGCCTGCTGAACCTGGCGCAGGACAACGGCGCGCGCTTTTTGCAAGCCTCGACCAGCGAAGTTTATGGCGATCCCGAAATCCACCCCCAGAACGAGGATTACCCTGGCCGCGTCAGTTGCACCGGACCGCGCGCCTGTTATGACGAGGGCAAGCGCGCCGCCGAGGCGCTGTGTTTCGACTATGCGCGCAGCGGGCTCGATATGCGGGTGGCGCGCATCTTCAATACCTACGGGCCGCGCATGCGCCCGGATGACGGGCGGGTCGTGTCGAATTTCCTCGTGCAGGCGCTGAATGAGCAGGACATCACCATTTACGGCAAAGGAGAGCAGACGCGGTCTTTTTGCTATGTCTCGGATCTGGTGGCCGGGTTGATCGCGCTGATGGAGGTTCCGACGGCTCCCAATTCCGCGATCAATCTGGGCAATCCCGAGGAAATCACCATCCTGGAACTGGCGCGGCAGGTGCAGGCTCTGGTGCCAGGCAATACGCGTGTGGTCTTTCGCCCACTGCCTGAGGATGACCCGAGGCGTCGGCGCCCGGATATTTCTCGCGCGCGCGATTTGCTGCACTGGGCGCCGCAAATCGCGCTGGATCGGGGCCTGCCGGAAACAGCGGCCTGGTTCGCCTCCGCGGCGGCGAGCACGCTGCCCCCGCCCCGTACCACCACGCCACTGTCGCGGGCGCAGAGCTGATGGACACGCGCAACGAATCCATTTCCCAGCGGATCGCCGAGCTGGGCCCGTGGTTCCACAACCTGCGCATCGGCGGCATCCAGACCGCGCCGGAGCATTTTCTGGGAGACTACCCCGAGTTCAAATGGCAGGGCTTCTGCCATGTGGTGCCCGAGGATCTGAGCGGGTGCAGCGTATTGGATATCGGCTGCAATGCCGGGTTCTACGCGCTGGAAATGGCGCGGCGCGGTGCCTCGGAGGTCGTGGCGATTGACAGCGATCCACATTACCTGCGCCAGGCGCGCTTCGCTGCCGATCAGGCGGGCGCAGACATCGATTTCCGGCAGATGTCGGTCTATGATGTGGGTAATCTGGGCAGACGCTTCGATCTGGTGATTTTCATGGGTGTCCTCTATCACCTGCGCCATCCTCTGCTGGCACTGGACCTGTTGCACGAGCATGTGGTGGGCGAGAATATGCTGTTCCAGTGCATGCAGCGCGGCGCGCAGGATGTGGCTGATCTCGCATCGGATCACGATTTCGACGACGACACCCCGTTTCGCGAAGACGCCGCGCCCCGGCTGCATTTCATCGAACATCGTTTCGCCCGCGATCCGACCAACTGGTTCGTGCCCAACCGCGCCGCTACCGAGGCCATGCTGCGCTCCTCCGGCTTCGCAATCGAGGCGCATCCCGAACCCGAAGTCTATCTCTGCCGCCGCACCGCGCGACCCGAAAATACCGATCCTCCACCCTGTCGCTGATCGCGGCGACAGGGCAGAGATCTGCATTCAACCGAGGAGAGACATCATGACCGCATCACAAACCACCACCGATCACGATACGATCCGGCAATGGGCCGAGGCACGGGGCGGCCGTCCCGCCCGCGTGGAGGGCACCGGCGATGCCGGCGGTCTGCTGCGCATCGATTTCAACGAGCCTGAAGAACGGCTGGAAGAAATATCCTGGGACGCATTCTTTCGCATCTTCGAGGACAACTCTCTTATGTTTCTGTATCAGGAGACGCTGGAAGATGGCGCGACCAGCCGGTTCAACAAGCTGGTGAACCGCGATAACGGCTGACCTGCCCACATGAAGAATTCGCGATGACAACACAAAAGGGTTTGAGACTTGTCTATTTCCCTGATGACCGGCCCGGTATCAGTCGCCGGAGGCGCGGGCGCGGGTTCAGCTATTACTTGCCCGACGGCACGTTGATCCGCGATGCGGTCGAGCGTGCCCGCATCAACGCCATTGCCGTGCCTCCGGCTTACGAAGCAGTCTGGATCACACCCGAAGCGCTGGGGCACTTGCAGGCAACGGGGCGCGATGCCAAGGGGCGCAAGCAATACCGCTATCATCCGGATTGGGCGGCAGAGCGGGCGCAGCACAAGTATGACGGCCTGGCCGCCTTCGGACGCACCCTGCCGCGACTGCGCGCGCGCATCGCCACGGGCCTCTGCGCGCCCAAGGGGTCGCGCGATCTCGCGCTGGCGGCGGTCCTGGCGTTGCTGGACCGCGCTTCGTTGCGCATTGGCAATGAGGAATACGCCCGCGAGAATGGAAGCTATGGCGCCACGACCCTGCTGAGCCGACATATCCATTTTGACTCAAGCGGCGTGGCGCTCAATTTTCCGGGCAAGCGCGGCACGAAGGTGAGTTGCCATCTGCACGGAAAACGCCTGCAACGCGCGTTGCATCAGATTCAGGATCTGCCCGGCGCAGATCTTATCACCTGGACAGATGAGGACGGCGCGCCGCATGTGGTACGCTCGGATGAAATTAACGCGGCGCTGGCAGAAATCTGCGGCGAGGGCACAAGTGCCAAGACCTTCCGCACCTGGAACGGCACTCATGCTGCCTTTGCTGTCGCCGTACAGGAGGAAAAGCTGCGCATCGCTGACATGGCCGAGGCCGCCGCAGAGCGGTTGCAGAACACGCCAGCCATCGCGCGGAGCAGCTATATCCATCCTCGTGTGATCGCGCTGGCAGACCTGCCTGATATCGAACGCAAGACTCGCCTGCAAACACTGCGCTTGCCGGGCCTGGCGCGGATGCGCGCTCACGAGGACCGGCTGATTGTCTTTTTGGAAACAGGTTAATGAGCAATTTTATCCCCGGTGCTGAGCGTGATATCGTCGCTGCGTCGTGCAGAGGCCCCAGATGCCGGGGACTGAACAGCTGACCCGAAAAAACGGCGCGGATATCTGCGGTCCGCAGCGGTTGGATAGCTCGTGAAGGTAATGCGCAACGTCCGGAACGCCCTTGCTGCTGACGTTTACCCTTGCGCCTGTTGCCTGTACGGCGATGGGGCAGCTGATCTTGGCATTTTTCAGCATCCTGTTAAAGGTTGGCCAATGAGCTTACCTGACCGGCACCGTCAACCCCACAGCAGGGAGCCTCATGATCCTGTCGACCACCCCGTCGATCCGGGTCTGGCCATTCTTTAGTTGCGCTGGTCCGAAACTGCCTGCGAGATCCAAGAACACTGGGATGATACCTTGCAGTAGCATCCACGGACGTTCTCTGATCGCCTTCGTCAAGAGCCTTTCTTTAGCGTTCTACCCTGCGTGGAGAGCTCTGAG
>JAUNVT010000087.1:0-6390 GCA_030540655.1 Rhodobacterales bacterium
GCCCTATAGTCCGCGGGTTCGGAAAAAAGCGCCCGCCGGGCCTGTTTATCCTGACTGTCAGAATTCCATTTCAGCAAAGCGGGTCGAATGGCGGCAGGTTGGAAAGCGGATGGTGCCACACCTCAGGTCAAGTCAGATGGCATCCGACATCACGGCCGCTGCGGAGAGGGACATGCATATCGTAAGCCGATGGGATGGATGGTTCACTTCTCTCAAGGACGCAAAGCCATAAAATTCTATCGCATCGACAGATTTCTAAAATGCTCGCGCCAATTTCCAAACCGTTAGTGCGTCCACGTGCCGCGGCGATTGGTCGCGAAATTCTCGCCATATCCGCCTGGGCGTATATTGGGCTTGCGCGAGTTGCGATCCTGAACCACGGCCTGAATCCCGTGCGCTTCGGCGTATTCCAGCGCGGCTTCCTGGGTTGGAAACGTCATGCGCACTTGAGCTTGGGTGTCGCGCGATGAGGTCCAGCCCATCAGAGGATCCACCCCCCGAGCCTCACTGGCCACAAACTCCAGCACCCAATGACGGGTCTTGGCCGTCCCCGAGGACATGGCGTTGCGTGCGGGGCGGTAAATGCGGGCGGTCATGGCGCGTCTCCTGCGGCGGTCGCTACTATAGACCAGATGCCTTATCGCAGGGGGCAATGTCAATTGCACGCCTCGTCAAGCCGAACGAACGGGAACATGGAACAGGTTACCCAGCACCTGCGGTATGCGCAGGATGCATGCCTTTAATCATTCGGAGAGCGGAATATACGGGGCCGCGTCACGCCCGCCGCAGAAGTGATATTGCTGCGATCACGCAGCTGATGTCCGGGGTGCGTCTGCCAGACGACAGCACGGTTGCCACTCTATGCTCTGCCACCAGTTCTTCCAGTGTGGTGACCCTGAAAACTGGCTGCCGGTTTACCCAAAGCTGAATGGCGACATCTCCTGCGGGCGGAATAGCTGCGGCGTTCTGGCAATGGGGCACGGAGAATAGCCGCGAGTCCCCTGAGATTGAGACACAACGTGACCTTACGCAAAATCCTGCAGGCGCGCGACGTACCGGGCCAGCGTGTCGATTTCCAGATTGACGGAATCGCCGACTTCTGCGTGGCCCCAAGTGGTGACTTCTTTCGTGTGCGGGATGAAGTTTATGCCAAATTTACAGCCATCGACCTCATTCACCGTCAGCGACGCGCCATTCAACGCGACCGATCCCTTTGGCGCGATGAACCGGGCCAACACCTTTGGGGCCGTCAGCGTGACACGAGTGCTGCCCCCCTCATCGCGCATATCCGTGATCGTGGCGACACCATCGACATGACCCGATACGATATGCCCGCCCAATTCGTCACCCACTTTCAACGCGCGTTCCAGATTGACGGCGCGCCCCTCGGACCAGGTGGAAAGGTTGGTCTTTGAAACTGTTTCAGCTGATATTTCGACGTCGAACCAGTTATCTCCGGTTTCAATCACAGTCAGGCATACTCCGTCACAGGCAATCGACGCGCCCAGTGCAATTGTCTTGGTGTCATAACCGCAGCCGATACGGGCGCGCAGATCGCCGTCCTGCTGGAGGCTGCGGATCTGTCCCTGATCTGTGATGATGCCTGTAAACATAAATTTCCTGTTTCGAGCGCTTGCGGACCTGCATTCTGATCAATGCATGCTGTTCCTGCGCAACAGCGCCATGGGAGGGTTGCGGTCCGCCCTTCTCCTGCCACAAATGCTTGCCATACGCATCATGCCCGTTCGGAATATTCCATCGTTTCGGTGTTGACGATGATGGCTTCGTCCTGCCCGACAAAAGGCGGGACCATGACCTTCATGCCATTGTCCAGAATCGCAGGTTTGAAGCTGTTGGCGGCCGTCTGACCCTTTACTACCGGCTCCGTCTCGACCACCGTGCAGGTCACTTTCTGGGGCAGCGTCGCATTCAGTGCTTCGGATTCGTGGTATTCGATATGGACCGTCATACCATCCTGAAGGAACGGGCGCCGCTCTCCCAGCAGTTCGGCTGGCAATTCGATCTGCTCATAAGTCTCGTTGTCCATGAACACCAGCATGCCCTCGACCTCGTAGAGGAATTGCTGATCCTTCTGGTCCAGCCGCACGCGCTCTACCTTATCGGCCGAGCGGAAGCGCTCGTTCAGCTTCGAGCCGTTGCGCAGATTGCGGAGTTCGACCTGAGCAAAGGCACCGCCCTTACCCGGTTTGACGTGATCGACTTTGACAGCCGACCAGAGGCCACCATTATGTTCCAGAACGTTGCCGGGACGGATCTCGTTACCATTGATCTTGGGCATTGTGTCAAAATCCTGACAAAAGGTTGAAGGTATCTGGTATCACCCTATATATCGGGGCGCCCATGTGGGCAAGACAGTGACAACATCGTGCCGAGTAAGCTTAGCCATGCAATATTCGCATAGATGATATGCAACTGCGCTCTATCCGAATCGGAATAACTCGGCCATACACAACTCCAAGCCGAAAACACAAGTGCAATAAGAATAAGGACGAATCATGAAAGATTTCGTTGATGGTGCCGCTTTCAACAATGAGCAGGGAAATCGCGCACGCAAACTTTTCGCGGCTGTCGTACTGGCCGCGCTCGACGATGCAATTTCCGACGACAAGAAGTATGGCAATGGCCCTGATCAGATTGCCCGCTGGGCACGTTCGCGCGATGGCCGCGAGGTGCTTTCCTGCGCAGGGATCGACCCGAACGAGCGCGTTGTCTCGGGCCTGATGGATTTTGTATCCAAGGGCGTGCGCACCTCTGTCGCGCTGTCGCGCGAAGAGAGCGAGCGCCGCAATGCCGCCGCCCAGGCCGAAGCTGCCTGACTGATATTGAGTGAAATATATCTGACCAAGCCCCGCATCATGCGGGGCTTTGCGTGTCAGGGCTCTCCATGCCGCGCGGTCTGCTGAAGAGGATGGTGCTGCGCCCTGCCCTTATTGGCCGATTTTGCGCAGAACGCGGTCCAGCGCCCTCCCCCGCGGGCTGACGGCGGCGGGTGCATCCTTGACCAGGTTGTAATAAACAGTCGGATCGTAAGTCTGCACGGCCAGGTTCAGATCACGCACCGTCAGCTGCCCCATGGATGCCAGGACGGCGTAAGCCGCGATGATCACTTCCGCCTGGGCGGCAATCTGTTCGGCCTGAGCATCCAGATATTCCTGCTCCGCGTTCAGCACGTCCAGCGTGGTCCGCGCCCCGAGCGAGGCTTCCTCGTTCACACCCTCAAAGGCAACCCGCCCTGCGCTGACCGCCTCTACCGAGGAGGCAGCCACCGCGCGGGCCGCTTCAAGCACAGCGTAGGCAACCCCGACATTCTGGCGAACGCGATCCTGCGTCTGATGCAGCACGCCCAGCTGGGCATCGCGCAGCGCATAGGCCCGGCGT
This sequence comes from Rhodobacterales bacterium, assembly GCA_030540655.1. Classification (GTDB taxonomy): domain Bacteria; phylum Pseudomonadota; class Alphaproteobacteria; order Rhodobacterales; family Rhodobacteraceae; genus Roseovarius. The sequence goes on from JAUNVT010000087.1 coordinate 3,400, forward strand.
TTTGTAGATGTCAGCGCCCCGCCCTGATAAATCGGACCGCCAACATCGACGCCGACGTTACTCGTTTCGCCATAGGAGTTTCCGTCCAGCTGTTGAGACACTCCGACACGCGCGTTCAGCGTCACGCGCGGCTTCATCGCGGCGTCGGCCACGAGTACGTTCAGGTTGGCGGTCGCCACATCATGCTGCGCGCGCAGCAGATCGGGATGGTTGCGCAGGGCGACCTGCTTGGCTGTGTCTTCGGAACTTGTCAGGATGGGCAGGTCGCGCGGCTGAGATATGTTTTCCGGAGGCTTGCCGACGACAGCCAGATATTCCTCATTCGCGCGTTTCAGATCGCCGACAGCCTGTGCCTGGTTGCTGCGCGACAGCGACAGGCGCGCCTCGGCCTGGGCGACATCGGTCCGGGTGACCTCGCCCACATCAAACCGGTCCTGTGCGGCACGCAGGCTTTCGCTGATGACGCGCACGTTGCTTTCGCGCAGCGACACAAAACGGATGCTGCGCTGCACGTTCATATAGGCCCGAACCGCGCGCAGCAGAACTTCCTGCTCTACGCCGACAAGGCTTTGACGGGTCGCCAGAACCGCTTCTTTGGCAGCCTCTGTGCTCAACCTGGATCGTCCGAAATCAAAGACCAGCCATTGCGCAACGAGACCAGCATTCAGGCTCGTCGTGTCGGATGACGGCAAGATGCTGGTACGGCCTCCTGTGCGCTTGTTATAGTCGCGCGTGATGTCGGTGCTCCAGTTGATGATGGGACGCAGCAGCGACATCGTGGAGGCCACATCCTCGTCCGCGGCCCGCAACAGGGCCCGGTTCTGTTCCAGCAAACCGCTGGTATTATACGCCCCCGCCAGCGCATCGGCCAGCGTGTCGGAAAGAACAGATGTCGGCAGGCTCAGCGCCATGACACCGGCCAGAAGCGCACGGCGCAGCCCGGCGCGACGGGACCGAACCGGGCGGCGCCTCGCAGTTTCCATCAAAGTGATCATCCTGTCATCCTTCAAGGGGTCGTGTTTTTATGATTTAGAGTGTGAATTCTGTCTGACGCTGAAATCCTGGCAGGACCGGCGCACCGGCATTGAAAACAAAGCGCCATGTCACGCGGCCCGCCGCTTTATAGCCAACCCTGACCACGCCCAGCGCTCCTTCCATGAAAATACATGCAATGCGGCCGCCATCCTTCAGCTGCCCGATCAGCGCGGCGGGCACGTCTTCGACCGCTCCCTGAATCAGGATCACGTCATAGAGCCCATGCTCGGCAGCGCCTTCGTGCAAAGGAGCAATATGCACCACCACGTTATCGGCCCCATGCTCGGGCAGCAGCCCCTGTGCCTCGGCGGCCAGTGTCTCGTCATCCTCCACGGCAATCACCGCCTCGGCCATGCGCGCCATCACCGCGGAGGAATACCCCGTCGCGCAGCCGACATCGAGCACCAGATCATCGCCGCGAATATCCACCGCGTCCAGCATCTTGGCCAATGTACGCGGCTCCAGAATGACGCGCCCGCCTCCCAAATCGATATTCTCGCCGACATAGGCGACCTCGCGCAGGGTGCGTGGCACGAAAACCTCGCGCGGCACCGTCAGCATCGCGTCGATGATCGGAAACTTGGTCACATCGGCGGGGCGGATCTGCGTGTCCACCATCATCGTGCGGCGGGCGGCGTAATCGGTCATGGGGAAACTCATGCGTTCTGGATTGTCGGCGGAGTTTTGACACAGTTACGCCGCTTGGGCAACGCTACACTGCGCGCAGCCTGCGAGTCTGGCCGATTTGCCACCCGCCCCCATCACACCGCTTTTTCCCGGGTGCAGCCTGCCCTATGGTATCCATGAGGCAAAAAAAGGCGGATGGGCAGTAATGACAAGCATGACACGGCGGCATTTCGGTATTGGTGTGGCAGCGTTGGGCCTGACGGCCTGCGGCGACATGCGGGGGCGGGGCGGCGCAGACTACGCCGCGGCTCCCGCCCCGCTTGCCAGCGATCTGCGCCCGGTGCCCAATGCGGGCTATGATGTGTGGGTTGCCGGGTTTCGCGGGCGCGCGGGGAGCCATGGCATTTCCGAGAACACGCTCCGGCAGGGGTTCCGGAATGCGGGCTACCTGCCGGGGGTGGTTACGCGGGATCGCAACCAGACCGAATTCAGCCGTACGCTTGAGGATTACCTGGCCATCGCCGCGTCTGACGAAAGGGTGACCAAGGGCCGCGCTGCTTATGCGCGCCATCGCACCACGCTTGGTGCATTGGAGGCGCGGTATGGCGTGGACGCGCGCATCATCGCCGCCATCTGGGGATTGGAAAGCTTTTACGGAGAGCGGCGCGGCAACGTGCCTGTGATATCGGCCACGTCAACGCTCGCCTATGACGGGCGGCGCGGCGCATTTTTCGAAAAGCAGTTGGTAGCGGCACTGAAGATCATACAGAAGGGCGATACCACCGCCGACCGCATGGTGGGCAGCTGGGCGGGCGCGATGGGTCACACACAATTCATCCCCACCTCCTACGAGCTGTTCGCGGTCGATTTCACCGGCGACGGCAAAAGGGATATCTGGTCGGACGACCCCAGCGATGCGCTGGCGTCAACGGCTGCGTATCTGGCGCGCAACGGATGGACACGTGGAGTAGCATGGGGCCGCGAAGTGACCGGAAGTGCGGCGAACGGGCGCGTCATTCAGCCCCAGCCGGGTGGCCCGCGCTTCGCCGTTACCGGAAATTTCGATGCGATCAAACGGTACAACAATTCGGATTCCTACGCGATCGGCGTGGGGCATCTGGCGGATCGTATCGGCGGCGCTGGTCCTTTGATCTCAGAATTTCCGCCTGACGCGAACGGTTTGACAAAAAACGATCGCAAAAGCTTGCAGGCCCGCCTGACAGCGCGCGGCTTTGACACGGGCGGCGCGGATGGTGTGATCGGCGCGAAAACCGAGGATGCCATTCGCTCGTATCAGGCAACTGCGGGCCAGGCAGTCACCGGAAAGCC
>JAUNVT010000087.1:6490-13662 GCA_030540655.1 Rhodobacterales bacterium
CGCAGGATCGGGCATCCCGGGATTAAGCGGCCCCGGGTTACCGGATGCGGTCATGGCGTTACCTGGTGATGAGATGGAAAGGGTCATGGAGCGTCTCCTGCAAAGGGGAAGGCGGGCAACAGCCCTGACGCAGCAGCGCCTGCCTTACAACAGAGAAACTGCGCCGCGCCCCGCGTGGTTCCCCAAGGCTTTATCTCGGGCGCTCGCGCCGCGGACTTCCGCGCTCAGGGTGACCATGCGCCTATGCAATGCAAATCCGGCACCACGTCCTGTTTTGCGAAACCCGTCAATCCCGATCATGATCCTCGACCGACCCCATGCCAGCGCGGGGGACCGGACGGTTGAACATGAATTGTTACGGGAATGGCTATGATGGAGGCGAGTACCGGAATCGAACCGGTGTGCACGGATTTGCAATCCGCTGCGTAACCACTCCGCCAACTCGCCGAAGCCACGATTGGATTAAGGTTTTACGCGACGGGCCGCAAGCCCCTACTGCCTTGATTCACGCAATGGCTCGCAAATTTCCGTCAGCCGCCGGTTTTGCATTGAAATATGCCAGCGCGATTTTCTCACGTCATGCGCCGTATGCCGCATCCCACCGCTCGATCAGCGCCTGTTGCAATGTCTTGGCGCGGCGGTTCCACGAAGCGGCGCCCGGCGGGCGGTCATCTTCGGACATCTCAAGTCCGATACGGCTGTCTGCATCATGGGCAAATATTGCAAAGACAAGCGGACGTCCGGAGGGGCCGGTTGCATAGCCTGCCAGCGCACTGACGAAATGCAGCGTTCCGGTTTTTGCATCGACTGTTATGGCGTGGCTGTCATTCGGTTTGCCGTCCGGGCCGTGCATGGAGAAGGACTTGAGTAGCGGCCGCAGCGCAGCCTGTCGCCGCGGCAGGACCAGCACGCGCGCCATTGCCCGCGGGCTGATCCGCGAGGCCGAGCCGAGACCCGAATGATCGACCAGCACCGCCCCAGCCAGCCCCAGATCGGCACGTGCCCACGCTGTCATCTCGCGCGCTGAAGCGGCAAGCGAGTCAACGCGTCCCATTCGTGCTGCGGTCGCCGTCATGCCGACAAGCTCTGCCGTCAGGTTGTTGGAATATTTCAGCATCCCCTTCAGAATATCCGCCAAGGGATTGCTGGCATGGGTCACCAGCGTCTCACCCGAGGGGGCTGTGGACTGCATCCTGGCCTGTGGCAGCGTGATGCCTTCCGCCCGCGCGAGGCTGGCAAATACCTCGCCGGCATAACTGTCGGGATGGCGCACCGGCAACCAGCGCGCGCCGGATGCGCCCAGCGCCGCGCGCGCAACGGTCCATTGATCATGATCGCCGCCATTGCTGTAGGTGAAAAGCGGCGCCGAACGGTCGGCGATGCTCATCCGCGCGACCTGCACCTGAGGCTGGAACCGGGCCGAACGTGCATCCATCGTTACGCGGTAATCACCCGAGCCGCGCTCCCATCCAAAATGCACACGGTTGAAATTCAGGCTGAGTCCCGACAGGGCGGGGTTGTAGCCGACCTGATCGGGCTGGGCCGCGTCGATTACCGGCTCGAACGGCAGGGCACCGCCGAACACGCCGAATTGTCCGGTGACGCCGCGAACACCCGCAGCCTTCAGACGCGATGCCATATCCGCCAGCGCGTCGGTATCCAGCACCGGATCGCCACCGCCCGCCAGAATCAGATCGCCTTGAATGATGCTGTCCCGCACCGGCCCCGTTGCCACCAGCCGCGTGCGGAACCGGTACTCCGGCCCCAGTGTATCCAGAGCATAGAGGGCGGTGATCGTCTTGGTCACGCTGGCAGGCGGGAATCCGGCCGTGCCATTACGCGCCTCCAGCGTGGCGCCGCTGGCCATATCGATGACCGCATAACCGACCCTGCCACTCAGCCGGGCCGCGTCGATCAGATCCTGCGCATCGCGCACATGGGGGCCTGCCGCACCGCCGGTCAGTCCGGCAGGGCGCAGTTGCGGGCGGAGGGATATCTCAGGGGCTGCGGCCTGAGCGCCCGCACCCAGGAAAGACAGCGCGCCGCCCAGAAAGAGCCGTCTTGATAGGAAATGCGTCATGGGCGTGATCTAATCCAGGCGGCCGGGTGGCTGCAATCGCCTTCCGGGCGCGGTTCCCCGGCCTTGGCGCACCCTACCACGCGCCGGCCTCGCGCAGCCGGGTCGAGGACATGGCCAGCATCGGCACATTTGCAAAGCACCACGCCGGCGCCTTCATGTGGCCCAGCATGCGCGCGTGGGTGGTCGGCACCCGCGCCCTTTCATACATGCGCGCCGCGACCGAAGCGCGCGCCGCCAGCCGCGCACCCGGCCGCGCAAGAATGCCGACCGGCACCGTCTCCATGATCTGGCGCCAATCCTGCCAATGGTGGAACTGCACCATGTTATCGGCGCCCATGAGCCAGACGAAATTCACATCCCGCCGCGCCGAGCGCAGCGCTGCCAGCGTCAGGGCCGTGTGCCGCGCGCCGATCTGCGCCTCGAAATCGCTGATATGGACGCGCGGGTCCTGCATGATGTCGCGCGCCGCCTGCATCCTGCGCGCAAGCGGGGCCGGGCCGTGGGCCTTCAAGGGGTTGCCGGGGCTGACCAGCCACCAGACTGTATCAAGACCGAACCGCTTGAGCGCCTCGCGGGTGATGTGGACATGGCCCGCATGGGGAGGATCAAAGGATCCCCCAAGCACGCCCACCACCGCGCCGCGCCTGCAGGGTGGCAAGGTGAAGGCGCCGCCATGGCGCGGGTCTGCGCGCAAGGCAGGGTCGGACGCAGGGTCGGACATGGCCGCCAAACTCCTAAAATTCGTGGATTTTTCTAAACAGAAACTCTTGTGAGCGCCACCCGATATTAAGAGCGCTGCGTCAGGGTATCCCTGAACGATACCGACAAACGGATGGCGCAGTGACTCACGGACAGCACAGTCATGATTATGGCATTGCCGGGTACACCCCCAGTGCATCGGCCGCGCGCGGCGTGCCTTTTGCAGTGGGCACGGCCCTGCCCGACATGATCCTGGATCATGCACGCGATGGTATCGCGCTGCTGGACATCCGGGGGCGTCTTTTATGGATGAACCCCGCATTGGAGCGCATGCTGGGCTGGCCGATCGATCTGATCCGCGGACGCAACCCGGCCGAGCTGATCAACCTGCCCGGCGACCGCCCCACCCCCGACGAGCTGGCGGCGTTCCGTTACCAGCCCGACAGCACGCTGTTTCAGAAATTTCGTGTCTCGCGCCACGTGCGACGCGACGGAAGCTGGTTCTGGAACCAGCAAAGCCATGCGTTGATCGACATAGGTCCTGAAAAGACGCAGAAAATGGTCGTGGTCACCTGCCGGGATATAACGGAGCAGGTTCGCGTTCAGACCGCGCTCATTCAGGTGAAGGACGATCTGGAGCACGCCGCCCATCATGACGACCTGACCGGTGTGGGCAACCGCAAGAAACTTACCCGATACCTCGCCTCGTCCGCCGCGCAGGAGGCGCTGATTACGGGGCGTATGGGGGTGCTGCAACTGGATCTGGACCAGTTCAAACAGGTGAATGACACGCTGGGCCATGCAGCAGGTGATGCGCTTTTGCGTCACGTCGCAAAGGAACTGTCGGGATGCACGAGGTCTGCGGACCTGATCTGCCGCACGGGGGGCGATGAATTTCTGCTGATTTGCCTCGATATGCCGGACCCGGACGCGCTGATGCGCCGGGCCGACGAGATATTGCAACGCATCAGCCGTCCCTTCTTCTGGAAGGATCATAAAATGGTGCCGGGCATCTCCGTCGGCGCCAGCATCAGCAGCGGTGGTGCCTCCCCGAACGATGCGCCGCCTGTCCAATTCGGTGGCGAAGCGCTGATATGGCAGGCCGATCAGGCGCTTTACGCCGCAAAGGAAAGCGGGCGGGGATGTGCCGTTCTATATTCAGAGGAACTCGGGGCGCGCTACCGCGCTGAAAGGCAGATAAGTCTGGATCTGGAAGTTGCGATTGAACAGAACCAGTTCGCCATCCATCTACAGCCTATTCTGCATCTTGGCATGGGCCGGATCACCCGCTGCGAGGCATTGCTGCGTTGGCATCATCCGACGCGCGGCGTTCTGACGCCCGCCGATTTCATGCCTGCCGCCCAGAAGGCGAAACTGGTGAGCCAGATCGACCGTCTGTCGATGAATGCTGCGCTCGATTCGTTGAAAACGCTGCACGAGGAGGGATTTGAGGATCTGCACATTTCGCTGAACGTATCGGGATCAATCCTTGAGGATGCCGATTACCCCGGATTGCTGGATTGGGCCCTGCAAACGCGCGGTCTTGCGCCCGCGTCCGTCGGGGTGGAAATTCAGGAAACGACGATAATGGCGCAGGATGCGCTCGACGGCGCGGCCGCGATCAAGAGATTGCGCCAGATGGGGGTCCGGGTAGCGCTGGATAATTTCGGCACGGGCTATGCCGGCCTCGCCCATATGTCATCGACCCAGCTTGATGCGATAAAGCTGGACCGCAAGATGATCAAACGTCTTGCATATGATGCACGTGCACGCATCATCACGCGGTCAGTCATCCACCTATGTGCGCTTCTGGGAATGCAGGTCATCGCGGAAGGTGTCGAAACCCAGGCGCAGCTCGTCATCCTCAGCGCCGCGAAATGCCCGCTGATCCAAGGGTATGGTATCGCCCGACCGATGCCGATAGATCAGATCACACCATGGTTGCGCGAAAATTCAGTTATTGAAATGCCGATACGCCTGCCCATCGGGCATGAGAGCGCATCCTCTGCCCAGGCCCCTGCTGCGCCTCGTGGCGATAACAGCATTTGAATTCGCCTGCCCGGAGGGTTATGTGAGCGCGGAACACGGCCGCCTTACCCGGCCCTCTCAGAACGGAAAGCGATCATGGCAGCCAATCAGTACGTCTATCACATGCAGGACGTGTCCAAAGCCTATCCCGGTGGCAAGAAACTCTTCGAGAACATTCATCTCAGCTTTTTGCCCGGCGTCAAGATCGGCGTTGTGGGCGTCAACGGTTCGGGCAAGTCCACACTGCTGAAAATCATGGCCGGGATCGACAAGGATTTCTCCGGCGAGGCATGGGCCGCCAAGGATGCGACCGTTGGTTATCTGCCGCAGGAGCCACAGCTGGATCCGGCACTGTCAGTGCGCGAGAACGTGATGCTGGGTGTCGCGGCCAAGCTGGCCAAGCTGGAGCGGTTCAATGAAATCGCAATGCAGATCGCCGAGGATTACTCGGACGAGCTGATGGAGGAGATGACGGCCCTTCAGGACCAGATCGATGCGGACAACCTGTGGGATCTGGACAGCCAGATCGACATTTCCATGGGCGCGCTGCGCTGCCCTCCCGATGACGCTGATATAGAAAGCCTTTCGGGTGGGGAGAAGCGCCGTGTCGCTCTTTGCAAGCTGCTGCTTCAGGCGCCGGACATGCTGCTGCTGGACGAGCCGACCAACCACCTAGACGCCGAAACCATCGCTTGGCTGCAACAGCATTTGATAGCGTATAAGGGAACGATACTCATCGTCACCCACGACCGCTATTTTCTGGACGATATCACGAGCTGGATTCTGGAACTCGATCGCGGCCGCGGCATTCCCTATGAGGGGAATTACTCTGCCTGGCTGGAGCAGAAAGCCAAGCGTCTGATGCAGGAATCACGCGAGGACAAATCCAAGCAGAAGACGCTGGAGCGTGAACTTGAGTGGATTCGTCAGGGTGCCAAGGCGCGTCAGGCGAAATCCAAGGCGCGGATCAACGCCTATAACGAAATGGCTGGCCAGTCCGAACGCGAAAAGCTTTCGCGTGCGCAGATCGTCATCCCGAACGGCCAGCGTCTTGGCCAGAAGGTGATCGAGGTCAATGGTCTCAGCAAGTCCTATGGCGACACGAAGTTGATCGACAATCTCAGCTTTTCCCTGCCGCCCGGCGGAATCGTCGGTGTCATCGGGCCGAACGGGGCAGGCAAATCCACCCTGTTCAAAATGCTGACCGGTGAGGAAAAGCCCGATGCGGGCACGATTGAATTCGGCACCACGGTCGACCTCAGCTATGTCGATCAGGCGCGCGACGATCTGAAGCCCGACGAAAACGTGTGGGAGGCGATTGCGGATGGTCAGGACATCATCAAGCTGGGCGACGCAGAAGTGAATGCCCGCGCCTATTGCGGCGCCTTCAACTTCAAGGGCAGCGATCAGCAAAAGAAAGTCTCGCTTCTGTCAGGGGGCGAGCGGAATCGCGTGCATATGGCGCGGCTCTTGCGATCGGGCGGCAACGTTCTGCTGCTGGACGAGCCGACGAACGACCTCGACGTGGAAACGCTGCGCGCGCTTGAGGATGCGCTGGTCGATTTCGCCGGTTGCGCCGTGGTCATCAGCCACGACCGCTTCTTCCTTGACCGGATCTGTACTCACATGCTGGCCTTTGAGGGCGACGCGCATGTGGAATGGTTCGAAGGAAACTTCGAGGATTACGAGGAAGACAAGAAGCGCCGTCTGGGCGACGTGGAACCTTCGCGTGTGAAGCACAAGAAATTCGCCCGGTAACATGGTGTGAGAGGCAGAAGTCTCTCCTCCATGAACGTTCCTCAATGACGCGCGGCGGCATCCGGCGCGCGTTTTTTTGCCGATCGTTCCCACTTCATTCGTAACGAAACGGTTGGCTCTTGCAAAATCGGCTGACCTGCGCCATAGTAACCAGTGCGACGTTACCACTATCGACCATCTGCTCCTTTTACGGCTCAGGCACTCGATCTTGCACTGACTAGCCGGGCTGCCGCACCAACGCGGGCAGCAAATATAAGGGAGTTACGGATATGGCCAGTGGCACCGTAAAATGGTTTAACGCAACAAAAGGTTTCGGCTTCATTGCACCCGATGGTGGCGGCAAGGACGTGTTTGTGCACATCTCCGCAGTCGAGCGTGCTGGCCTGACCGGTCTGGCAGACGATCAGAAAGTGACATTCGATATCGAAGCAGGTCGTGACGGCCGCGAATCGGCATCGAACATCGCTCTGGCATAAGCCTTGGCTTGATATGTGGTAAATCGGGGCCTTTCGAGGCCCCTTTTTCGTGAATGGAACTTTGAAGCTTTTGCATTAGAGCGTGTCGCGTTCAATCGGTTCTGTATCCAGCGGCCTTGAAGAAGTTGTAG
>JAUNVT010000327.1 GCA_030540655.1 Rhodobacterales bacterium
CCTTGCAATCGCCTGCCAGGCAGTGGATGAACCTGCACCTTGCAGAAATCGCTCGGACCACGGCGCCCGGGGCCCATGTCGCTCTGCTCATGGATCAGGCCGGGTGGCATATGACCGCCGCGCTCATCATACCCGGGAATATCAGCATCATCCCGCTGCCCGCCAGATGTCCCGAGCTCGATCCCGTCGAAAACATCTGGCAATTCATGCGGGATAACCGGCTCTCCAACCGCATCTTCGGATCCTGCGACGAGATCGTCGATCATTGCTGTCATGCCTGGAACAAGCTGATCAGCCAGCCTGGACGCATCATGTCCATCGGACACCGCCAATGGGCTCATGAGTTCTGATCGGTGCAGCTTGGTATAAGATATGCCTTTGCCGTGGATGTGTCTGGCTATTGGTGGTGCTGCGTCTGATCGCTGCATTGCGAGGATGCGCTGGAGGATCTGTGCGATGCGAAATGCCTCATAATCGGTTGCGGCCTTCTGGTGCCGGTGACCAGCATAGAAGTGAACGATCTGCAGGTATCTCGCCGTACCGAGACGGTGAATTTACCGCCTATCATTGCAGGCGCAAGCGTGTGTCACTTGTGGCCGCTTCAAGTATGGGTTGATGCAATGATTATGACGGGCGGCATGGCCGAACATATTTCCGTGCTGCGCGCTCGGCTGATGGCCAGACTGGATTGAGTGGACGAGCCCGCCGACAGCGCAGGCGACCTTTTGGAGCCTGCGTATGGCAGATACCTGCCGGGCCTGATGTTGCCACATACAAAGTGCAGGTGCTGGCACGGATGCGCGTCCGCGCCATTGTCCAAGGTCAGCTTTGCAAGAGTGACAGGTGGCAGGTAGAAGAAGAAAAGAGTTACGCCAATCCGTGCCACCTTGCCCGGTTGATATCTTTGGACCGAAAAAAGGGGCCTTGCCAGCGCAGCCGGAAAAACCTGTCCCGAGAGTTCCAAGGTCGGATCCAAGGATAAATTGAGGCGGGCGGGATGCCCGCACGCAAGTTTTCGTTATACTGGCTTGGATTCGGCTGTTTGCAGGAGCTTTTGCGTGGTCTCAGAAGCTTTCTCGACCGCCTGAGCCTCCTTCTGGGCCAGCGAATCAGCGCACCGATTAAGCATCTCGGCGCATTCCCTGGCATCTTCGGTCAGACGCTTCATCGCGCTTGCCTGAAACTCAGACATTTCCTTCATCATTGATGACGGATCATTGCGCCCCTCTGAAGCCATGCGCCGACCGGCATTGATGATAGCCTGCGTTGCATCCTGACGTCGCTGGAACCAAGCGGTTGAAAAATGTTCGATCTCGTCCCAGATCCGCTCCTGGGCCTGAAATATATGTTTGCTCTGAGGAGTCAAAAAAAGAGGATTTGCAGTAAACAGAACCTGAGAAGCGTTCAGGCTTTCTTCAATCGCGGAGGTGGTATTCTCGTGATTTGTCATCTTTCTGTCCTTCACTTTGTAAAATTCATTGGCCTGCATATTTCTTATTGACGCTATAAACCACATTAATTTAGGCCATGTCTGAAAATCGTGTTGGTCATGCGGCCCTACCTTTGTCTTGCGTTTCGACGTGTGCCTTTGCGGATTGGTCGTTTGATGCGATCCTTGTCATAGGCACGGGACCGGGGATGGCTATCATGCCGGCCCCGGAACGGCTCCATGAAGCGTTCGAAGCAATCGTGCAGGCTGTTGATGGTCTGGATGTGGAAGGCGCGGTTGATGACGAAAGGGCCCTTCTTCGCGTCGATGCGGTCGTGCGGCACGCCGTTCCGCCGGGCGAAGAAAGCGCAGGCCGGGTCACGGTCGCTGCACAGGACCGCGTCGCCGCGAAGGCATCGTGCGAGCACCGCCATCAGCGGCGGCGCGCTGTGGTTCGGGCACTGCGTCCGCGCGCCTGG
>JAUNVT010000088.1 GCA_030540655.1 Rhodobacterales bacterium
CGGCTAGGAGGCTGTCTCGACCGCACCTCCCATGCACCCCCAGAGGCCACCGTCATATGGCGCGGCCTCTCCCGGCTCGCCGGTCTTGTTGAGCGCGCCTGCATCGCGGAAAGTCCATCACCAGGGACTTGTGGGGAACAGCAAGGTGGGTAACAGCGTTCTCCCTTTTCAAGCGCCCGAAACTGGCCTATACGCCGCCGATGCGCCGCGATTTTCCGTGGCGCAGATTCTCTATGGACCTTGCTGGACGACATCCCGGCCTGCGCCCGCAACCTTTGATGACAAGGAGATACCGATGTCGATCACAGTCGAAGAAAAGCACCGCCTGATGAAGGAATTTGCAACCAGGGAAGGCGATACCGGTTCGCCCGAAGTTCAGGTTGCCATCCTCACCTCGCGCATCACGACGCTGACCGAGCACTTCAAGACTCATAAGAACGACAACCACGGCCGCCGCGGTCTTCTGAAAATGGTAGCCCTGCGCCGAAAGCTGCTGGATTACACCAAGGCCAAGGACGAAGCGCGCTATCAGAACCTGATCACGCGTCTGGGCATCCGCCGCTAGGCCTGCGGCACTGACGGGTGACGGCCGCGCCTCCCCGGGGGCGCGGTTTTTTTCATGCCTACCGGTCGGGCGGGGTCCAGTCTGCCGGCTCTCCCATGCGTCTGCGAAGCCGCAAGGCCAGCCCCAGCGCCACGCCCACGCCAATGGCGACAGCCAGATCGGCCAGCACCGTCAGCGTCAGCGTCAGCAAAAGCAGCATCACATCGGCAGGGCGGGCGGCCAGATGGCTGCGCCATTTATGCGGCTCGCTCATGTTCCAGGCGGTCAGGATCAGCAGGCCCGCAAGAGCGGGCATGGCCAGATACCCCGCGAGCGGCGCGGCAACCAGCATGACCGCGAGGATCGCCAGCGCATGCACGATCCCGGCCACCGGCGTGCGCCCGCCTGCGCGTATGTTGGTCGCGGTACGTGCGATCGCGCCCGTGGCCGGCAGCCCGCCGAAGAAGGCAGAGCCGATATTGGCCGCGCCCTGGGCCAGAACCTCGGCATTGGGACGGTGGCTGCCCCCGATCATGCGATCCGCGACCAGCGCCGAAAGAAGCGATTCAACCCCCGCCAGAAAGGCGATGACGAAGGCGGAGGGCAACAGCTCCTTCAATCGCGCAACCGTGATGTCGGGCAGTTGCGGGCGCGGCAGGGAGGAGGGCAGCGCCCCGAACCGCGAGAAGACCGTCTCGACCGGAAGCAGAGCCAGCGCCACGATCGCCGATGTCAGCGCAACCGCCACCAGCAGGCCGGGAAATTTCGGCGCGGCACGCCGCAGCCCCACGATCAGAACCATGGTCACGAGGCCGATCACGAAGGCGGTAATATTCATGCCGCCGCGCGCCTGCCAGAGCGCCGCGATCTTGGGCAGGAAATCCGCAGGCAGATCCGCTATGGCAAGACCAAAGAGATCAGGCAACTGGCTGGTGGCGATGATGATGCCGATGCCGATGGTGAAGCCGTTGATCACCGGCTCGGGCACATAGGCGATCAGGTTGCCCAGCCGCAGCACCCCCGCCGCGATCAGAATCAGCCCTGCCATGAACGTCGCCAGAACCAGCCCGTCATAGCCATGTTGGGCGATGACGCCAAAAACCACCACGATGAACGCGCCCGTTGGCCCGCCGATCTGCACCCGGCTGCCCCCCAGAAGCGATATCAGGAAGCCGGCCACGATGGCGGTGATCAGCCCCTTGCCCGGGTCCGCGCCAGAGGCGATCGCGATGGCAAGGCTCAGCGGCAGCGCAACCATCGCGACGGAGATACCAGCCAGCGTATCGGCCAGAAACAGTTGCCGGGTATAGGCGGGCAATGTGGTAAGGATCTTGGGTTTCATAGCTTAAAACCATCAGGCTTTCATTGGCGCTACCATGCGTCATCCCGGCCCGGATTACCAGCCGGACCCGGTGCCTGCCTTCTCTTTCAATTCACCCCGCTTTGCTATATGGCCCGCCCATCTGAGACTGCGTGCCATGTCCCCGGCACCTGGAAAGCATGATGATTGGGGGCGGCGGCAATGGGGCCGCCATTGTAACGGAGGGCCGGACAGGGGTCCGGTTATGCCTCCAGATAGGAAACGACAGATGTTCAACGAAGTGAAAAAATCGATCCAGTGGGGCGAGGAAACGCTGACACTGGAGACCGGCAAGGTTGCCCGTCAGGCCGACGGTTCGGTCATCGCCACCTTGGGCGAAACCAGCGTCATGGCCAACGTGACATTCGCCAAAGCGCCCAAGCCGGGACTGGATTTCTTTCCGCTGACAGTCCACTACCAGGAAAAATATTACGCGGCCGGCAAGGTGCCCGGCGGCTTTTTCAAACGTGAGGCGCGCCCTTCCGAAAAGGAGACGCTGACCGCCCGCCTGATCGACCGCCCCATCCGCCCGCTGTTCGTGCCCGGCTTCAAGAACGAAACGCTGGTGATGTGCACGGTACTGAGCCACGATCTGGTCAATGATCCCGACATGGTTGCGATGATCGCAGCCTCTGCCGCGCTGACCATTTCGGGCGCGCCTTTCCGCGGACCGATTGCGGCCTGCCGCGTCGGCTTTGAAGGCGGCGAATACGTGCTGAACCCCACCGTGGACGATATGCACGACCTGAAGAACAATCCCGATCAGCGGCTCGATCTGGTTGTCGCGGGCACCAGCGATGCCGTGATGATGGTCGAATCCGAAGCCTACGAGCTGACCGAGGAAGAAATGCTGGGCGCGGTGACATTCGCGCATGAGCAGATCCAGCCGGTGATCGATCTTATCATCGAACTGGCCGAAGCCTCGGCCAAGGAGCCGTTCGAGTTTCAGCCTGCTGACTATTCAGATCTTTATGCCGCTGTCAAGCAGGCTGGCGAGGACAAGATCCGCAGCGCCTACGCCATCACCGACAAACAGGAGCGCACGGCCGCGGTTTCGGCCGCCAAGGATGAGATCAGGGCATCGCTGAGCGAAGAGCAGCAGGAAGATCCGAACCTTGGTGCCGCGTTGAAAAAGCTCGAAGCGGCGGTTCTGCGGGGCGACGTGGTAAAGACCGGCAAGCGGATCGACGGCCGCGCGCTGGACACCGTGCGCCCGATCGTTTCGGAAACGGGCCTGCTGCCGCGCACCCATGGCTCGGCGCTGTTTACACGCGGCGAGACCCAAGGGCTGGTTGTCACCACGCTGGGCACCGGCGATGACGAGCAGTTCATCGACGCACTATACGGCAACTTCAAATCCAACTTCCTGCTGCATTACAACTTCCCCCCCTATTCGGTGGGCGAAGCTGGACGCGTTGGCGCCCCCGGTCGCCGCGAGATCGGTCATGGCAAGCTGGCCTGGCGCGCGCTTCAGGCGGTTCTGCCTGCGGCGACGGATTTCCCCTACACGATCCGCGTCGTGAGCGAGATCACCGAATCCAACGGATCTTCCTCGATGGCGTCGGTCTGTGGCGGATCGCTGTCCATGATGGATGCGGGGGTTCCGCTGAAGGCACCGGTGGCGGGTGTTGCCATGGGCCTGATCATGGAAGAAAACGGCGAATATGCGATCCTCACCGACATTCTGGGCGACGAGGACCACCTCGGCGACATGGATTTCAAGGTTGCCGGCACGGAAAAGGGCATCACGTCGCTTCAGATGGATATCAAGATCGCAGGCATCACGCCCGAAATCATGAAAAAGGCGCTGGCCCAGGCCAGGGACGGCCGGATCCATATCCTGAACGAGATGTCCAAGGCCCTGACCGAAGCGGCCGATTTCAGCGTTCATGCCCCCCGGATCGAGACGATGCAGATTGCCACGGACAAGATCCGCGAAGTCATCGGATCGGGCGGCAAGGTCATCCGCGAGATCGTCGAACTGTCGGGCGCCAAGGTCGACATCAACGACGAGGGCGTGATCAAGATCGCCTCCCCGAACGGCGATTCGATCAAGAAAGCCTATGACATGATCTGGTCCATCGTGGCCGAGCCCGAAGAGGGCAAGATCTATGACGGCAAGGTGGTCAAGATCGTCGATTTTGGCGCCTTCGTGAACTTCTTCGGCAAGCGCGATGGTCTGGTGCATGTGAGCCAGATCGAAAGCCGCCGCCTGAGCCATCCGTCGGACGTGCTGAAGGAGGGCCAGGATGTGAAGGTCAAGCTGCTGGGCTTTGACGATCGCGGCAAGGTGCGGCTGTCGATGAAAATCGTCAATCAGGAAACCGGCGAGGAAATCGCGCCGGAAGCGGCCGAAAAAGGCGACGCCTGATCGACGGGGAATAATCCCGACGAAGGCGGGAATTGACTCTGTAGTCACTCCGCCTCTGCGTCATGCAAGAAAAGCTGCGGCTCATTGAGCCGCAGTTCCATACTGTGACGCACAGATGGCCTGGTATGATAACGAAGGCCAGATGAACGCCTCTGCCTATATGTTGCCTGATCGTGCCGTTGCGTCTTAAATGCCCCTTTTTCGAAGTCATTCTGCGGCGCACCGGGTGTTCGGCAGGGATGACTGCGATCAGATCCTGAACCGTTCAATCGCGCAAAATCCCTGGCGCGCAATGCGGGCCGGGCTCACTGCCTCATGTATTTCGGGCCGCCTTCGGCTGTCAGCATGCTTGACTTGTTTCGGTAAAGATACTTGGCTGTCCGGGGCAAGAGGAGAGCGCTATGGATCTGACCGGACTTGAAACCATTCTGGATCAAATTGGAAGTATAGTCTGGGGGCCTTTTCTGCTGATCCCTCTGCTTTTGGGGACGGGGGTCTATCTGACATTTCGCCTTGGCGGAATCCAGTTCATCCGCCTCGGCGCAGCATTGCGCCTTGGATTGCTGAAGCGATCGGATGATACCGAAGAGGGCGACATTTCCCAGTTTCAGGCTCTGACCACGGCTATGGCAGCAACGGTCGGGACCGGAAATATCGTGGGCGTCGCGACGGCGCTGGCCGTCGGCGGCCCGGGGGCGCTCTTCTGGATGTGGGTGACCGCGCTGGTGGGGATGGCGACGAAATATTCCGAAGCCTTCCTTGCCGTACGATTCCGGGTGAATGATGCCGCGGGCGAAAAATCAGGCGGGCCGCAATACTATCTTCAGCGCGGGATACCGAACGGCTTTGGTAAACTGCTCGCCTTGTCCTTCGCCATTTTTGCGACCATCGCCTGTTTCGGTATCGGCAACCTGACCCAAGGCAATGCGATCGCAACCAATCTCGAGAACAGCTTCTCGATCCCGCTGTGGATATCCGGGGTCGTCTTGACGGCCATGACGTTCATCGTCCTTGTCGGCGGCATCAAATCCATCGGCAGAGTCACGGCAACCCTCGTTCCGGTCATGGTGATTTTCTATGTGCTGAGCGCGCTTTTCATCCTCGGGGTCAATATCAGCATGGTTCCGGCCGCATTCGGTCAGATCTTCGGCCAGGCGTTTACAGGCACCTCGGCGGTCGGCGGGTTCCTTGGCTCGTCGCTGATCATCGCGGTGCAGTTCGGGGTGGCGCGCGGGCTGTTTTCCAACGAATCCGGTCTCGGCTCGGCGCCGATTGCGGCCGCCAGCGCCCAAACCAACCACCCGGTTCGTCAAGGGCTGGTGTCGATGACGCAGACCTTCATCGACACGATCATCGTGGTATCCTGCACCGGGTTGGTCATCATCACCACCGGCGCCTGGAATGAGATTGATCCGGCAACGGGCGAGCAGATTTCAGCGGGTCTGATGACCGCCTCGGCCTTCAGCCACGGTCTGCCCGGAGTATGGGGGCACTGGGTTGTCACCGTGGGGCTGCTGCTGTTTGCATATTCCACGATCCTCGGCTGGGCCTATTACGGCGAGCGCAACATCGAACGTCTGTTCGGACGCGGCGGGGTGATGCCATTCCGCGTATTCTTCAGCCTTGTCGTCTATGTCGGCTGCACGACCCGGCTGGGCATTGTCTGGAGTCTTTCCGATGTCATGAACGGTTTGATGGCGCTTCCGAACCTGATCGGGCTTTTGCTTCTTTCCGGTCTTATTGCGCGGGAGACGCGGCTCTACCTCAAGCACGATCCGAAACTGGAGGCCACGCGCGAGGAAATCGAAGCCTTCATGGACCACGATCCCGGTTGGGAGGAATGGAAGAAAAACGAACGCACGGCTGTGCATAATCCATGACCTTGCCCTGACAGGTCTTGCCGGAGGAGGAATGTCGTTGCGCACGAAGCGCAACGACATGACGCCTTGGAGGGGGTAAGTCCAGAGCGGCGCTGTGATACCTTGAATTCTGAACTTTGTGGCGCATCTTGCGACCTATCCGTGGCGATAGGGGCGTAAAAACATGTTCAGGCCGGTTGCGTATAAAATCGGATTTGCAACATGTCCTTGTCGTCAATAAAGATCATGCCAACCACGAATCCCCCTGTCGTGCCTGTGGCTTCGCAAGGGTATGATACAGGTAGTATAAATGCAGGACAGGGCCCGAACCGCTCCACAGCCGCGCCTCAGCACAGGAACACGTGGGCTGGACGACGTTTTGCGCGGAGGGATCACTCCGCAGCGGCTTTATCTGGTCGAAGGCACGCCCGGCTCGGGCAAGACCACCCTTGCGCTCAGGTTTCTGATGGAAGGCCGCGCGGCGGGGGAGCAGGGGCTGTATATCACCCTGTCCGAAACCGTGGACGAGCTGACGGCGGTTGCCGCATCGCATGACTGGACGCTGGACGGGATCGAGCTGTTTGAGATGGTCGCCGAAGATGAATTCGGCTTTGACCACGAGCAGACGCTTTTGCATCCAAGCGAGGTCGAGCTTGGCGAAACGGTGCGCGGAATCATCGAACTGGTGGAAAAGGCGGATCCGGCGCGCGTTGTTCTGGACAGTCTTTCGGAACTGCGGCTTCTGGCCCAGAACCCGCTGCGCTATCGCCGCCAGATTCTGGCGCTCAAACATTTTTTTGCCCGCAGGAACTGCACCGTCCTGATGCTGGACGATCGCACGACCGAGCCCGGTGATCTGCAATTGCATTCCATTGCGCATGGTGTCATCTCGCTTGAACAACTGGCGAACGATTTCGGCTCGGAACGGAGGCGCCTGCGCGTGGTCAAGATGCGCGGTCTTAAATACCACGGCGGTTATCACGATTTCACCATCGAAAAGGGGGGCATCTGCGTCTATCCCCGCCTGATCGCCGCCAGTCACCAGCGCAGCTTTCCAACGGCTCCCGTAACAACGGGTCTGGCAGAGCTGGATGCGCTTTTGGGCGGCGGTCTTTTCCCCGGGACAACCGCGCTTCTGGCCGGGCCAGCCGGTGTGGGTAAAACGACGACGTCGGTGCGCTGCATGATCGCGGCGCTGAAGCGCGGGCAAAAGGCGGCCTTCTTTCTGTTTGATGAACGCCTCGCCACCTTGATGATCCGTTCCAAGGCGCTGGACATGGATCTGCAGCCGTTCCTCGACAGCGGCCTGCTTGAGATCCGCCAGATCGATCCGGCCGAACTTTCGCCGGGGGAATTTGCAAGCGCGGTTCGATCCACAGTCGAGGATAATGACGTCAGCGTCGTCGTGATCGACAGCCTGAACGCATATCTGCACGCCATGCCGAGCGATAATTTCCTCGTCCTCCAGATGCACGAGTTGCTCAGCTATCTTGCGCGGCAGGGGATCGTCTCGCTGATGATCCTTGGCCAGCACGGGGTGACGGGAGAATTACGCACCGACATTGATATCAGCTATCTGGCCGACACTGTTTTGATGCTGCGGTTTTTCGAGGCCAGCGGCGAGGTCCGCAAATCCATTGCCGTCATAAAGACGCGCACGTCGGATCACGAGCGCAGCATCCGGGAATTCATGATAGGCAAAAACGGAATCCGGATCGGTGCGCCGATCCGAAGCTTCTCCGGGATCCTGTCAGGCTCGCCCACCTATACGCCGACGAACGGCGATCTGCTGCCGTTTGATCCCGCTGACGAGGCGAAAGATCCGTGAATGAAAAGGCGGCTCCCGCTGATCCGGACGAGGACGCATCACCGGACATCCTGTCCTCGGTTGCTGTCCTTGCGCCGCGCGGACGCGACGCATCCGTGGCGGCTCAGCTTCTGGAAAAGGACGGCATACCCGCGGTTATCGTCACCAATCTGAAGGAACTGGCGGCCGTTATTTACAACCGTATCGGTGCCGTCTTAATTACCGAGGAAGCGTTGAGCCAATCCGGGACCGGAAGCCTGCACGACGCGCTCGCGGCGCAGCCATCATGGTCGGACGTGCCGTTCATCGTGCTTTCGAATGGCACGGTCAGGCATCGGAGCGATGAGGCGGCGCGGCAAATGGATGCGCTCCAGAACGCGGTGCTGCTTTCCCGTCCTCTCCACGCCGAAGAACTTCTGCGTTCGGTGCGGTCTGCCCTTACGGCCCGAAGTCGCCAGCACGATGCCCGCAGACGCATGGAAGAGTTGCAGCTTCGCGAGCGACAGCTTTACGAAAGCGAGGCGAAATTTCACGCCATTGCAGATTCCGTTGATCAGATGATCTGGTCGACCCGGCCTGATGGCTACCATGATTACTACAATCAAAGATGGCATGATTTCACCGGCGTTCCCGAAGGCGCGACCTACGGCGAGGGGTGGAACGACATGTTCCATCCCGATGATCAGGAAAATGCCTGGGCCGTGTGGCGGCACAGTCTGGAAACGGGCGAGCCTTACGAGGTTGAATACCGGTTGCGTCATCATTCAGGGGAGTATCGCTGGGTTCTGGGGCGTGCGCAGCCGGTTCGGGATGAGGATGGAACGATCCTGCGTTGGTATGGAAGCTGCACGGACATACACGAAATCAAGATGGCGGAGCAGCAACGCCAGCTGATGCTGGGGGAAATGAATCACCGGGTCAAGAACACGCTTGCGATGGTGAACGTGATGGTATCTCAGACACTTCGGCAAGCCGATAACATGGAAGATGCCCAGGCGTCGATCCAGTCCCGTATCGGCATGATGGCGCGTGCGCATGACCAGTTGATCAATGCAAACTGGACAGAAACCCGGATAAATGAAGTCGTCAGAGCGGCCCTTGCCCCTCACCGCACGGGCGAGGGCCGTTTTGCGATGGGCGGCCCTGATCTGCCGATCGGCTCGAAACAGGCGCTCGCTCTTACCATGGCGTTGCATGAGCTTTCCACGAACGCTACCAAATACGGGGCACTTTCAGCAGAGGGCGGCAAGATCGGTGTTGAATGGGGCATTGCGGACGACGATGAGCAGAGCTTTCATTTTGGCTGGACGGAAAGCGGCGGTCCTCCCGTGCAGAAACCGAAGCGCAGTGGTTTTGGAAGCCGCATGATCAAACAGGCACTGGCAGGTTATTTCAACGGCGTGGCGGAACTCACCTACGAGCCCGCAGGTTTGAAGTTCAGGCTTGTAGCACCACACACTGGGCTGACGCTCTGATTTCAGCGTCTCTCCGAATACCGATCAGAATTGAGGCAGCGATGTCTTCACCAGCCAGAAACACACCTGCCGTCCTGGTAGTGGAAGATGAGATCCTCATCCGGATGGATGTTGTCGATATCATTGAGGACGCAGGCTACAAGACCTATGAGGCAGGTACGGCCGATGCTGCAGTCAAGCTGATGGAACGGCATGGTGATATCGGAATTCTGTTCACTGACGTCGAATTGCCCGGATCGATGGACGGGCTGAGGCTTGCGGCGCATATCAGAGACGGGTGGCCACCGGTTGTGATCATCATCGCATCGGGCAATATAGGAATCCAGAAAACAGCGATGCCAGAGGGCGCGACATTCCTAGCCAAACCATATGCGGCAAGCCTGATCAGCAAGACGCTACATGAGGCGAGCCTGAAGTATCAGTAAGGCACGTGTTCCTACAACCGAAACTTGCCCGGTAGCTGCGTCAACGGGTGTCACCTCCTCGTCAAGCCCGCACCGAACTCAACGCGCCATGGCAGGGAACAAATTTCGCGCTGTGCGGTTCAGGCTGTATCAAGCCACAGTTTGCAGCCACGAGGAACGGGCCCATGAGCGACGACAACAAACTCGACCAGGGTGGCGCGCCGCGCCAACAGACAACCGACCGCGACAGCACGATGACCACTGCGCAGGGTGGCCCCATTGCCGACGACCAGAATTCGCTGAAGGCGGGACCGCGCGGGCCGGTCCTGCTCGAAGATCATGTGATGCGCGAGAAGATCTTTCACTTCGATCACGAACGCATCCCTGAGCGTGTTGTCCATGCGCGCGGTTATGGCATTCACGGACATTTTGAGCTGACTGAAGCCATTCCCGAACTGTCCTGTGCCGATATTTTTCAGCGCGTGGGAGAGAAAACCCCCACCTTCACGCGTTTCTCTACCGTGGCGGGCAACAAGGGGTCATTTGACCTTGCGCGCGATGTGCGTGGCTTTGCGACGAAATTCTATACGCAGGAAGGGAACTGGGATCTGGTTGGAAACAACATTCCGATCTTCTTCATTCAGGACGCGATCAAGTTTCCCGACCTTGTCCACGCGGTAAAACCGGCGCCTGACCGGGCCTTCCCACAGGCGCAATCGGCGCATGACAATTTCTGGGATTTCATTTCGCTTTCGCCGGAGGCGGTGCACATGACGGTCTGGCAGATGTCGGACCGTGCGATCCCGCGCTCGTTCCGGTTCATGGAAGGCTTCGGCGTTCATACCTTTCGGCTGATCAATGCCGAAGGCGAATCGCATTACGTGAAATTTCACTGGAAGCCGCGTCAGGGCCTGCAATCGGTGGTCTGGAACGAGGCGGTCAAGATCAACGGCGCGGACCCTGATTTCCATCGCCGCGACATGTGGGATGCAATAGACGCGGGAGATTTTCCGCAATGGGACTTGGGCATTCAGGTATTCGATGACGCGTTCGCGGATGCGTTCGAGTTCGACATTCTGGACGCAACCAAGATAATTCCCGAAGAGCAGGTGCCGGTGCGGCTGATCGGCACGCTGACGCTCGATGCAAATGTCGATAATTTCTTCGCCGAAACCGAACAGGTCGCTTTCTGCACGCAGAATATCGTCCGGGGCATTGATCATACGAATGACCCACTTTTGCAGGGGCGCAACTTTTCCTATCTGGATACGCAGATCAAGCGGCTGGGTGGGCCGAATTTTACCCATATCCCGATCAATGCGCCGAAATGCCCGGTGAACCATTTTCAGCAAGACGGGCATATGGCGATGCACAACCCGAAAGGGCGCGCCAATTACGAGCCCAATAGCTGGGGTGAAGATGGCGGCCCGCGGGAAAACCCGGAAATTGGCTTTGCCAGCTATCCCGATCAGGTGCAGGGGACAAAGCAGCGCGTGCGTTCGGAAAGTTTTGCCGATCATTACAGCCAGGCGCGCCAGTTCTGGATCAGCCAGACCCAGACCGAGCAACGCCATATCGCCGCGGGCTACACGTTCGAGCTGTCCAAATGCGAGCACGCGCATATCCGGCTTCGAATGCTGTCGCACCTGATGAACGTGCATGATGATCTGGCGCAGGCCGTGGCCAAGGGGCTGGGAGTCACCAAGATGCCGGAAGCGGCCAAGCCTGCCCGTGCGCCGATCACCGATCTTCCTGCATCCGATGCGCTCAGCATCCTCAAGAATGGGCCGGACAGCTTTGCCGGGCGCAAGCTGGGCATTTACGTCAGCGACGGGGCTGATGCGGATCTGGTGGCGGCGCTGGAAAAGGCATTCACCGCCCAAGGCGCGCTGGTCGCTATCGTTGCTCCGCACATCACGGGCGCTGAATTGTCGGACGGCAATCTCAAACCGGCAGACCAGAAGATCGACGGCGGTCCATCGGTACTGTTTGACGCTGTGGCACTGGTCTTCTCGGAGGCGGAAGGTGAGCGGCTGGCCAAGGACAAACCCTCCAAGGATTTCGTGAGCGACGCGTTCGCCCATGCCAAGTTCATCGGATGGACGGGCGCCGCTCAGCCACTGATCAAGGCGGCAGGCGTGGAGGCCATGGATGAGGGCATGATCAAGCTGACGGCCGATACCGTGGCCGATTTTATCGGCCTTTGCGGAAAACTGCGCCATTGGCCGCGTGAAGCAGCGCTCCAAGCGTAACGCGACTGACTTATCTTGCACAGATCAAGGGGTTCAATTCCATATGAAAGATCTTATCGAACGGAAAAATGCAGCCCGAAAGGCTGCATTTGCACGCCGCGAGACGGCTCATAAAGGCGCAGGAGATGCGGCTGCCGCCCATCTGTGTGAAATTCTGGCGCGGTACCCCGGCATGCCGATCTCAGGGTATTTGCCGATCCGCACGGAAATCGATCCGCGCCCCGCGATGGCAGATGCTGCGAAGCGCGGCACTGTCGGAGTGCCGGTTATTGTGGATCACGGATTGCCGCTCAAATTTGCGCAATGGACGCCCGATACCGAACTCGTCAAGGGCACGTTCGGAGCGTCTGTTCCGGCAAACCTGGAGTATTTTGAGCCGGAACTTGTCATCGTCCCGTTGGTTGCGTTCGACGCGGCCGGGGGGCGTCTTGGATATGGCGGCGGATTTTTTGACCGCACGCTGGAGCTTTTGCGCAGCCGACGCCCGACTCTGGCTGTCGGGTTTGCCTTTGATGAGCAGGAAACTGATGAGCTGCCGATCGAACCGACGGATCAGCCATTGGATATGCTGGTCACGCAAAGCCGGGTGTTAACATTTGCGCGCTGAGACAATTGCATGAAAACGCACCGCCCGTGCTGCCGCACTTGTGAATAAGGCATGGGGCGGCGCCTCCATAAGCGGATAATCTTTTCTGCCATAGGGTAACCAAGGGACATCGGTATGACTGTTCTTCATCTTCGCCACATCCCGCGGTCCCGCTCCATGCGCATTCTGTGGCTGTTGGAAGAAATAGGCTGCGATTACAAACTTGAAGTCGTGGAAAAGGAGCTTTCCCTTGACGAAGCGTTGGCACCGATCAGGCGTGTGCCAGCTCTGCAGGATGGCGATGCGAAGATGCATGAAACCGGAGCAATGACGGAGTGGCTATGTGAAACCCGCGCTCCGGATCTGTGGCGCGCGCCGGGCTCAAAAGGGCGTGTGGGCTGGCTCGACTGGTTGCATTTCGGTGAGACCCTTGTGAATCATGCGGCGGCGGTAAACAGGCGTATCCTTCAGCCTGCCACGCCTCCCGAGACGTCTCGTGAGATGCAGCGGCTCCAGCATGACCTTGAAATCCTGCATGATTGGATGAAGGAGAGCGAATGGCTGCTCAGCAGCTTTTCGGGCGCAGATTGTCATCTGGGATATTCGGTATGGATAGCGTCGCAGGTCAACGGCCTCGATAGCCATCCTGGCTTGCAAGCCTATCTCGCCCGGTGTAGCGCGCGCCCCGCATTCAAGCGCGCAGAAGATCTGTCGCATTGATGTTGCGCGCGATCAGGGGATAACCGGGATTTTTCATTCCTGAACACGCGGCTGAGCGCGCGCTTTGAGAGCGTGTCGCGTTCAATCGGTTCTGTATCTGGCGGCCTTGAAAGAAGTTGTAGCATTCCCCTTCGCTGAACAGGTCGCAAACGTGTCCAGCGGCCTTCCAGAG
>JAUNVT010000089.1 GCA_030540655.1 Rhodobacterales bacterium
GGGGGGGCGGTCACATCATCAGAGCCGTAAATGTACTTAAAGCTAACCCAGGTTTGTCCGTCCTCCCTTGTTTTTGGATATTGCTTGAAAAATGCTGACTAAAGTATAAGAAAAATTGGTCATGTGCGCCACTGTCGCTTTTCGACGACGGCATGCTCTGGCTGTATTGAATCAGGGGAAGATTTTCCGGGAACGGCCTTCCTTAGACCGACACAATTTGAATCCGGTCCCCGTGCCAAGGAGTATGTGCTTTGAAGATTGCGGTGGCTATCGCGACCGTCGGAAGACCGCAAATATTGGGGCATGCCATTCGCGATCTCGCCCGGCAGACGCGCCAACCGGACCGCACCATCATCTCCGCGACGAGCTTCGATGATGTCGACCCGTCGATTCTCAGCGACAGGCCGGCCCGGATCGACATCATTTATGGCGGACGCGGCCTTCCGCGGCAGCGCAACGCGGTACTCGACGCGCTGGGGGATGAGGATGTCGTGCTTTTCCTCGATGACGATTTCATGATGGCCCCTGATTTTCTGTGCCGGTTGGAAGAATTGATGTCGGCGCAGCCCAGCATTGGCATTGTCACTGGCGATGTGCTGGCCGACGGAATCGGCAATGCCGGCCTGACCCCACCGCAGGCGCAGACGATACTCGATCGCGCTATGGATGAGCCTTGCCCGGATCTGAGTGACCTGATCGATGTAAACAATGGCTATGGCTGCAACATGGCATTTCGCTGTGCGCCGATCCGTACGCACGGGCTGCGCTTTGACGAGCAGCTGCCGCTCTATGCGTGGCTCGAGGATGTGGATTTCTCGCGCCGCGCTGCTGCTTATGGCCGCTGCGTCAAGGCGATGGCGCTGCGCGGTGTCCATCTGGGTATCAAGGGCGGGCGCACCAGCGGTGTACGGCTGGGATATTCACAAGTGGCGAATCCCATCTACCTGATCGGGCGCGCCACCATGCAGCGCAGACATGCGGCGCGGCTGATCTCACGCAATATCGCGGCCAACCTTGCAAAATCGCTCTGGTCGGAGCCGTGGGTCGACCGCCGAGGCAGATTGCACGGCAATCTGCTGGCGCTCGCTGACCTCATACGCGGCCGGATCGATCCGCTGCGGGTGCTCGACCTGGAAAGCAGAAACAATGGACGCAGCTGACCGGGTTGTCATTCTCAACGATTTTTCTTCAGCCGAAGGCGGCGCGGGCTATCTTGCGACGGCATTGGCGGGGGGGCTGTCCGCCCGTGGCGAGCGCGTCACCTATATCTGCGGCGACGCGGGCGGCTGCGACTGGCCACCGGGCGTCGAGGCAGTCACGCTTGGCGGGCAGCGTCTGCTGGAGGGGCGCAGTGGTGCGGCAGCGATGCGCGGCCTCTATAACAGGGCGGCCGCAAAGCAGGTGCAGGACTGGATCCGCGTGCACGACACACCGCGCACGATCTATCACCTGCACAATTGGTCGAACATCCTGTCGCCTGCCATATTCAGCGCATTGGCACCACTGGCGCGGCGCTGCGTGATCCATGCACACGACTTTTTTCTCGCCTGTCCGAATGGCACCTATCTGGACTATCCGCGCGCCGTGCCCTGCCCGCGCATACCGCTCTCGGCCAGTTGCCTTGCCACGCAATGCGACAAGCGGAGCTATGCGCACAAGCTCTGGCGTTCTGCGCGCCAACAGGTGCTGCTGGGGCAGTTGCGCCCGCATCTGTCCGAGGCGCATTTCGTGATGATCCATCCGGCAATGCGCCCTTGGCTGAACCGCGCGATCCGGCCCCGGCATATGGTTGCCATTCCAAATCCGGTGACGCCCTTCGGCACGCTTGCCGCCGCGCCGGAAAAACAGCGCCGGCTGGCGCATATCGGGCAGATCCAGCGCCTCAAGGGCGTGTTCGACCTGGCCGAGGCGGGGCGCAGACTGAGCGTGCAGGTGGATTTTTTCGGCAGCGGTGAGGATCTGGGCAGCCTCAGCGAAAGCTATCCTGAACACAAGTTTCATGGCTGGACCGACCGCGCCACGCTTGGCCATCACCTGCAGACCATCCGCGCCGTCGTCATCGGCACCCAGAGCCCAGAACCTTTCTGCCTTGCCGCCTTCGAGGCCGCAGCAACGGGCGTGCCGCTGATCCTGTCGGATGCGATTCTGGCCGCGCCCGAACTGGTGGCAAAGGGCGTGGCCTTGCCCTTCTCACATGGCAATGTCGCGGCACTGGGTGCAGTTTTGAAGCGGGCCCTGAACGACGACGCGCTGATCGCCCGGCTGGCACAGACCGCGCGCAATGACGGCGGCAATCTTGGTCATGACATGCAGGGGTGGATTGCCGATCATGCTGCGCTTTACAGCAAGATACGGGATCAGGATGTGGCGCAAGAAGAGCACGCGGCACCGGCACAGAATACCGCAAGAAGGATAGCAAGATGATTTCAAGGCGCGCAGTGATATATGCGACGGGGGCGGCCGCTGCGGCATTGGGCGGCATTTCGGCCAGACCGGCCAATGCCGCCGTCTCGGCCTTGCCCCAGCTTGGCAAGCTTGCTGAAACCCCTGCATCGGCGTCGCCAGTCTTCATCGCCGGTCAAGGCTGGTTCGAGACCGCTCTCGCAGAAGGCGAGGCTGACGGCATCCTGCGCATTACCGGCGCGGATGGGCAGCACTGGCTGCGCAGCAATTTCGCAGGCGCACTGCACCCGGCGTGGTTTGCCGAGACTGCGGATGGCCCTGATGACGCGCTTCGAATTCAACGCGCCATCGATCATGCGGTACATTACGGCCCTTTTGCGATCGAGCTGGGCGCCGCGCGCTATAACTGCCTGACGCGGCTGGTGATCGACCCGACGCGGATTGCATTGCAAGGCGCGGGAGCGGTGCTTAATTTCTCGGCCATGCAAGAGCCAGCGCAAGAGCCGCCGGTCGCAACGCTGGATGACCTTGCAGACGATGTCGGCTGGCGGCGCGAAGACGGGGCATTCCTGCGCGACGAGGGAGAAGAAACATCCCTGATCCACGAGTTGCCACTGCCGCTGGAGGGCCGCTATCGCGTCTCGCTGGTGGTAGAGGCGCTATCGGGCAACAGCGACTTTCCTGCGCTGAAAGTGTCCCTCGGAGAACCAAAAGATACCGCGTCGGGCAGCATCACGGTCACCGCCCCCGGCCAGTATGATTTCGAAGTCGAGGGCCCGCTGCCCTCAGCCCGCCTGACGCTCGGAACAGACGCCGCAGTTCGCATCAAAAGCCTGACGGTCGAGGCGCAGGGTATCCGCGAATGCATCCTGATCGCCACCGATGGGTCAAGCGCGCAATATGGTCACAAATGGATGACCGGCATCGAAGTCAAAGGTCCCGGAACCGGCACGGCGCTGCATGGTCTGCGGTTCGAGACATTGGCCGAGTCGCGCTCATCCCGTTATGACCTGCGCGATGTGACGGTGCGGGGGTTCCAGACCGGTTTTGTCTTTTCGCACCGCTCCTATCTGATCCGCTTTACCAGCCTGCGCTGCGCCTGCGATGTGGGGTTCCACTTTCTTGGCGGCCTCAGTGACGCAGGCGAGCTGATTTCGCTCAATGGATGCGTCATTGACGGCGGGCGAATCGCCGTGCTCAATAATGATGCCGAAGTCGCCATGTTCGGCACGGCAATTGATTTTGTCGATCAGGTCCTTGTCGGTGCCGGGCGGCTGACCCTGCATGGCTGCCATCTTGAGGTGAACCGCCCCAAAGCTGCGGACAAGCCGCTGTTTGATCTGGGCCGCGGCACTGTCTCGCTGGAGGGTGGCTCGTTCATGGTGACGGGTTCGGGGTTTGAGCAGGGCAACCTTTGCGATCACATATTCGAACTACGATCGCGCGGTGCGGTTGCGTCGATGCGCAATGTATCAATCTATAACTTGCGCAGCCAAAGCGGCGCGCTCGCAGGCGGGCCGGGGCGGCTGGATACGGCGCTGATGCGCGGATCGCGACCGCGCCATATGGCGCCCATCGTGCAGTTCGACAGCACGCGCAACCTGCTGGGCCCGCTGCCGCACGACCTGCGGGTCAGCGCCACAGCCACCGGGGAATTCGCGCGGTTCCCCACCGCCACGGACAGCTTCAAGGTATCGCCCACTCATCGCTATATCTGGCTGTTTGGCCGTGCTCCGGCAGGGGTCGAATTGGGCCTCTCCTTACGTCTGCGCAGCGACACACCGGGGCGGGTGCAGGTGATATTGCAGGCTTTCAACGGCGATGTGCGCGCGCATATTGGCGATAGCTGGCCGGTGGATGTGACCAAGGACTGGCAGAAATATACGAATAACACCGCCAACACCCACCCCGCCTCGGCGCTGGATGGGCGGGTGCCCGCGGGCTATGGCGAGGTCGCCATGATGCTGGACCTCTCGGCGTTGGAGGGCACGATCGAGATAGAGGATTGCTTCCTGTGTTCGGTCTAGTTGCGCCAGTTCAGCATCACCGCCTGCCCGGCCGAGCGGATGGCAAGCGCCCCGACAAGGCCCGGCGCAGGGGCAAGGTGATACAGGCTCCATACATCCGCGTCACCGCTGGCGCAGGTGAGCAGGCGGGGTGGCTCAGCAGGGCCAAGCGTGACGGCAAAGCTTGCCAGATCCGTGGAAATTCCGGTGCCCCTGGCCTTCAGATAAGCCTCCTTTCGCGTCCAGCAGCGGTAGAAGCCATCGATCTGCTGCTCTCGCGGCAAGGCCTTCAATGCGGCGATCTCGGGCTTGGAAAAATGCGCTTCGGCGACGTCCATCGAGATCGCGCGGGGTGCTTCGATATCCACTCCCAGCACCGGGCCTGTCGCCACCGCCAGAAGCGCGGTGTCGCCCGTATGGGCAAGGTTGAAGCCGATCCCGTCGACCTCGGGCCGCCCATAGGGGCCATAGTGAAACACGATATCGCCCGGCGCCCGGCCCAGATACTGGCCAAGAATATTCCGCAGCCGCGCGCGGCCGGCGATATAGCGATCCCGGTCGCGGGCAAAGACGAAACGTGCCGCGCGCGCATGTTCGTCTGCCGACAGCGCGCGCGGGTCCGGATCGATCAGCCGCCAACGCCAGAGATCGACCGGTATGCTCATTGCCCGGCATCCGCTGCGCGATGACGGGCCCGCGCCTCATCTTTCTGGCCTGCCTGCTGGGCATCATGTCGCTGCTTGCGGTCAGTCAGCGCGACCGGCTGCGCGCGCTCTGGCAAGGCGGCACGTTCAAGGCGCAGGTTCTTGCCGCCGGGATGGATCGGCAACGCGATGTGATGATTCCGATGCCGGATGGCGTCCGCCTTGCTACTGACATCTACCTGCCGAAACAGGCATACGCCCCGGTGCCAACGCTCCTGATCCGTCTGCCCTATGGCAAGGATGATTTCGAGGGTGCCTTGTGGTGGGTGCGCGCCTTTGGCCCGTCGGGTTATGCCGTCGTCGTGCAGGATCTGCGCGGGCGCTATGGCTCGGACGGGGTGTTCGCGCCCTACGCGCATGTGGCCGGAGATGGCGCAGCAACGATGGATTGGATCGCGGCGCAGGAATGGTCGGATGGCGGTATTGCCACTGCCGGTTGCTCGGCCTTGGGCGAGGTGCAGCTGATGCAGGCCAAGGCGGGCAATCCGCATCTGCGCGCCATGATTGCCGAAGGCGCAGGCGGCGCGATCGGCACCGGCGGCGCATCGCGCGGCTATTTCGGCCTGTTCGAGGGCGGTATCCCGAACCTTGCCGCCGCCTATGGCTGGTTCTCTGCGGCGGGCGGTAAAACACGCACGCAGATGCAGGAGGCAGGCGTGGACCCGGCGGAGGTCATCACCGACCTGCCCTCGGGCACTCTGGTTGCGCGCCACCGTGATGACCCGACCGATTACGAGGATTTCCTGAGCCATTTCGAAGACCCTGCCTACTGGCGCGATCTTGGCTACCTCACCGCGCAGGATCGCTTTGCCGCTCCCGCATTGCACGTCAATACATGGCACGACATTGCCGTTCGCGGCACTTTTGAAGCGGCGGCACTCATGCGGCAGAATGCTGTAAACGATGTGGCGCGCGATCATCAACATGTGCTGATCGGCCCCGGCCTGCATTGTGCCGTTGATGCGCCGTTCATTTATGGCCGCGTCGGCGATCTGCCCGTCTCGCCGGAAAGCGCGCTGGATTACGACGCGATCTATCGCGGCTGGCTGGATCACTGGCTGCGCGGCGCCCCCCTGCCCGATCTGGCGCAATACACCTATTTCCTGCTTGGCGCGGACCGGTGGGAAAGCGCCGCACACTGGCCACCGGCAGATGTATCCGAGACGCGGTTTTATCTTGGGCAAGGCGGCACGCTCAGCCAGAATGTGGCGGCTCCGGGAAGCGCCGAATATGCTTATGACCCCAATGATCCGACCCCTTCCATCGGCGGGCCGATCTGCTGCACCGGCGGGCTGGATCTGCCCGCCGGGCCGCTGGATCAGCGCGCCAATGACCCGCGCGCCGATGTGCTTAGCTTTGCCTCGGAACCGCTGACAGAAGCCATGAACATCGTCGGGGACATACGGGCCGAGATCGCTTTTGCCTCGGATGCGCCCGATACCGATCTGGTCGCCATCCTCTTGGATATCGGACCGGATGGCGAGAGGCTGACCATCCAGCAGGGCGCGTTGCGGCTGCGCTATCGGGACGGGTTTGATGCGCCGATGCCGCTGGTACCGGGCAAAACCGTCACAGTAACCGTCGCTTTCGCCCCCATCGCGTATCAGATCAAAGCTGGCCACCAAATCGGCCTGCACCTGAGTTCGGCCAGCTTTCCTCGGCTGGAACGCAATCTCAATACCAAAGGGCCGAACTATCTGGCCACCCTTCCCCGTATTGCCGTGAACAGCGTCTTTTTTGGGGGCATGAACGGCTCGGCTCTGATCCTGCCGGTGCAGGCTCATGACGCGGAGAAGCGTGCCGATTGAAGCTTGCGTGTAGTTTCGATTTCGGTCGAGAGTTCGCGCCGGAAGCGTTCTGCGCCAAAGCTGCGGGCATGGCGGGCGATGACGGCAGGATCGAAGCCGCCGCGCTTTGCATCGAATTCCTGCACCGCATCGCGCAGCGCCTCTGCACTTTGCTCTGCAAAGAACATCCCGCTCACCCCGTCGACAACTGAATCCAGCGCGCCGCCCCTGCCATAAGCGATAACGGGCGTACCGCAGGCCATCGCCTCGACCGGGACGATACCAAAATCCTCCTGTGCCGGAAATACCAATGCGCGCGCCCCGCGATAAAGCCCGGCCAGCGCTGCATCGTCTACCCGGCCAAGCATTTCCACATTGGGCGGCGCAATGCGCGACAGGCGCGCAAATTCTTCACCCCGCCCCACCACCTTCAGCGGCAGGTCCAGCCCGCGAAACGCTTCGATTGCGAGATCGGCCCGCTTGTAAGCGACCAGTTCGGACACAAAGAGGTAATAGCCGCGCGCGCTCTGCGGCGTGCCTTCGGGCCCGCCGAGGCTGTATAACCCCAGATCTACAGGCGGATGCACAACCGCCGCCTCGCGGCCATAAACACGATGAATCCGTCCGGCAATGAAACGCGAATTGGCAACAAAGCGATCCACCCGCGCCGCCGAACTGACATCCCATTGCCGTAAACGATGCGTCAAATGTGAGAAATACTGTCGTTTCAGCCCGCCAAGGCCGGCACGGTAGGCCGGGTAATGATCCCAGATAAAGCGCATCGGTGAATGGCAGTAACACAGATGAGTGGCCTCGGGCCGTGCAATGACCCCCTTGGCCGGGCCGGATTCCGAGCTGAGGACCAGATCATAGGCCGACAGGTCCAGCTCTTCCAATGCGCGCGGCATCAGGGCGAGGTATTTCTGATAATGGCGCCGCGCAAAAGGCATTTGCCCCACCAATGTCTGCGTGATCGGGCGTGCGGCCAGGGCTGGGCTGATGCGTGCGGGATCGACAACATGGGTATAAATATCCGCCTCCGGGTAAAGGTGCAGCATCTGTTCAAGCACCCGCTCGCCGCCACGCATGTTGATCAGCCAGTAATGAATCAACGCCACCCGGCGCGGCGGCGGCAGCGCGCGCACGTCAGACATGAACATGACCTTCTCCACCCACCGCACGTGCCGGAGCGCGGGCACCGCCGCGCGCGCCTGATCCGCCGACACCATGCGACAGCACCAGTCCGACAACATTGCCTCCCGCTCCTTCAAGCGCATCCAGCACCGCCATGACCGATGCAGCGCGCGTGCGATGGCTGCGCACAATCAACAAAGTGGCATCGGCCAATCCGGTCAGGATCGTGGTATCGGCAAGGCCCGTGGCGGGCGGCGCATCGATCAGCACCACGTCGTATATCTGTGCAAGCCTTTCGGGCAATTCGCCGAATTGCGGTGTTGCAATCAGGTCGGCGGGGCTGGTCTCGCCGGGGCTGGCAGGGATAACGCTCAGCCCCGGTTCAACATCAGTGATGATGATCTCGTCCAGCGATGCGGTGCCGGACAGGTATTCGGCCACTCCCGGCAGTTGCGGCGTCAGCCCCAGAAGGTCCGCCTGCGCTGGTCTGCGGAAATTGGCATCCAGCAGAACAACCCGCAGGCCCACCGCCGTCATTGCCCGGCCAAGGCCCAGCGTGGCGGTCGAGCATCCAACCCGCCAATCCGCGCCAGTCATCAGCACAATGCGCGGCGGTGTCCCTACTGCCGTATTCATCAGGCCAAAGCGCAACAATCGCAGACCTTCCCCATAGGCGGACACCTTCGGCTGCTGCAGGCGCGCCAGTTGCCAGTTTGTCCCGCGGTCCCGAATCCGGACCTTGGGCAGGACGCTCAGGACAGCCAGCCCCGTCATGCGCGTCAGTTCTGCCGCGTTGCGCACGCTGCGATCCAAAGCCTCCCGCACCAGCGCGGCCGCCACTCCGAGGATGGCACCCAAGGTCAGCGCCACGATCATGATCAGCTTGACCCGTGGCCAGCTCGGTGCCAGCGCAGGCTGCGCGGCGGTAATGATCCGCGCATCGGCGCGCTGAAATTCCAGTTGCTGCGTCGTTTCCTGAAATCCGGCAAGGAAGTTTTCATAAACCTGCCGCATTGCGCTGGCCGATCGCTCCATCTGGCTAAGGCGCACAGAGGAGCGCGACAACTCGACCTTTTGCATCTGAGCCGCAATGATATCGCGCTTGATCGCCTCCTCGCGCCCGCGGGCCTGCTCTGCCACCGCCTCGAGTTCGGCAATGCCTGCGCGGATCGCGGCGATACGGTCGCGCGTCAGATCACCCAGCGCCAGCCCGAATGCCAGCATTTGAGGATGCTGCGGCCCCAATCGCGTGGCCAACTGCGCGCGTTGGCGCGTCAGCGTTGCCAGCTCGGTGTCAAGGCTGGTCAGTCGCGGCGTGTCAAGCGCCGCTGCCGCGCCCTCGGGGCCATCCTCGGCCATCAGGCGGCGCACATAATCCAGCCTGGCCTCGGCAGCGGCGCGCTCGTCGCGTGCAATGACAATCGAACGGTTCATTTCAGCCAACTGCTGATCAATACTGTTCTTGTCGCCGCCCTCGTCCAAGACTTGCCGGGCAAGGAATTCAACCACAGCATCCTCGGCATCACGCAGCTGGCGTTCAAGTTCGACCAGCCGGTTATCCAGCCATGCGATGGCGCGCTGCGTCGCCGCCTGTTTGGTGTGAAGCTGATCGCTGATATACTGTTCCGCCACGGCATTGGCGATGGCGGCGCCGATTTCCGGGTCATGCGCGCGCATCGACAGCGAAATGACGTAGGAAATCCCGCTCTGGTACACGCTCAGATTGCGACGGAGTTGCCAGATCACGAGATTGCGCGCGGCCTCCGCGCTCAGCCCCCCCTTCTCGTCACGCTCGACTTCGGGCATCGGCTCATCCGGCGCTTTGGGTGTGCCGAGGATCAAAGCACGCAGCGAGTCGATCCATCGGCCAAGACGGCCCGGCTCGTTGATCTTGAATGGGTTGAAGTCAGGATGCTGCATCAGGTCGAGATCGTCCACCACCTGCCCCAGCAGCAGGTTTGAGCGCAGCACCGCAATTTCACCCGCAACGACGGAGTTGGTGACATTCAGATCCGAGATGACCTGTTCCACACCAACCACACGTTCCTGCCGGGTATTCAAAAGTACCTCGACATAGGCATCATAGCTGGGGCGCACGTTCTGCAACGCGGCGTATGTAGCAACCGTCACAAACAGGATACATCCCAGTATCAACCACTTGCTACGCCGCAAGCTGCCAAAGATGGCACTCAGTTCGATGCCTCCGCTCTCGGTTGCGCGGGGCGGCTGGGTCTGACGCGGCTCGCGGGTCATTCGGCTATCTGCCCCACCTGCCCGGAAGTACGCCTGCGGCGTTCGATGTGCACAATCAGCACATCGGCGGGCATGAGCGTATCGGTGGCTTTGACGGCGCGCGTTACCATCTGCATGTCGTCCGTGCGACGGCGCAGAAAATAAGTCACTTTCATCTTGGCATCCGCACCTACCTCGCGCCCGGCCAGATCCGCCAGCAAATCCAGCCGCTCTTCCACGGAGTCACGGCTGGCGCGCAGTTGCGCGGTGCGCACACCCAAGTCGGCCAACTCCTGCCGCCACGCCTGTGTCCGGCGGAAATCGAGGCCCAGCAGCTCGCGGCGCAGACCGGTCAGATCACGGCGCGTCGCGGCCAGATTGGTGCGCAAACGCAGCAGCGCCGTCTCCTCATCCGCCACCTGACGCAGCAGCCGCGCCCGCACCGGCGCCGTGATCAGACCGCGATCCGATAATTCTGCCGAACTTTCCAGTTCAGCGTCATAGGTTTCGATCTGCGCGGTCTGCGCGACGATCTGCTCCTTGGTCAACTCGATCTGAAGGGTAACATCCGTGACCGCCTCTTTCAGCAAGTTCTGCTCGGATTCAAAATAGGCCTGCTCGGCCGCAATGATTTCTTCATCTTGCGCGATGAGCGAGGTGATCAGCTTGCTGTCTGAATCAATAATATCATCGACCTTGACGCTGCCTGGATCGATCTGCGCCTTACCTTCCAGTTGCGCGCGCAGCCGCGCGGCGACCACCGCTTCGCGCAACAGCGCACTGTCATAGCTTGCCGATTCACCGCGCAGGGCCGCCTGCTGAAGCGCGATGTTCTCTTCGCCCAGCGCAACACGGGCAGGCCCGCCCGCCATTCCAACGGCCTCTTCGACAGTGATATTGGCGCGAAAGTCAAAGAAGCCGGGGGTTTGAACATCACCCAGAACCGAGAAAGCGCGCAAGGTCACGATTGACAGATCCAATTGCGGGGCAATCAATATCTCGCGTTCGACATAGCTGCGTGCGATCACTTCGCGGGCCTGTGGCAGGCCCAGCCCGGCGACTTCGACTGTGCCGAGAAACGGCAATTGCACACCTCCGCCGCTGTCCACGGGCAGAAGATAGGGATCACGCTCATCATCCAGAAAATCCAGTTGCAGCTCATCCCCAACCGAAATTACATAATCGCCCAAATTGCTTACCGGATTACTCTTTTGAGCGCACACTGGGGATGAGATCATGAAAACGCCTGATACGATTACTGCACAAAGTCCCGACACAAATGCAAAACCGCGACCGCGTCGGGTGGTGCGGCCTGTGCCGGGGGTAAGTCCATGCGTCATCATGTTGCCATCTTGCTGTCGGACCGGGTGCGTCATGGTCTGATCCGAATCAACTTATCGGCCAAACCCGCATTAAATTCAGCGGCGCGATAAACCGACCACCGGCAAGTTCCTGAAATTACACTTTATTTTGCTTGGACGCGCTAACGTATGTTATCCAAAAGGCCGCGAAAGACATCAGTTGCTCGGCCATACAACCTCCAGAACGCATTTTTCTAAACACTGTCAGAAATGTAGCCAGAGGTCCATCTGCATCAGCACGGGACGCGCCATTTTGCGAAGGTGCCCCACGTTGGTCAAGTTGCGATAGCCGTTCTGCAAATTAGAGTCAGACATAGCTAGAGAAGGAGCCTTCTCTAGCTTCACTTTTTCATGCTGCCCGGTCAGCGACCTTGGCCGAGGCTGGTGAGGGGGCGGTGTATGGCGTGTGAGCCTTGTGGGTTTGGCCACATTTGTTAGCGAGCCGGCACCGTCTCCCTCCATTGTCCCGAACAGTTGAATGTGGTCGATCAGGACCATGGGGGGGGGGAAGGGAGAGAGCATGAATGCGGTACCACACGGTTTGGTTCATCGGCATAAATGCCAGCCGCGATTGGCGGGACATCTGTCTGCCGGACAGTGATTGCCGTTGCCCGACACCACTGTAAAACATGCGCGGCTTGTCGATCTGGCAACCCCGCGGTCTCCGCACGGGTTCGTTTTGACCACACTGGTGACCGGGAATGGAATCTGCAGTCTGCACTTGGGCGTCCCTGGAATCGTCACGCCGCCATTGCCGCCAGCACGAACAAACCTTTTCCCCCGCCAGGGCACGCGGGCGAAAACCGACAGGATAGGAGGAATCCGTTGCGCGGCTTATGGCCCTTTCGCCCGGTGCCGGGCGCACCTCCTATATGAAAAAGATCCGTCTCTCCGGATCTTTGACATCACGGCGCCGGCAACTCGCCGAGACACGAAAACCGTTTCTGGCGCAGATTAAGGCGCATGGGAAACTGGGATCGGCCGATATGTTTGAAGCCATGGATGCTGAGGTTGACGGACCTGCCGGATCGCCAGATTACAGAGTTTGAGATCAAAGAAATCATCGTCACAGGAGAGAGCCTTGCTTGGACTGCTAGCATCTTGCGTTCCGCTCCCGGAACCGGTCCGGCTGCGCCAGCACGATGCTGATCGTTGAAATACCGGAACTTGGGCAGTCACAGGCGCGCAGGCCTCGCGCCAGTTCCACATAACGGCGGAGCCATGCGGGACAAGCGCGCAATTGGCGATGGCCGCAGACGGCTACGGCATGTGCTGTTCCAGGCGGGGCGCGTAGCCAGCCCTCACCATCAGATCCACAAACGCTTCGCTGACCGCCGCCACGCTGCTCGAAATTCCCACAAGGCTGTCATCACTGCCGGTGCTTGAAAGCGCGGCACCTTCGTCAGAAATGAACCAATCAAACCGCCTGATAAATGCAGGGGCTAGGCAACTATATCCATTATATCAGTAAGGGGCTCGTGGAAGTTCAAGTTAGCTCCAATTGCCCAAAAGAAGTCGCAATGATAACGAGTTTGGACGCAAAGGCCATAACAATGCCTTATGCGGCTTGTTTACAGATTTGAGGGGATCAACGAAGGCTTTTGATACCGACTTGTGGGGAATGACTATGGGGCACCTCGATTTTTGACCATTTTCGTGACCGCGCAGCGGTGCCTGTGGCGTGAAGCGGGAGGGAGGCTGTCGGTTGGCGGCCCGGTGCCCCACCTCTGTCACGGCGCGGCGCCTTTCGCGTCCGTTTCTTCCAGCCTTGCGGCTTGATCCGCTCGCTGGTTTGCCGGTGTTCATGCCGGGCACGGGTTGATGCGGCGCAACTGAACGAGGCGCCGCATGTCATATGCAGGATCTTTCATCCCGATCTTCGCGCGGGCCAGCAGCATGCCCATCGTGCGCACCAGGGCGGT
>JAUNVT010000090.1:0-8158 GCA_030540655.1 Rhodobacterales bacterium
AACCGATTAAACGCGACACGCTCTAGCAGGGCCGTCGCCCTGATTCTGGCCGCTCGACCGGATCATCCACAACCGCGGGTCGTGAAACCCTGCTGAATTTCGGTGCCTTCGCTGGATTCTCCCAAGCTTGCCAACCTGCCTGCAATATCTCCCTTTACCGCCGTTCTATTTGAGGCAACCGCTCCGGATGTCGGCAACATCACCCCCTACATCAAT
This sequence comes from Rhodobacterales bacterium, assembly GCA_030540655.1. GTDB lineage: Bacteria > Pseudomonadota > Alphaproteobacteria > Rhodobacterales > Rhodobacteraceae > Roseovarius. The sequence continues at coordinate 217 of JAUNVT010000090.1, forward strand.
ACGGAATCGCACCTGCCCTACGTCGCCTTCTGGCAGCGAATCAGACGCCCCATGGAGGGAATAGTCGCTGGCTGAGTTGCTGCAGCGGCAGGATACCATCACGGCAAGGATTTTGAGTGGGAAATAAACTAGCCGCCCCGCTCGAGGTATCGCGACGCGCGGCCGCACGTTTGCCGAACCTGGGTTTACGCTTGTGCCGGACCTGCGCCATCTGATTAGGAGGCGGGCGGGGCGGCCTCGCGAGTCTGATCACCGCATCCCTTGCTGAATGACTCGGCCAGAAACGGATAGCCTACAATGCTCAAGGTCCGATGGCTGGCTTGCCCGAGGCACTGCCTGCCACCTGTAACAGCGGCTATCCGCTCAGTCGGCGGATTACACGCCCAATCTGTCGCGCAGTCCATACCACCATGATCCCATCACGGAATAGGGCACGCGGAACATCCGGCCGCCAGGGAACGGATACCATGGAACCTCAGCAAAAACGTCGAACCGGGCCCGGTCGCCTTGAATTGCTTCGGAAAGGATCCGGCCGAACGTGTGCGATCCGGTGACGCCGTGGCCGCTGTAGCCATGCGCGAAATAGGTATTGTCGCCGATGCGGCCCATCTGCGGAACGCGGCTGAAGGACAAGGCAAAGTTGCCGCTCCAAGCGTAATCTATCTGAACGCCTTTCAGCTGAGGAAAAACCTTGTCCATGTTGCGTTGCAGCTTTGCCTTTATATCGCTGGGGTCCGCGCCACCGTAAACGGTGCCGCCGCCAAACAGCATCCGGTTGTCGGCCGACAGGCGGTAGTAATCCAGAATGTAGCGAATATCCTCAACGCAAGCGTCGCTCGGCAACAATTCACGAGCGCGCTCCTCGCTCAGGGGCTCGGTCGCCATCATTTGCGTCGATACCGGCATTACCCGCGCGCTGAGGCTCGGCACCACATGCCCCAGATAAGCATTACCACACAAGACCAGCGTGTTGCACCGCATTGACCCTGCCGCCGTCCTGACCACCGGGTGCGCGGCCGTGTGATCGACAGCGATGACCGGCGATGATTCATAAATGATGCCGCCATTTTGCTCGAAGGCGGCCGCCTCACCCAAGGCCAGATTGAGCGGGTGCATATGCCCGCCCGAATGATCGATCAGACCGCCTGCATAGAGATCAGAGTTGACGTGGGCGCGCAGCTGATCCTTGTCCAGCATCTGTTGGTTGTGGATGCCGTAGCTGGCCCAGAGTGCCATCCGGTCTTCCAACTCGCGCATCTGGGCTTGTGTCAGGGCGGTAAAGATGTTTGCGTCCTTCAGATCGCATTGAATATCATAGGTGCGGACGCGCTCGCGGATAATCTCGCCGCCCTCCTGCACCAGACCGGCGACAAATGTAGCAGTATCTTCGCCATAGCGCTTGCGGATCGTCTGAAGGCTGGCATTGAGCCCGTTAACGATCTGTCCGCCATTGCGCCCTGAGGCGCCCCAGCCAACCTGCGCGCCTTCGATAATGGCAATCTTGTACCCCTTTTCCGCAAGATGAAGCCCGGTGGACAGCCCGCTATAGCCCGCGCCTACGATGCAGATATCGATCTGATGATCGCCCTTGAGAGGTGGCCGAGCAGGCGCGGGATTGGCGGAAGCGGCGTAATAGCTGGCCGGGTGGCCCCCCTCGCCCGCGTAGGAGGTGTGCGGCGCTGTCATCAGACCACCTCCAGATAGGTGTCATATTCAAAGTTGGTCACGTGGCGGGCGAATGTGCGCAGCTCCTGCATCTTGCATTCCACCAGCATCGTCTGAAGTCGCCTGGAGAAGATCGCGGGCACGTCCGGCCCCTTGCGAAAGGCGTCGATCGCAGTTGCCCAGTCCAGTGGCAGGTTGTCCAGCTTCATTGAATAGGCATCGCCAGTGATCGGCGCGGCGGGCGCCATATCCCGCTCGATCCCCAAAAGCGCACCGCCAAGGATACTCGCGAGCACCAGATAGGGGTTGGCGTCCGCGCCGGCCACGCGATGCTCGATCCGGCGCGCCTGCGGATTGCCGCCCGGAATGCGGATGGCTGCGGTACGGTTCTCATAGCCCCATGCGACGTTGGTCGGCGCATGTGCCCCGGGCAGCAGCCGACGGTAAGAGTTTTCATGCGGCGCGAAGGTCAAGGTATTTTGCTGCATGGTGGCCAGCAAACCGGCCACCGCGTTCAGCAACATCGGCGTGCCTTCGTCGCCACCATTGTCAAAGACGTTCACGCCATTCGCGTCAACCAACGAAAAATGCACGTGGAAACCACTGCCTGACAGATCGCCATAAGGTTTCGCCATAAAAGTTGCGGCAAAGCCGTGCTTGCGTGCGATCCCCCGCACCAGCCGCTTGAACAGAACGGCATCGTCGGCGGCGCGCATGGGGTCGGCCACATGACGCATGTTGATCTCGAACTGACCTGCGCCATTTTCAGATATGGCGGCATCGGCGGGAATGCCCTGCAATTCGCAAGCGTCATAGACCTCGTTCAGAAATTCATCGAAATGCTGCAAATCATCGAGAGACAATGCGCCGTCTGAATCCAGACGCTTGCCGGTAACGGGCGATCGCGGTGGCTGCGGGAAATCGTCCGCAGGATCAACCAGATAGAATTCCAGTTCGGTCGCGACTACAGGGGTCAAGCCGCGTTCCTTGTATTGCTCGGCAACGCGCGCCAGAGCACGGCGCGGATCTCCGGGAAAAGGCGTTCCGTCATCCTGGCGCAGCCACAGCATTGCCAGCGCAGTCGGGCGGCTTGTCCAGCTGATCGGCATCAGGGGACGGCCGGTGAAATCACACAGCCCATCAGAATCGCCTGTCTCGAAAACCAGCTCGCTGTTTTCAACATCCTCGCCCCAGACATCCACGCCCACAATCGAAAGTGGCATCCGCAACCCGCCCTCGACAACTTTCGAAACCTGATCGACGGGAACACGCTTGCCTCGCATTGTTCCGTTCAGATCGCACACGCAGGCAAAGATGGAGTCGATCTCCGGGCGCTGCGCCAGCCAGGCTTCGGCCTTGTTGTCGGTCATGGAACACCCCTGTTTATCAAAAAAGGAATTTGTGATATCTTTTTGATAAAAGTAATATCATTATTTTTCCGAGTCAATCGAAGTGAGTTATGATCGAACACTGCCACCGTGAGGACAGCCATGATGAAAGATGAGCCTCTTTCCCTTCCCGATGTTCCTCCCGACAGGAGCGCCACGACACAAGGTCATGTGTATGAGCGGTTGCGGAATGCGATCATGCTGGGCGCAATACCGCCCGGCACATCGCTGACGATGCGCGGCCTCGCCGGTCTTCTTGGCGTCAGCCCTACCCCGGTCCGAGAGGCGGTTCGGCGGCTCAGTTCGGAAAATGCGATCCAGATCAAGGATAACGGGCGCATGACGGTGCCGCTGATGACGCTGGAACGGTTTGAGGAACTGGTCGCGCTCCGCGTTACGGTCGAAGTGCACAGCGCCCGCCGCGCCTTGCCGTATGTCTCGGACATCCTTATCCGAAAGATGACCGAGATAGACGAACAGATGGATTACGACGTGGTGCGACAGGATCTGGACCGGCTGACCCTGCTGAACCAGACGTTCCACCGCATGCTCTATACCGCCAACCCCGCGCAGGCATCGATGCCGGTGGTCGAAAGCATCTGGCTACAGCTTGGTCCGTTTCAGCGTCAGGTCATCACCCGCGTGGCGGAGTATTATCAGATCGACCGGCACAAGGAAATTCTGGCCGCTCTGATGAACCGCAACTCAGCCGCGCTGGAACGCGCCATCGCTAACGACATCACTGACGGTGTGCTGCGTTCGGGCCGGAGCCTGCTGTCCATGAATGGGTAAGCACTGAGCGCAATCAGAAAGGCTCATGGTGGTCCCAGCTGGATTCGAACCAGCGACCTCTCGCTTCGGAGGCGAGCACTCTATCCAGCTGAGCTATGGGACCGACACGGCTGCTTCTATCGCGACCAAAAACCAGTGTCCAGAACAGAAGTTTCCGCCCGGCTATTCACCTCTTGCCAGTTGACGAAACAGGAAAGGATTCTGCTCGCTTCAAGCGAACAACTCGTGACAGAGTTCCAACGCGTCGATCAGCGCGTCCACTTCTGCCTCGGTGTTGTAGGCGGCGAAAGACGCACGGCAGGTGGCAGAGATACCAAGATGCTGCATCAACGGGCCGGCGCAATGATGACCGGCGCGCACAGCAACACCCTTCTTGTCCAGAATGGTGGAAATATCGTGCGGATGGCCTGCCCCGTCGATTGTGAAGCTGAAAATCGCTGCCTTGTCTGGCGTGTTGCCTTGCACTTGTAGCCAGTTCAGGCCGCCGAGCCGTTCGGTCGCGTAATCACGCAAGCGGTCTTCATGGGCGGCGATATTCTCCATGCCCAGACCCATCATATATTCCAGTGCAACTCCCAGACCAATGATCTGCACGATACCGGGCGTGCCGGCCTCGAATTTCATGGGGGGATCATTATAAGTGACGTTTTCCTTTGTCACTTCGCGGATCATGTCACCGCCTCCCATAAAGGGACGCATTTCTGCCATACGATCGCTGCGCACATAAATCGCACCCGAGCCCGAGGGGCCATAGAGCTTGTGCCCGGTAATTGCGTAAAAGTCGCAACCTATATCCTGCACATCTACCGGCATATGGACCGCCGCCTGACTGCCATCGACCAACACCGCCACGCCTTTGGCATGGGCGGCTGCACAGATGGACTTCACATCAACTTTGGTGCCCAGAACATTGGAAAGCTGCGTGATTGCGACCAGTTTCGTGCGAGGACCTATCGCGTCAATGACCGCTTGCGGATCAAGCGCCCCGTTCATGTCAGTGTCGACCCATTTCAGAACCGCGCCCTGACGTTCCCGCAGGAAATGCCAAGGGACTATATTGGCGTGGTGTTCCATGACGCTCAGAACCACCTCGTCGCCCGGCTCGAACCGGGGCATGGCCCAGCCATAGGCAATCATGTTGATCCCCTCGGTCGTGCCCGAATTCAGCACGATCTCGGCTTCGTTCCGAACCCCGAGGAACCGCGCGATGATCCCGCGCACGCTTTCATATTTTTCAGTCGCCACATTGCTGAGGTGGTGCAGCCCCCGGTGAACATTCGCATATTCATAACTATAGGCCGTGTTGATCGCGTCGATCACGACCTGTGGCTTCTGGGCCGACGCACCATTGTCCAGATATACCAGCGGTTTTCCGTTAATCTCACGCGACAGGATCGGAAAATCGTTGCGCACCCTTTGAATATCAAGCATCACGCCGCTCCCATAAATGCCGCCGCAAGGACGCTGAGGATTGTCGACAGACCGATCACCATGGCAAGAAATGCCAGGATTAACGTCACTGTTGACTTGAAAATATTGTTAAAACCGTGAGCACGGTCAATGAATGCAATCAGGATGACCAGCCCCCAGAGCGACGTGATGATGACCAGCATCAGCCCGCCCAGCGGCGAGGCCAGCATGAAAACCAGAAGCGCTACCTGAACGCCCAGACGCAGAACCTGCATCCATGCGATCAACGCCAGAACCTGATCCACATGCCCCGTCCCGCCCAGAGTGCGCCCCACCCATGTTAAGGCGGCTACTGTCAGCGCGAGCGCGCTGAATAGAAACAGCGTGAAAAGGACTGGGGACCGAAAAGCAGGCGGGATCATCGACACTGTCTGCGCATCGCTTTCCGGGCTCAGGCCCAACGATATTGAATAAACGATACCGTTCAGCACGCTCATCAACCCCAGCGCCATCCACAGCCAGTTGCGCGGAAGATTCAGCGCCAGAATGCGCTCTGCCGCAGCACGCGGCGAAAACAGCGTCTGCGTGACCAGATGCTTGACGATCTCTGCATTCATATACGGCCCCACTCCGCCTCACGCAGCCCCAACACCCAGAAAATAAGGAAAGCTGCCAGCCATACGGCACCAACAGCCGTCAGCCCCGGCCCCGGTCCGATAAACCCCGCGACAAGACCGTGTAGCAGCACCAGAGGACTGGCCGCAAGCAGCGCCCAGAACAAGGCAATACGTGCGCCAAATCCGGTGCCTCGGCCACCCGCCAGACGGACGATGAGATGTGAGAGCAATGCGAGCGCGTAAAATATCAGCGGCGCGATAAAGAGCCAGGCCAACAGCGCACCTCCCAGCAACGCGTTCAGTTCTTCACCGGTAAGGTAGGCCTGCCGTGCAAGCCTTGGCCACTGCGCGATGAACATGATGATGCAGCCCACCATCAGGATCACCAATGCGCGATCCTCGCGCGGACCCATCGCCAGCAGCCGACGCATCACAGCCCCGGGGCCGCGATACGTCGCCACGATGTCACGCGCTGCGGCCATCAGCGCCGCCGACGCTCCAGCCAGCCTTCCAGAAGCAGTTTGATCTCGTCCTGCAAGACAAAATCTTCGATCTCATCCACCGCTTCGGCCATGAACGCGAGCGTCAGGAGATCCGTCGCGATGCCTTCGGGAATGCCGCGGGCACGCATGTAGTACAGCGCATCCTCGTCAATCGCCCCCGACGTGGACCCGTGCGAGCAAATCACGTCATCAGCGTAGATTTCCAGCTCCGGCTTGGCCAGAAACTGGCTGTCGCCGTCCAGAAGCAAGGATTGGCTGATCTGATAGCCGTCAGTCTTCTGCGCACCTGCCTTGACCAGAATTTTCCCCTGAAAGACGCCAACAGCGCCGTTGCGCAGCACTTTTTTGAACACTTGGCGGCTCTCGCAGCGCAGCGCATCATGCGTTACGAAGACAGTATCATCGTCGTGAAACTCGCCATCTCCCATCGACGTGCCGGCCACATGCGCCACGGCGTCATCGCCGGTCAACTCAATCACGCACTCATTGCGCGTCATGGCGCCGTTGGCCGTCATCGTGAAGGATTTGAACGTGCTCTCTGCGCCAAGCCGCGCGAACAGATGCGTCGCCTCACGGCGCTGATAATCACGGCCCTGCGTGCGCACATGGTGGAACCCGGCGTTGTCACCAATATCAACTTCCAGCACCTGATTCAGCCGCGCGGCGGCGGGACCATTCTCCAGCAAAGTCAAGTCGGCGCCCGAATCCAGCTTGATCACGTGGTGCAGCATTGCATCCGAAGCAACGGATTTGTGCTGATAAATCAGATTTATCGGGCGGCTGACGCGCGCGGTGACATGGATCAAGATACCGTCACTTGCCGCGGCTGTGTTCAGCGTTGCCAACGGACGATAAACCGGATCCTGACCCCGCTTTTCCAAAGTGCCATATAAATCCTTGGCCCAATGAATATCGGCCTGCGCCGCCTCTGCCAACCGACTGATCGTGACCCCTTCGGCTGCCAGATCGTCGCTGGCGGCGGCGTCAAACACGCCGTCGACAAAGACAATCTTCAACCTGTCCACATCATCAAAGACCGGCCGCTCATCGCCCACAAACAACGCCGCCTCGGGTGCGTCCGATTGCGTCAGCGTGTCGGGGCGAGTGAACCGCCAATATTCATCACGCCGCTGCGGCAAACCCATTGAGCGGACACGCGCCAGCGCATCCTTGCGCGCGGCCTGCGTCCACCCCGAACCGTCCGGCAAGGAGATGGCGTCGAGCCGCGTCTCTGTCTGTGACTGCCTCAGATCTGCGACCGACATTATGCCACCTCCGCCATTATCTCCGAATATCCGTTTTTCTCGACCTCGATCGCCAATTCCGGACCGCCCGTCTTGATAATGCGCCCATCGGCCATGATGTGCACGTAATCAGGTTTGATATGGTCCAGAAGGCGCTGATAATGCGTGATAACCAGAAACCCACGGCCTGCGTCGCGCAGCGCATTGACGCCATCACTGACGAGTTTCATCGCATCCACGTCAAGGCCGGAATCCGTCTCGTCCAGAATACACATACGCGGCTCCAGAAGCGCCATCTGAAGGATTTCGTTCCGCTTCTTCTC
>JAUNVT010000090.1:8258-13547 GCA_030540655.1 Rhodobacterales bacterium
TCGGTGCCATCCAGCGTTGCCGAGCCGGATGTGACCTTATAGCCATCGCGCCCCGACAGAACATAGCTGAGCGTCGACTTGCCCGAGCCGTTGGGCCCCATGATCGCATGGACCTTGCCCGCCTCGACCGTCAGGTCGACACCTTTCAGAATCGACTTGTCTTCGTCTTCAAGATCGACGTGCAGGTTCTTGATCTCAAGCATTTTTATTCCTTTCAACTTATCTGTGCGGAACGCCGCGGAGCCATGTCTGACCACCCGTTCAGTGTTCCCGCAACGAACCAGAGACTGGCGGCTGCCGTAAGACCGGCATCACGCGCAACATTTTAAACTCAGGGGGGGGGTGGCAGGACGAGCTGCCACCCGACCGGTCCTATCCAACCGAACCTTCCAGCGAAATTGCGACCAACTGCTGTGCTTCCATGGCAAATTCCATCGGAAGGGCCTGAAGCACCTCACGGCAGAATCCGTTGACAACGAGCGCCACGGCCTCCTCTTCGTCCATGCCGCGCTGACGGCAGTAGAACATCTGATCGTCGTCCACCTTGGAGGTTGTCGCCTCGTGCTCGACGCGCGAGGAATTATTCTTGACCTCTATGTAAGGTACGGTATGGGCACCACATCTTTCGCCAATCAGCAAACTGTCACACTGTGTATAGTTGCGTGAATCCTTGGCTTTCTGGTGCATGGTGACCAGACCACGATAGGTATTCTGGGCTCTTCCCGCGCTGATACCCTTGGACACGATACGTGATTTCGTGCGCTTGCCCAGATGGATCATCTTGGTGCCTGTATCAGCCTGCTGCATGTTGTTTGCGATCGCGATCGAATAGAACTCGCCTTGGCTGTCATCGCCGCGCAAGATGCAGCTGGGATATTTCCACGTCACGGCGGAGCCCGTTTCCACTTGCGTCCACATCACCTTCGCCCGGTCGCCGCGGCAATCCGCGCGCTTGGTGACAAAGTTGTAGATGCCGCCCTTGCCATCCTCGTCGCCCGGATACCAGTTCTGGACCGTCGAGTATTTTACCTCAGCGTCCTCTTCGACGATGATTTCGACTACAGCAGCATGAAGCTGGCTCTGGTCGCGCTGGGGCGCGGTACAACCTTCCAGATAGCTGACATAGCTACCCTTGTCGGCAATGATCAGAGTGCGCTCGAACTGGCCGGTATTCTCAGCATTGATGCGGAAATAAGTCGACAGCTCCATCGGGCAGCGGACCCCCGGCGGCACATAGACAAACGATCCGTCCGAGAAAACAGCCGAATTGAGCGTCGCGTAAAAATTATCGTTTACTGGCACGACAGTACCCAGATACTTCTTCACCAGTTCGGGATGTTCGCGGATCGCCTCGGAGATCGAGCAGAAGATGACGCCCGCCTCGCGAAGCTCTTTCTGAAACGTCGTTCCCACTGAAACGCTGTCGAACACCGCATCGACAGCAACCCTGCGTGCCTCGGCGGGCATTTCGCCAGCACCTTCGACCCCGGCAAGAATGGCCTGTTCCTGAAGCGGAATGCCCAGCTTGCTGTATGTTGCCAGCAGTTTGGGATCGACCTCATCCAGCGATTTCGGCTTGACCATCATTGATTTCGGCCGGGCATAATAATACTGGTCCTGAAAATCGATTTCCGGATAATCCACCATCGCCCATTTCGGCTCGGTCTTGCCAAGCCAGGTCTGATGGGCGGCCAGCCGCCAATCGGTCATCCATTCAGGCTCTTCGTTGTTTTTCGATATCAGGCGCACGATATCAGTCGTCAGGCCCTTCGGCGCGTATTCCATTTCGATATCGGTGGACCAGCCATGTTTATAAGCGCCGCCAACCTCCCGGACGCGATCGACCGTGTCCTGATCGACGCCCTCCTTGACCTCATCCATGTGGTGCAGTGCCTCATCAAGTACTGTCATATCCAGTCTCCCGTATCAAAGCGCGCCCGTTCGAGCACGATGTCTTTCCAGATGCTTCAGCCACGTATCGGCAAAACGCATTATCTCGTCTTCTGTCGTCTGCGGCCCGAGCGACACCCTGATCGCCGATGCCGCGTCTTCGTTCCCAAACCCCATCGCCCGCAACACGGCGCTGGCACGCACCTTGCCGCTGGAACACGCGGAGCCCGCTGAAACGGCAAAACCCGCAAGGTCCATCGCCATCACCTGCGTCTCGCCCTTCCAGCCGGGCGTCAGAAGACATGTCGTGTTCGGCAGGCGACCCGACCCTTTCCCTACAAAAATAGTCTTATTTACGGCATCTGCAATAGTCTTTTCTAGAATGTTTCTAAGTTTCTCCACCCGGTCCCATATTCCGGCCTCCATATCACGCGCCGCCGCCTCGGCGGCTGCACCGAATCCGGCGATACCCATAATGTTCTCGGTGCCGGAGCGGCGGCCCATCTCCTGCCCGCCACCGCGGATCTGCGCAGCCACGTCGGTCCCGCGGCGCACCACCAGCGCCCCGACCCCCTTGGGGCCACCAAGCTTATGCGCCGAAACGAGTGCCATCTGCGCGCCGCTCCAGTTGAACGCGATCGGAAGTTTGCCAAAACCCTGCGTCATGTCGCAGACGGCGATTCCCTCCGGCAGATTTTGAATCACGCCGGTTTCGGAATTGGCAAGTTGCAGCGCCGTCCGCCGGGGATCTGCCACCGCAACCGCACCCTCCGCTGAACACTCAAGCGTTCCGTCCGTCCAAGCGGCAACCGCCTCATGCTCGACCGGGGCCGAGGCAAGTTCTCGCCCCGCACAGGCCAGCGCCGCTGCCTCGGTTGCACCGGAGGTGAATATCACATCCGCGCCATCCGCCCCCAGCGCTGTGGCAACCTGCGCCCGCGCCCGTTCGACCAAGGCTTTCGCAGCGCGCCCTTCGGCATGAACGCTCGAAGGGTTGCCGATGATATCCATGGCCGCAATCATTGCCGTCCGCGCCTCATCGCGCAGAGGCGCGGTTGCGTTATAATCCAGATAGATGCGCCCGCTCATACCGCCCTGCCCTCATTCGCATCAATCCTCATCGACGACAGCCAGAAGCGATGGCACCGCCGGACATGGCGCAAGCGTATTGCCGACCACATCGCTGAGCCTTGTCTGGTGCAGGTAAACATAGACCTGCGCGCTCAGCCCTTCCCACAAACGGTTGGTCATTGATTGCGCCCTGCTGCCCGAAGCACCGCCAGACGCCCCGGCGCCCTTGTGCATGGCATCCACCGTCTCGTCCACGGCTGCCAGAATTTCGGACACCCGAATTTCAGACGTTGGCCGCGACAGGCGGTACCCGCCGCCCGGACCGCGTACCGACGTAACCAGTTCGGCCCGGCGCAGTTTGACAAAGAGTTGCTCCAGATAGGGCAAGGATACGCTTTGCCGCCGCGATACCTCGCCCAGTGTCACCAGGCTCCCCGCCGGTTGCAGCGCTATATCCGACAGCGCGACCATCGCGTAACGCCCCTTGGTGCTGAGTTTCATGACGATCCATCCCCCTTGCCGTCCGCGAACAGATTGACGTTGCGCGCCCGGGCGCTTATCTCAGCCCAAGCCCACCCGGACCCGCGCCTGCATCCGCAGGGGCAGATCATATTAGAATTGTTCTAAGGTGCTGCGGCACCCGCGTCAACGGAGTTTTCCGTTCGCATACTGTCCCGCAGCCCGGACCCGACAGCAAGGAATACAGCATGCCCGAGGTTATCTTTCCCGGCCCCGAGGGGCGACTGGAAGGCCGCTATCATCCGCAAAAGGAGAAGGACGCACCGATCGCCATCATCCTGCACCCGCATCCGCAATTCGGCGGCACGATGAACAACAAGGTCGTCTATAATCTGCATTACGCCTTTCACAGGATGGGGTTCACCGTTCTGCGTTTCAATTTCCGCGGAGTGGGCCGCAGTCAGGGTGAATACGATCAGGGCGTGGGCGAGCTGAGCGATGCCGCCTCGGCGCTCGATTATCTGCAATCGATGAACGCAAATTCCAAACATTGCTGGGTTGCGGGCTTTTCCTTCGGCGCATGGATCGGCATGCAGCTTTTGATGCGCCGCCCCGAGATTACCGGCTTTATCAGCGTCTCGCCCCCCGCGAACATGTACGACTTCTCTTTCCTCGCGCCCTGCCCGGCATCGGGTTTGATCATCAACGGCCTTGCCGACCGCGTGGCGCCGCCTGCGGACACGACCGCGCTGGTCAAGAAACTGCACGACCAGCAGGGAATTACCATCCAGCATGACGAGGTCGAAGGCGCAGGACATTTTTTCGAAGAACCGCATATGGACCCGATGATCGACACCGTGACCGGTTACGTCAAGCGGCGCCTGACCGAAGGCACACGCTGAGCACAGCGCCTCCGCTGCCCTTCTGAAGCCATCGAACCTGCGCCATTGCTGGCGCAGGTTTGTTTTAGGACGTTCCCCGATTAACGTCGGAGCGGTTATTAACCTTCTAAGTCAAACTTTCCGCATTGCCCGCGTCGGGTCAAAAGAAACCGATCAAAGCGTAGATGATACCGATATAGAAAGCATCACGTCAAAGATGAGGGGGACGGAAACAGAGGACGGGGCACATTACAGAGGTGGAACTCACGCCCTCCTCCGAATTGCCGCCGTCACAGCGATATTCAGCCCGATCATCATCGGGCATGGTATTTGCCTTCTCGTATTTCAATGGCCGGCTCTGCAGTCGTCACGGTAGGATTTGCAGGTCGGGACAGGAGCGTCGGAGTGCGAGGAAGTGGGTAGGCCAAGCTGCGAGCTCGCGTTGTTATCTGGCCGCCCCTGCGCCTATCCCGTCTGCGGTGCGAGCGCATATCCGTAGATGTCGTACGATCCCGTACACTCCATCTGACAACGATATGGAGGATGCATCATGCGATCGATTGGAACGGACGAGCACCGGAGTTTCGTGCGCCGGAGTTTCGTCCGGGTGGCGCGCTTTGCAGACGGCGCGGTGGATGACGGTTTTCGGATTGATCTGGAACATGACGCTGTTTTGGCTTCTGGAAACAGCCTGCGCCCTGATGATGAGGTTGTTCTCGCGGCGACCGCAAACACGTTGGCCATTGTGCGACTGCTGTCGCCATTTGTCGGGCGGGTGGTAATTGCCCGCCCGATGCAGGTGAAGGCCATCGCCCATGCTCGGGTCACGACGGACAAGGTCGACGTGAAGATCCTGGCGCAGCTTCATGCGGCCAGGTTCCTGCCGGAAGTGCGGGCGGCCGATGATTCCACACGAAAGCTCCGACGCCTGGTACCGGAACGTACTGCGACCGTCAGGTCGATCCGTCGGCTGAAGAGCCGCGTCCAG
>JAUNVT010000091.1 GCA_030540655.1 Rhodobacterales bacterium
AGCTGCAGCAGTGCTGGAAACACTGCAAGAACTTTATTGCGCTCGCCCGGAAAAGGAGGGCCCAGAAACATAGAATTCGTATGGATGAGGTTGCGCCCCACCGAAAGATCTTTGAAAGACCCACCCCAAGGGAGAACGAAACCCCTTTTTCGTAGACTTTTCCGCAAGTAAGGCTTGGCAGGAAAGGGCTTGCCTTCTGTTGACGAACACCCAATATGATACATATAGTGAGTAACCAATAACTAACGGTGAAAAGATCATGCTCGCACGCAAACCGGCACTGGAGCGCAAAGCAGAAATCGTGACTGCGATGCTGCGGCTAGCTGATGAATTGGGTCCGGATCGTTTGACTACTCAAGCAGTGGCCGATGCGGTTGGACTGACGCAACCGGCGATCTTCAGGCACTTCGCCACGAAAAAGGACTTATGGCTCGCGGTGGCCGAGCGAATTTCAGACCGCCTCACGGCGGGGTGGACCGAGGCAATCTCGGCCTCGACAGATCCGATCGCGCGGATCCACGCGCTGATTTTGGAACAGCTGCGCCAAATTGAGGCAATGCCTGCCATCCCGTCCATCCTGTTCTCGCGCGAGCTGCAGGTGGAAAACGAGGCACTGCGCCAAGCGGTTTTCGAGTTGATGGCTGAATTGATCGCCCTGCTGGCTGGCGAGGTGGCCAAGGCACAGGATGCTGGCGTATTCGATGCGGGCCTTTCGCCCAAAGAGGGGGCGCATTTGCTGGTCTCGCTGGTTCAGGGCCTTGCGATCCGCTGGACGCTGGGAGGGCGGGGCTTTGCGTTGGTGCCCGAAGGGAGACGCTTGCTGGATGCACAGTTGCGCCTGTTCCGCGTTCCTCAGGTAGGGGATGCGCCATGACCCGCCGCATGATTTCAGGCATTGTGATCGCTGTCGTCCTTGTCGCCGTGGCATGGCTCGTTTTAGCCGAACGCCCAATCAGGGTTTCCACGGCCGACGTCGAAACGAATATCCCGGTGCGGGTATACGGACTTGGTACGGTTGAAGCGCGGATCGTTGCGGCAGTGGGTTTTGAAGTCGGCGCTGCCCTGACCGAGCCTGAAGTGGATAGCGGTGATACCGTCAAAGCCGGGCAGATACTTGCGCGACTTCATGCCGCCGGGCAGGAGGCCCGGGTCGTGCGGGCAGAGGCTGGTGTAGCTGCGGCGGCAGCCACGCTTGGCAAAGCGGAGGCCAGTGAGATCCGCGCCCGGGCCATTCTGGCGCAGCGCAAGTCGGCAAATGCCCGCCAACAAGAACTTGTCGGACGCAACGCCATCTCAACCCAGACTGCCGAAGAAGCACAACGTGACGTCGATGTCGCCGCCGCCGATCTGACCGTCGCGCAAAGTGAAATCGAGGTGGTACGTTCGATGCACTCGGATGCCGAGGCGGTCTTGCAGCTTGAGACTGTGCTGCTTGACCATCATGTCCTGCGCGCGCCCTTCGATGCGGTGGTGGTCGATCGCCATGTCGAGGCGGGGACAGTCGTCCGTGTGGGTGAGCCGATCTTTACCCTGATGGACCCGGCAACCGTCTGGACCCTGGCCTATATCGATGAGGAGCGCGCCGGGGCACTGGAGCTCGGGCAGGTCGCAGAAGTGCGGTTGCGTTCGCTGCCGCATCAGGTGTTCACGGGGAGGGTGGCGCGGATTGGGATCGAAAGTGACCGGGTGAACGAAGAGCGCCGGGTGTGGATTGCCTGCGATCAATGTCCTGCGCGGGTGTATTTAGGCGAGCAGGCCGAGATTCGGGTCACGGTGGCCGAACTGGCCGAGGCTCTGCTGGTTCCGGAAATCGCCATAATCGGCTTTGACGGGCATGAGGGGCGTATCTGGGTCGCGCAGGGCGGGCGGGCGCATCAGGTGTCGGCGGTGTTTAGATACCGGACCGAGGATGCGCGGGCGGAACTTGTCAGCGATCTCCCTGAGGGGGCGCATGTCATTGCCACTGCGGTCAAGGGGCTGAGCGAAGGCCGCAGGGTTCGCGTCTCCGACAGGAGCGCGCCATGAATCTCGCTTACCGCGATGTGCGTCACAACCTTTTCCGCTTTGTACTGACCTGTCTGGGCCTCAGCCTGCTGATGGCGGTCGTGCTGGCGATGATGGGCATCTATAACGGGCTGGTTTCGGATGCGCTGACTATTGTGAAAGCACCGCGAGCAGATCTCTGGGTCGTTGAATCCGGCACGCAGGGGCCGTTTGCCGAGGCCTCGAAAATTCCCGATGGCACCCGCGATGCTGTAGCGCGGCTGCACGGTGTGACCGAGGCGGGCAGCATCACGTACCAGACTGTCGAAGCCCCATTTCGGGGCGAAACCCTGCGGCTCTATGTAGTCGGATATCAGCCGGGATATCCCGGTGGCCCTGAGAGCATCCTGGAGGGGCGCGGGATCGAGCAATCTCACTTCGAGATCGTGGCCGATGATAAATCTGGCCTGTCCATTGATGATGTGATCCGTCTGGGGCGCAACCCGTTCACCGTGGTCGGGCTGGTCAAAGACACGATGAATTCGGGCGGCGACCCGGCAGTCTTCATCACGTTGCGCGATGCACAGGTACTGCAAGCGCAATTGGCTCCTCCGGCACAACGCGTTCAGATGGCGCGCGGCGCGGGAGTGCTCGAAAGCCTGAACAGTGTTGCGGCGGTCATCGCAAGGCTGGATCCGAATGCAGACCCGCAAGCGGTGGCCGAGACGGTGCGGCAGTGGAAACATCTTTCAGCGCTGACCCAGGCCGAGCAGGAATCGATCCTGCTGCTCTCCGTGGTGGATCGGGCAAAGCGCCAGATCGGCCTGTTTCTTGCCATCCTTCTGACCGTCTCGGCAGTGGTGATCGCGCTGATCATCTACACGATGACGATGGAAAAGCTGAAGCAGATCGCCACCCTCAAGCTGATCGGAGCGCCTGATCGCACCATCATCGGCCTGATCGTCCAGCAATCTATCGCACTGGGCGGGGTCGGTTGGAGCTTTGGTCTGATCCTCATCCTGCTGCTGAAGGATTTCTTTCCCCGCCGCGTCGTGCTGGAACCCGTCAACGCTGCCGCCCTTGCCGGGATCATCCTCGTGGTCTGTATCGTCGCCAGCGGTCTTGGGGTGCGCGCCGCCCTCAAGGTCGATCCGGCAACTGCAGTCGGGGGATAGCGCAATGTCCCATGACGCCCGGCGCGTGATCGTCGACGTGGCCAATGTCTCGAAACACTATGGCGCAGGCGACGCCCGCGTCGATGCGCTGAAAGATGTTGATCTTGAAGTTCGCGCGGGCGAAGTAATCGCGCTTCTCGGCCCCTCCGGATCGGGCAAGACGACACTTTTGAACGTCATTGGCTGCATCATCGACCCGAGTGCTGGCAAGGTCACGCTGGATGATGAACTGGTCTATGATAACCGCTGGCTTCGCCGCGATTTACGCAAGCTCAGGCTCGACAAGATCGGATTCATCTTTCAGTTTCACAACCTGTTGCCATTCCTGGATGCCAAGGACAACGTGGCGCTGGTGCTGAAACTTGCCGGTAAATCCACATCCGAAGCGCAACGACGCGCGATTGAATTGCTGGACTATCTGGAGGTCGGCCACCGCAAGGACGCAATGCCCGCGCTGCTGTCCGGCGGCGAAGCGCAGCGTGTCGCCATTGCCCGTGCGCTGGCAAACAGTCCGCGTATCATCCTGGCTGACGAGCCAACCGCCGCGCTCGACAGCAAGCGCGCCGGGATCGTGATGGACCTGATGCGCAAACTCGCCGCTGAACAGGATGCCTGCATCATCGCGGTGACACATGACGAAAAAATCTATGACCGGTTCGACAAGCTGTTTCATCTGCGGGATGGGCGGCTTGTGGATGAGGGAGACGATGTAAGGCAGATGTAAGGCAGCTGGTGTGAAGTGCGAGGATCCGGGTCGCCGTTTTGCCCCGATTTCGCCGATATATCTGGGCAGAGTAGTGGATCTTTTGGTCGAAAGTGCGCCTGCCCGGCGACGCAAGCCGACCTGGCACCCTCAGCGTGGCACATGGAACACGGCTTCGAACCCGTCCTTCCGCCCTGGGATGGGCGAATGCAGGTGCAGCTTTGCCTGCGCGCCCTCTGCGATCGCCTTTGCGATGGACAGGCCCAGCCCGCTGCCCCTGGATATGGATTTGCCACGCTCGAACCGTGCAGTGAGCCGCGCCAGCGTTTCGGGCGCGACCGGCGGGCCGTCATTGGTTACGCGGAGGACTCCGCCCGTTGTCAGGCTGACCTGCACCGGCCCGGTATCGTCGCCATGACGCAGTGCGTTCTCAACCAGGTTGCGGGCGAGGATCGCAAACGCGTCGGGGTCAATGTCGGACAGGACCGGCTCATCAGAAAGCTCTTCCTGGAGGCGTCCGGAGCCTCCGATCCGCACGCAATCCGACAGAACCATGCGCAGCGCCGGCCGCAGATCCGTCTTCTTATCGCGGCGCAACCGTCCCCCCTCGGCGCGGGCCAGTTGCATCAGTTTTTCGGCGAGCTGTGTCAGGCGCTTCAACGACGCCTCGATCTCGGTGGCCCTTCGCCGCGCAACCTGATCGGTTGTCTCGCTTATCAGCCGCTGGGTCTGGGCGAGGGCGGCGGCGACGGGCGTGCGCAGCTCATGCGCTGCATTGGCAGTGAAGCTGCGTTCGGCGTCCAATGCGCGCCGCAACCGGCCAAGCAGTTGGTTCACTGCCTCGGCCACTGGCGCGATCTCGGCCGGGAGACTGGCGTCATTAACTGCCGACAAATCCTGAGCGCCGCGTTTGGCGAGCGCCCCGCTGAACCGGCGGACCGGGCGCAGGCTGAGCCGGATGATGGCCACGATTCCGATCAGACTGAGCGGAATGAAGGCGATCAGGGGCAGGGCAAGGCCAGCCAGAGCATTGCGTGCTGCCTTGGTGCGGTGGCTGAGCGGTTCGGCCACGGCGATGGTGACGGTGCCCTGAAGGGCTGCGTCGTAATATAGCCGGTGCGTCGCTGTCTGCCGAAACCCCATGCCGTCAAATGGCGGGAAATCGGCATCCTGCGCCCCGTGCGAACGTAGCAGGATACGGCCCTGATTGTCCCGCACGAGATAAGTAAAGAGCTCCTCGTGCTGGCGCAGGGTAGCGATGCGCTCGCTCACGCCCTCATCCTCGCGATCAAGAATATCCAGCACCGCCAAAGGCAGGAGGCGCTGCGCGGTTTCCTCCAGCGTGGAATCGAACACCTCGTCCATTTCGCCGCGCAGCAGGGTGGCGGTGGCCCATGCCGACCCCAGCCATAGCAATGTCAGCCCGAGCCCGAGCCCCAGCGCCAGCCGTCCTTGCAAAGAGCGCGGCCACCTCACGAGGCACCCAGCCGATAGCCCATGCCGCGCACCGTTTCGATCCGTTCGCGCCCCAGTTTCTTGCGGAGCCGGCTGACATGGACCTCGATGGTGTTGCTCTCGATCTCGGTCTCGAACGAATAGAGCCGTTCTTCCAGCTGTGCCTTTGACAGAAGCTGCCCCGGGCGCTGGATCAATGCCTCTAGCAGTACCCATTCCCGCGCGGTCAATGGCACGGGCTTGCCGCTGCGCAACACCGAGCGCATGGCAAGGTCGATCTTCAGATCGGCCAGCGTGACAAGCGGATTGGGGTTGCCAGCATAGCGCCGCGCCACCGCACCCACCCGGGCCGACAGTTCCGACAGATCGAACGGTTTGACCATATAGTCGTCGGCGCCCGCGTTCAGCCCGTCGATCCGGTCGCTGATCTGGTCCATCGCGGTCAGGATCATCACCGGGGTCACGTCGCCGCGGCCTCTGAGCGCGCGCAGGAAGGGCTGGCCGCGCCCATCGGGCAACATCAGATCCAGAAGGATCAGATCATAGCTGGCCACGTCGAGATATTCGCGCGCCGCGTCCAGCCGCGTGGCCCAGTCGACCGAATGGCCATCGGCGGCGATCTGGTCACGCACTGCCTCTCCCAGCACGGTATCATCTTCGACCAGCAGCACACGCATGATTTCATCCTGTCCAGTTGCGCCCTCTTTATCACCGATCCAACTGACGCCCACCTGAAGCGAAAATCCGGCGCGCTTCAGGCTGCTGTCAGGTATGGACGCGATAAGGGAAAGATATCTGCAGGGGGAGATGGGAAAATGAAGAAATATCTTATGGCGGCAACTCTACTTGCCAGCTTTGGCACGGCCGGGGCAGTTTTTGCCAGGGACGATTGCCACGTGCCCAAAGCCGACTGGCAAGCGCCCGAAGCGGTGCAGGCGATGGCCGGGAAAGAGGGCTGGACCGTGGACAGGATCAAGACCGATGACGGCTGCTATGAAATCAAGGGACAGGATGCACAAGGCCAACAGATCAAGGTCAAGGTCGATCCAGGTACGCTGACAATCGTCAAGTTCAAATATGACGATTACGACTGCCAGGTGCCTATGACGGATTGGCAATCACGCGAGGCGGTTCAGGCGATGGCGGAAAAACAGGGCTGGACCGTCCGCCGGATCAAGACCGATGACGGCTGCTACAAGATCAAGGGCACTGATGCGCAAGGACGTAAAATCGAGGCCAAGGTTGATCCCGGCACTCTGAAGATCATCAAATTTGAAGGCGACGGTGCCGCCAACGATCTGGGCGGTAAGCCTGCCGCAAAAGACACCGGCCAGGCCCCGGCCAACAGGGTGTTGACGCCCGGCACAAAACCTGTGGTCGAGTGAGGATTTGCGGGCGGAATGGCGCTGTCTCGCGCGCGAAGCTCAAGTTCATATTACAGAAGGATGTAATATCATGGGCCTGAAGAACACGGCCGACCGCTACGGCTCCGTGCCTATCTGGATGCACTGGCTGATGGCCTTGCTACTGATCGGGGTTTACGTCGCCATCAATCTGCATGACGCGGCCCCCAAGGGAAGCGCGTTTCGAGCAGAGATGAAGCTCTGGCATTTCATGCTCGGGCTCAGCGTGCTTGCGCTCGTTATTGCCCGCGTGGTGGTTCGTGTGTCATCCGGGACTGCGCCAAAGATCACGCCGCCAATTCCGGCGTGGCAGCACGTTATGGCCAAACTGATGCATCTCGCGCTCTATCTGTTCATGCTGGGGATGCCGATACTCGGGTGGCTTGCAGTAAGCGCAAAAGGCAGCCCGATCACCTTCTACGGCTTTCAATTGCCACTCCTGATCGGGCCGGACAAGGCGCTTTACGATTACCTGAAGGAGATCCACGGCCTGATTGGCACCGCCGGCTACTACCTGATCGGTCTGCATGCCGCCGCCGCGCTGATTCATCACTATTTCATCAAGGACAATACGTTAGGGCGCATGCTGCCCGCACGGCGCTGAACCCTTCCGCAAGTCCACTTTCCGCTGAAAAATTGCCCCGCCGCTCCCCTTGAACGGCGGGGTTTTTATGATCGGCGTGAACCTTACCCGAAGCTGAAGCAGATTTCGGTTTCCCGTCAGGCTCACATCAGCCCAATCCGGCATTCATGGTTTGAAACATCCAGCCACGGAGATCACACCATGAAAACCCTGCTCTCAGCCCTTGCCCTCACCACAGCCCTGACAGCGCCGGCACTGGCCCTTGCCAAACCGGTCACTCTGACGGCCAACCTGAACCAATATGGTGGGGATGGTGCTTATCTCGCGCTTTACGTGACGGACGCAGAAGGCACCTATGTGGGCAGCCTCTGGCTGGCGGGCGGCAAGGCAAAATATTACGAACATCTGAGCGATTGGTACCGCGCCACAGCAGGTAGCACTGCGGAGATCAATGGTATCACCGGGGCCAGCGTCGGACCGGGGCGGCAGCTGAAAGTCACGCTCGATCTCGCGGATGCGCTGTTTGATGCGGGCTACCAGTTGCATATCGACGCTGCGGTTGAGGATATGCGCGACAGCCCCTCCGAAGTGGTGGTGCCATTGACCAGCGCAGGCGCGGGCCAGCCGGTTCAGGGGCGGCGCTACATCCGCGACTGCACATACGACATGTAAAGCGGAAGGATATCTGCCATGTTACGTGCCTTGCACAAGTTCCCCGGTTTGATTGCCGCGCTGCTGATCGTCTTGATGACACTCAGCGGTGCGATCCTGTCCCTCCTGCCCGCGCTGGAAGTGGCGCAGACCCCATTTCAGTCCGAGGCTGACTTGACCGTGGCTACGTTGGCAACCCGCGTGGCCAGCGCCTATCCCGGGGTCGAAGAGATCCGCCGCGCCCCTTCAGGGCGGATCACGGCGTTCTACTTTGACAACGGGCGGCCCGGTTCAGTGGTGATCGACCCCGCCACCGGCGCCGGGGTGGCCGATTTTGAGCTCTCCTCATTTCAGCGCTGGATGACCAATCTGCACCGCTCGCTGTTTCTGGGCGATGCCGGACGGCTGACGGCGGCAGCCACGGCGGCAGCGCTTTTGGTGCTGTCGCTCTCGGGGCTGATGCTGACGGCACGGCGCATGGGTGGCTGGCGGCACATCTTTGCACGCCCGCGCGGTCCGCTGGTGGGGCGGCTGCATGTCGAGGTGGCGCGGCTGACCGTGATCGGCCTGCTGCTGTCGTCCATCACCGCGCTCTTCATGACGGCCAGCACTTTTGATCTGATCCCGCAGGCCAGCGCCCCCGCATTTCCCGCCGGGGTCAGCGGTCAGACCGGGGCAGGGCCGGATACTATGGCTTTGTTAGGCGCGACGCGGGTGAGACAACTGCGCGAACTGACTTTTCCCTATCCGGGTGATGCAACGGATGTGTTCACGCTCAAAACCAACAGCGGTGCAGGCTATCTCGATCAGGGCACTGGCGCGACGCTCGTTTGGAGCGATGCCGGACCGTGGCAGCGCCTGACGGAAACGATCTACATGCTGCACACCGGACAGGGCGCGGCATGGCTGGGGGTGATCCTTGGTTTGATGGCGCTTGGTGCGCCGATAATGGCAGGCACTGGCGTCATCCTTTGGGTTCAAGCCCGGCGCGCGCGACCGCGGATCAAGCGTAATGTGGCGGCCGGGCAGGCCGATACGATCTTGCTGGTGGGCAGCGAAGGCGGCAGCACCTGGGGATTTTCTGCCACGCTGCATGATGCGCTGACGCAAGCCGGTGACAAGGTTCACACTGGCGCGATGGCGCGGTTCGCGCCCGAACGCTACAAAAGCGCGAAGCGGGTGATCGTGCTGGCCGCGACCTATGGCGACGGTATCGCTCCGGCCTCGGCCAAAGGGTTCCTTGAGCGGCTCGAAAGGCTCCCTGAAGCGCCTCACATACCGCTGATGGTTCTGGGGTTTGGCGACCGCCAGTTTCCCGCGTTTTGCGGCTATGCCGCCGATGTTGCCCGCATGGCGCAGAACAGGGGCTGGTCGCAATTGCTGCCGATGGGAACCATAGACCGGCAGTCGCCGCAGGAGTTTGCCCGCTGGGGCAAAGCGTTGGGCGAAGCTGTGGGGACTCCTCTGGAGCTGTCGCACAGTCCAGCAATTCCGCGTAGCCATGACCTGACCCTGATCTCGCGCCGTGACTACGGTGCAGACATGCAGGCCCCGGCTGCGATCCTGCGCTTTGCTCTGCCCAGATCTGGCGTCCTCGCGCGGCTGACCGGGCGCGGTTTCGGGCGGTTCGCGGCAGGCGATCTGCTGGGGATCGTGCCCGATGGTTCGCCTGTGCCGCGGTTTTATTCGCTGGCATCGGGCAAGCGTGACGGTTTTGCGGAGATCTGCGTCAGTCGGCTCCCCGGCGGGCTCTGCTCCGGGCAGCTTCTGGGTCTGGCACCCGGTGATACTGTTCAGGGAATCATCCGCCATAATCCGGAGTTTCGGCCCGCCTCCAACCGCAAACCGGTGATCCTGGTCGGGGCAGGAACGGGGATCGGACCGCTGGCAGGCTTTGCTCGCGCCAACCGGCCCGGACGCCCGATGCATCTTTATTTCGGCGCACGCCATCCCGGCAGCGACTTGTATTATGAACAAGAGTTGCAGGATTGGACGGCGGATAGCCGGCTGACATCGGTAACAACCGCATTCTCGCGCACTCCATCCCGGGTTTGGGTGCAGGATGCCCTCCGCGCGGATGCGCCCCGCATAGCCCAGCTTATAGAAGACGGCGCGCAGGTGCTGGTTTGCGGCGGACGCGGCATGGCGGCGGGCGTTGCCGAGGCGCTGACCGAAATTTTGGCACCCACCGGGCTGACCACGGCATTATTGAAAGCAGAGGCACGCTATGTTGAAGACACCTACTGATCTGGTGCGGTATGCGCTGACCGGGCCAACAATGGGCACAAACTGGGCGGCGCAGTTTTATGCGCCCGCCGGGACAGATCCCGCACCGATCAGCAAAGCGCTGGCCGAAGCGGTCGACAGGGTGGATTGCCAGATGTCCACATGGACACCCCAGAGTGCTCTCATGCGCCTCAACCGTGCGCGGGTGGGCGAATGGATCACCGTCCCGGCGGAGTTGATGGAGGTTCTGACAAAAGCTCTGGAGATCGGGCGGCTCTCGGGCGGCTCCTTTGATATCGGCATGGGCGATGTGGTCACGGCATGGGGATTCGGCCCGCAAGAGGCGGATGCGCAGGCGATGCGCACGGCTCTGGGTCAGGCGCGCTGTCGGGCGCATGATGTTCTGGACCTTGACCCCGGTGCGCAGCGAGCCCGCAAGCTGGCTGCGCTGGTGCTGGACCTCTCAGGCATTGCCAAGGGGTACGCGGTGGATCAGATGATGGCCGTTCTCAAGAGCTTCGGGATCGCGGATGCTCTTGCAAGCATTGACGGAGAGCTGCTCGCAAGTGGGCTTTTGCCCGAGGGCAAGCCATGGACGGTGGCGGTGGAACGTCCCGATTATGAGATCCGGGCACCGCTGTCGATTCTTGAACTCTCGGATTGTGCCATAGCAACTTCGGGCGACTATCGACATTGGGTCGAGCTTGGCCCGCAACGCCTGGCTCATACGATGGACCCGGACCGCGGCGGGCCGCTGGTGCAATCGCCCGCCTCAGTCACGGTTCTGGCTGAAACCTGTATGGAAGCGGATGCCTGGGCGACGGCGTTGATGGTGCAAGGTGGCTCGGAAGGAGCAAAGACTGCCCGCAGGCTGAACCTGAATGTGCTTTTTATCGAGCGCGACGGCGAACAGTTTGACCAAACGCGGATCGCAGCACCCTTGAGAGGCTGACCAGATCCGCTGGATAGTGTTTGCAGGAAGTCATCGGCACCGTGTAATCGGCGGTTCGGGGACGTCTGGACGTCGCTTCGGGGTGATTGCACTGGTCGGGCTTATTTCCGGTTTAGGCCTCTGGGTTGTCAATGAGCGAGTATAAGTGGAAAAAAACGATGAGTGGCTGGCTTAGGGTGTCATTCTGCACTCACACTACCTCATACGCAGCGATCTCGCCGCCGACAGTCGCCCAGTCTCACTGACCCGGTCCGAAAGCCGAATGCTGCCAAGTCGAAGAGCCGCCTCAACGCAGTTTTCAGCGGCAACGCTTCGATAATCCTTGATCTTGGACCAAAAGCGCCCAATCCCGCCCCGCAAACTGTGCCATTCACCATCCTCGCAGAACCCAAACACCGAAGAATGCTGCACCTACTGCCAGTCCCCCAGATATGTCGCAGGTTAAACAGAAATGCTTCAGGCGGCTTTTGTCCCGTGCTCGCTCTCCAACTGTTTCTGAGCCGAAGTTGCCGCCTCGGTAAGAGCGGCATGTGCGCCAGCACTCAAGGGTCCGCCTGCCTTGCCCTTAACGGCCTTCTTTGGGCGCGTCCGAACGGACGCTGTGGTGGTCGCGGCGCGCTCGCTTGTCATGCTGGCGAGGGCAGCGGCTGCCGCTGCTTCTTCCTTTGCTTTCGCGACACTTGCGGCCTTCCTTACCTCATTCATGGTCATGACTTTTACTGCCGGATCGACCGGCGGGAACGGATAAGCACGGCCGTTCTGCGCTTTGTGGATTTTCAGGATTTCGCGCGACTCATAATACTTGATCCGGTCGGCCAGGATCGGGTTCTGGCGCTCCGGCAGAATGATGATCTTGTCGGGGTCCATGTCGCGGATTTCCTGCTTGGACAACACGGGTCGGTCCTCGGTGCCACGGGTCACACTGCCTGCCCCGAAGCCCACGGACCGCATTTCTTCGTTTCTTGTCCGCGTCGATCCGGTGCGGGTGCCGAGCGCCGTTTCCAACTCACCTGCTGTTCGATCCTCGCTGGCCGCGATGTAGAGCTTTACCTGGCAGGCGCTTTCGATAGCCTGAATCTCCTCCGGGCTATAGGGCACGGTCATCAGGCCCGGAATGGACTGCGTGACGATGGCGAACCGTCCGCCATGACCAGCCGTTTGCTTCATCGCCCGGACGACAAGAGGCATCCGCCCCAACTGGTCGAACTCGTCCAGAAGGATGAAAATGGGCAAAGGCTCGTCTTCCCCCGGCTCCGATGAGCGAAGAAATGAGATCAGATCGGCGAAGAACAGACGCACCAGAGAATTGAGGTCTTCAAGGTCGTCGGAAAGAACATTGAGATAGACGGATGTTGGGTCACGGCGCATGACGGTGAAATCGAAATCATTGCGGCGCGTGACCCGTTCGATGCGGGGATTGGCCCACTGGCCCAGACCGGCG
Organism: Rhodobacterales bacterium; assembly: GCA_030540655.1. GTDB lineage: Bacteria > Pseudomonadota > Alphaproteobacteria > Rhodobacterales > Rhodobacteraceae > Roseovarius. Next base: position 12,573 of record JAUNVT010000091.1, read on the forward strand.
GAGCTGAGGACCGAAAGATTGCTTTGCTGGATCTTGGCTTCCTGCCCGGCAATCTTGTTCAATTCCCGCGCGGCGGGCGGATAGCCACATTCCCGGGCAGCGGCCGAGAGCAGATCCGTCGTGGTTTTTCCAATGTCGGACCCTTCGCCCGTGCCGAAGATAATCCTGTAGATTTCGCCCATTGTCGGATTGCCGCGCTGGCAAGCCAGAACGCCGGCAGCGACAAAGAGCAAGATCCCGGAACTCAGCCAGTCCTTGTTGTTGTCGATCTGAAGGAACAGACGCGCAATGCGCGCCAGTCCCGTCCACAACTCTTCCATGTCGTCTATGTCGGAGAGGCGGCCGAGCGGATTGTATTGATGCGTGGGGATTTCAAAGTCGAGCGGGGCGAAGCGGAAAACCTTGTCGCCCATCTGTTCGCGCGCCCGCGCCGTCTCCTTCCAAAGCTCGCCCTTCACGTCCAGCACGACCATCGAGCCGGGAAACGTCAGGGCGTTCGGAATGACGAAGCCGACACCTTTACCGGAGCGTGTCGGCGCAACCATCAGGACGTTGCTGACAGTGCCGTAAAGGGCTGCGATGTAGCGCAGCTTGCGGGTGCGGAACGGCAGGGCGTCTGTCAGTGTGTTCCGGGTCGCCTTTACCCTGATCGGACGGTCCGGACGTTGCGCAGGGGGCGGGATCTGTTCACCGAGGACAAAACCATAGCCGACCGGCTGGATCATCTCGTTGCGACGCAGACTGGATAACGATTGAAAACTGCGTTGGCCGTAGCTGACCAGCCTGTCCCAGATGACCGTTGCAACGGCGAGGATCAGAAACGCACCGATGAAGCCCAGAACGATCAGATGCGCGGTCAGGTAGGGTTGCTCCAGCCAGAGGCCTGCCCTGACCGTCTGGGAATGAAGCATCAGATCGGTGGTAAGGATGTCCAGGTGCAA
>JAUNVT010000328.1 GCA_030540655.1 Rhodobacterales bacterium
CAGATGGGCGTCTGGGGCGGGGATATGAAATTTTGGAAAGTTTCTGCGCCGCAGCGGTTGCAGTGCTGCATTGCAGCATTATATGTGGGGTAAGCGTTGGCTGACAGCGCAGCATCCACCCGAACCAGCAGAAGGAAATCCACGATGAATACGCAAAACACCGAATTTGCCACGAATGCCATGAAATCCGCCGCCGACAACATGCGGGGCATGTTCAACATGCAAGGCAGCCAGAACGCCCTGAAGACCTGGGCCAGCATGAGCGAGCGCATGACCGCGGTCTTTGTCGAGGCCGGTACCCGGTCGACCGACATCATGAGCGATGCTGCAAAGGAAGCTCTTGCGAACCTCGCCGATGCCATGCAGGTTCGCGATGAGCCAGCCGATTACAGCAAGGCCTATAGCGATTTTGCTCAGAAGCAGATGACTCTCTTGCAGCACACGGTCAAGGAAGTCGGCGAAGTGACCCAGGCTGCCGGCACTGAAGCGAGCAAGGTGACCTCTGAGGTCGGAGAAGAAATGCGCGACAAGATTTCCGCGAATGTCAAAGACGCTGCCGACAAAGCGGGTTCGGCCGGGCAAGAAGCCTATGAGGCTGGCAAAGAGATGAGCGACAAGGTCGCCGAGACAGCCAAATATGGCGCCGACAAAGGCACCGAGGCTGCGAAAGACGCTGCTGACAAAGGCGCTGCTATCGCCAAAGACACCGCCAGCAAGGCGGGTTCGGCTGCCAAGAAGACCTACTGAACCATTCAACTCTTGTAGAAATCAGAAAACCAACGGCGGGCCCTGCGCAGGGTCCGCCGTTGGCCTCTGATCTGTGGTCAATGGTATTTTTCGGCGCTGAATGCGTGAAGGGATAATGGGCACATCGGGAGAGAGATAGCGAGATGGTCCAGAATAGCCTGATGGCTGAAACGTCAGATATCTCTGCCACATCCCTGGCCCAAGAGAGTAAAGCGTTTCCTGGAAAACCGCATTGAAGCGGGGCGCGAATGCGACGCGGCCCACTGCGTATTCGGAGGGGGGTGATCCACCCCCGGACCCCACCATGAGGCGTGACCACACACCGCGACCTCGGGGCAGAACCATGCCCCCCCCGACGAACATATCTCAGCCCTGCTTGATCGGGCCGCAAACGAAAAGCCGTCTGTGAAAAGGCTGCGCATGGCCGCTACGTAAACCTGGATAAAAACCCGACGGTCAGGAACCACAACAACATTCCGGTAGTTTGATCTTGCCAAATCAGAAAACGGTTCCGCGCCAACCCCTTAACCATCCAACGCATTAATTTGCCGATCGGAAACGAGAGTTCTTCATGACTTACATCACCGACTGTATAGACCTGTACCAAGCCTCCAACGATATGATTTTTTCTGCCAGTGAGGTTGTCTCAATGCGCACGACTCGGATGCTGACGGGTCAGATGAGTGCCCCGGACGCGCTGGAGATGATGACCGAAAAGGCGGTCGCCGTCACTACGTCATTCTCTGCTGGATTTATGGTGGCGATATTCACCGGGTCCGCGCTGGAAACAACCCGCGAAATGCTGGCACCTTACGAGAGCAAGGTTGCTCTGAATGTCGTGCGCTTGCGCAACGAACAGGCCGGAAATTCATAAGATACGGGGAACATCGAGAGGTCCTGTAGCCTGGACAGACGCTTTGACGGGCTGGTCCAAGCCAGATGATCCCGAAACCGGCGTCCTCCTGACACGGCAACATCATGAGAAGATCTGAAATAGACATGGGAAACTGGAAACGCCTGTATCAGGTAGAGAGGCCACATCATGATCACCTTTGTTGCCGCGCTTGATCAAAACAATGCAATAGGCAAAAACGGCGGCACCCCGTGGCACGTCCCCGAGGATATGGC
>JAUNVT010000092.1 GCA_030540655.1 Rhodobacterales bacterium
GCGATACATGCGCCTTGAACCCCTCGCGCGCGTGAACGACAATCCCAACGTCAGGGTGCCAACTCTGGCGTCCTGATCAAATCCGGGCCTTTCCGAAGGTCGGCGGTATTACACCATCCGGTGGGACACTATCTGATGGCGCTGAACCACGCGCAATTCGAGGCGCTTTTCGCTGGTCTGGATTGGCGCAAGGTCAAGGCGTTGGAGGCCCGCCCGCCAGCTGCGGCAGAGTGGCTCGGAAGGGTCGAATGCAGCGGTGATGGCTTTGATTATGGCGTGTAAATCTGGCCATGACCGCCGCCGCCAAAAACCTCGATCTGTCCGTTCTGTCGCCGGAATGCCGCGCGCCGTATTCAAGGCACAGGTCGCATGTGTGGCGGAACTGGAGGAGAAGGGGCCAGCGCCAGGAACATCTGATCGCCGGGATACATCATGCGCTCTACGGCAAGAAGTCCGGTAAACTGAACGACAACGCCCGGCAACTGGCTTTCGAAGATCTTGAGGTTGCCCTTGCCGGGATCAAAGAGAAGAGGTCGGAGCAGGCTCCCGGCGCCGACGCGCCCAAACGCAAAAAGGTCGCCAAGCGCAATCTTGGCAACCGCCCGAGGGGCTGCCGCGCATTGGGCAGGTGATCGAGCCGGACAGCGTGGAGTGCCCGTGCGGCTGCGAGTTGATGCACAGGATCGGGAAAGATCGCAACGAGCGGCTGGATATCGCCCCGGCACAGTGCCGGGTGATCGTGACCGTGCGCCCCAAATACGCCTGCCGCACCTGCACCGACGGGATCACGCAAGCCCCGACGCCGCCCTGGCTGATCGAGGGCGGGCTGCCGACCGAAGGGGCCATCGCTCATGTGCCGGTGAGCAAGTATGGGGACCACCTCCCTTTATACCGGCAGTCGCAGATCCTGGCCCGTTCCGGCATCGACATTCACCGGTCCACGCTGGCCGACCGGGTCGGCGTGGCGGCCTTCCATCTTCGCCCCGTGGTGGACCGGCTGGCCGAGCACTTTGAAACATCGACCAAACTCTTCATGCCCTCTCGGCAGATTGCCTTGCAATCGCCTGCCGGGTAATGGACGAGACCACGGCTGCCGGGCCTCGCTCTTCACTGCAACAAACCGCATGGTCGGGCGGGACGCGGCCTCGGCGATTGCTTCCGCATCGGCCATGTCGTTTTTCTGCCGCTTCACAAAAGGCTTCACGTAGGCCGGCGGGATCAACCGGATCTCGTGACCCAAAGCGCCAATTGCCCGCCCCCAATGATGTGCGCTCGCACAGGCTTCCATCGCCACCACGCAAGTCGGTTGCTCACCCAGGAACTTCAGCGATTGCGCCCCCGACAACTTGCGCCTGAATATAACGGACCCGTCCGTCCGGGCTCCATGCGCATGAAATACCTTCTTGACCAAATCCAAACCGATGATGCTAACCTCGTTCATGGACGCTCTCCTCGTAGCATGGTTTCAACACCCGCTACCTTGGCACATTCGATGCCGCCGGAGGGCGTCCACCCCAGCGCTTACGAAAGAAGCCTATAGCCAATCGCGCAGGATCGGGATCAGGGGAATATCTGCGGGCGGCATGGGATACTGTTTCAGATCCGTCGCACGCACCCATTTCAGGGCCTGGCCCTCACGCCCCTGCGCGATGCCGCTCCACTTGCGGCAGGCAAAAAGCGGCATCAACAGGTGGAAATCTTCGTAACTGTGGCTGGCGAAGGTCAGTGGGGCAAGACAACTGGCCCAGGTGTCAATGCCAAGCTCCTCGTGCAACTCGCGGATCAGGGCGGCCTCGGGCGTCTCGCCGGGTTCGACCTTGCCGCCGGGGAACTCCCACAGGCCGGCCATGGACTTCCCCTCGGGGCGCTGCGCAATCAACACACGCCCGTCGCGATCGATGAGCGCGACTGCCGAAACCAGCACCACCTTCACGAGCGATAGTCAGCGTTGATATTGATATAGCCATGAGTCAGATCGCAGGTCCAAACGCGCGCGGTGCCGCCGCCAAGAGCCAGATCGACGTGGATCGCCAGTTCCTGCTGCTTCATGTAGGCGGCGGCGCGCGCCTCGTCATAGGCCGGGCTGACCCAGCCGTTTTCGGCCACATTTATATCGCCGAACCGGATCGACAGCGTGTCGCGGTCTGCCTGTGCGCCCGACTTGCCTATGGCCATGACCACGCGGCCCCAGTTGGGATCCTCGCCCGCGATGGCTGTCTTGACCAGCGGGGAATTGGCGATCGCCTTGGCGTGACGGTGCGCATCCGCATCGCTGGCAGCACCTGTGACCGATATTTCGACCAGTTTTGTCGCGCCCTCGCCGTCGCGCACCACTTGCTGGGCGAGGTCCAGCATGACGCGGTGCAGCGCCTCCATGAAGCCGAGTGAATTTTCGGCGACGCGCACTCCAGATGCACCCGTTGCGCCCACCAGAAGCGTATCGGAAGTGGATGTGTCGCTATCTACCGTGATGCAGTTGAAGGTGGTGCGATTCAGGGTGCTGATCATGGATTGCAGCACGGGCTGATCAACATCGGCGTCGGTGAAGATATAGACCAGCATCGTGCCCATATCCGGCTCGATCATGCCCGATCCCTTGGCAATGCCGGCGATCTGTACGGTTTGCCCCTCGATATCGACTGTTGCCGCCGATCCTTTCGCAAAGGTGTCGGTCGTCATGATCGCGCGGGCTGCATCCTCTATCGCCTCCTCGCGCAGCATGTCCTTCAACGCCGGAAGGCTGGCAAGGATACGCTCGTGCTTCATCGGCTCGCCAATGACGCCGGTCGAGGAGGAAAAGACGCGGTGCGCAGGCAGGCCCAGAAGATCGGCAACGCCGCTGGTGACGGCGCGCACCGATTCGACCCCGTGATGGCCGGTGAAGGCGTTGGAGTTGCCGGAATTAACGATGATCGCCGCACCCTCGCCCCCGCTGCGGCCGATCTTGGCTTCGCAATCCAGAACGGGAGCGGAGCGGGTGGTCGAACGGGTGAAAACCCCCGCCACCGTACTGCCCGGCGCCAGATGCGCCAGCATCACGTCGGTGCGCCCCGAATAGCGCACACCGGCCGCGATGCTGGCAAACCGAACGCCCCGAATGACCGGAAGGGCCGGAAATGATTTGGGCGCCAACGGCGATACGGCAGTGATCTTTGCCACGACGTCCTTCCTTACTCTTCCAGAAGTTCAAAACGGCTCAGCACGGAGGGGTCCATTTCGTCTCCCTTGGTGCGATCGACACTGCCTGTCTCTTCCAGTTTGGTGATACGGGCGGCGATGGCCTGCTGGCGCAGCGTCTCTTCGATCTCGTCGCGCACGTCATCCAGCGTGGGCGCTTCCTTCATCCGCGTCTCTTCCAGCTTGATCACGTGCCAGCCAAAATCGGTCTGCACAGGATCGCTGATGTCGCCGGGCTCCATCTTGGCGACGGCCTCCTGGAACGGCTCGACCATCATGCCGTCGCTGAACCAGCCCAGATCGCCACCACCCTGGGCAGAGGCGTCGGTGGAGTTGGCTTTTGCCAGCTCGTCGAAATCTGTGCCGGATCGCGCCTCATCTGCGATTTTCTGCGCCTCTTCCTCGGTTTTGACCAGAATATGTGCGGCCTTGTATTCAGTGACAGGCTCCGCGTTCGCATAGTTCTCGTCAAAATAGGCCTGAACCGCTTCGTCTGTCACGGTTGATTTGATGATGGCGGCCATTTCCTCCGTCGCGATCAATGCGCGGCGCTCGTTCTCCAGCGCCAGCTCGGCGCGTTTGGGCAGATCGCCCTCATGAGCGTTTACCAGCAGCGTCTGCTGCACCAGCTGGTCAAGAATACCTTTATACATGACATCGGCGGGCACCTGGCCGAACTGTTCCGGCAGCCCTTCGCGCAGGGTCAGCATGTGGCCCAGTGTGATGTCGGTATCGCCCACTGTGGCAACGACTGTATCGGCTGTGACATCGCTGTCATCGGCCATGACGGGCACGGCGAGGCTGGCGCCGATCAGCAAGGCTGTGGCGGCTATCGGCTTGAGGCGGTCGAACATATGGCGAATCCTTCGCATTTGGGTCGGTTAGGACGCCCGCAGAGGGGCTCTTTGGGATGGCCGCGCATATGGGCGCGACGTTGACACTCAGACAGCAGGCCCTTACATCGCCTTTCAACACAGGCTTTCCCGCTGATACCTTGCCCGATGTAGGGGCGCAATGGACGCGGAGCAAGCTACGGCCGTGGCGCAGAGCAGATCAGAAAACGGGATTGAGATTGAACATGCTGGGTATCCGAACTGTCGCCCGTAAGGTTTTCGGCACTCCGAACGACCGCAAGGTCAAGGTCACGCGCCCCCTGATCGACAAGATAAACGCGTTGGAGCTCGAATTTCAGGCGCTGGATGATGATGCCATAAAGGCCAGGACGGATGATCTGCGCAAACGCGCAAAGAATGGCGAGGCGTTGGATGACCTGCTCCCGGAAGCCTTTGCCAATTGCCGCGAAGCCGCGCGGCGGTCGCTGGGGCTGCGCGCGTTTGATGTGCAGCTGATGGGCGGAATTTTTCTGCACCAGGGTAACATTTCCGAGATGAAGACCGGCGAAGGCAAGACGCTCGTCGCCACATTCCCGGCCTATCTGAATGCGCTGACGGGCAAAGGCGTACATATTGTCACGGTAAACGATTATCTGGCCAGACGTGACGCCGAATGGATGAGTGCCGTTTTCGGCGCGCTGGGCATGTCAACCGGGGTTGTCTATCCGCAGCAGCCCGAGGACGAAAAACAGCGCGCCTATGCCTGCGATGTCACCTACGCCACGAATAACGAACTTGGCTTTGACTATCTGCGCGACAACATGAAATCCGAGCTGACCCAGATGAACCAGCGCGGCCACAATTTTGCCATCGTGGACGAGGTGGACAGCATCCTGATCGACGAGGCGCGCACACCCTTGATCATCTCGGGCCCCGCGCAGGATCGCAGCGATCTTTATCTGTCTATCGACAAGCTGATCCCCGAACTGAAAGATGAGCATTTCACCATTGACGAGAAGGCGCGCAGCGCGACCTTCACCGATGAGGGCAACGAATTTCTGGAAACCCTTCTGGTCGAACGCGGCGTGCTGCCCGAAGACCAGTCGCTTTACGATCCTGAAAGCACGACAATCGTGCATCACGTCAATCAGGGTCTGCGCGCGCACAAGCTGTTCCAGAAGGACAAGGATTACATCGTCCGGAATGGCGAGGTGGTGCTGATCGACGAATTCACCGGGCGCATGATGACAGGCCGTCGCCTGTCGGACGGGTTGCATCAGGCCATCGAGGCCAAGGAAGGCGTCAATATCCAGCCCGAGAACGTGACGCTGGCGCAGGTGACGTTCCAGAACTACTTCCGGCTTTATGAAAAGCTGTCGGGAATGACCGGCACCGCGTCCACCGAGGCCGAGGAATTTGCCGAAATCTACGGGCTCGGCGTGGTCGAGGTGCCGACGAACCGGCCCATCGCGCGTATCGACAAGGATGATGCGGTGTTCCGCACCACGGCTGAAAAATACAAGGCCGTGATCGAGGAAATCAAGGACGCCCATGCCAAGGGCCAGCCAACGCTGGTGGGAACCACGTCGATCGAGAAATCGGAAATGCTCAGCCAGATGCTGACCGATGCGGGCATCACCCACAACGTCCTGAACGCGCGCCAGCACGAAAAAGAGGCGCAGATCGTCGGTGATGCGGGCAAGCTGGGGGCTGTCACCATTGCCACCAACATGGCCGGGCGCGGCACTGACATCAAACTCGGCGGCAATATAGACTTGAAGATTCTGGAGGCCATCGCCGCCGACCCCGAGGGCGATCCGGCTGAAATCCGCGAGCTTATCGAAGAAGGCCACAAGGCCGAGGAGCAGGCGGTCAAGGATGCGGGCGGGCTGTTTGTTCTGGCCACCGAACGTCACGAGAGCCGCCGTATCGATAACCAGCTGCGCGGCCGCTCGGGCCGTCAGGGCGATCCGGGGCAATCTTCTTTCTTCTTGTCGCTGGATGATGATCTGATGCGCATCTTCGGTTCGGAGCGGCTGGAAAAGGTGCTGGCCGGTCTGGGCATGAAAGAGGACGAGGCGATCATCCATCCATGGGTGAACAAATCGCTGGAGCGTGCGCAGGCCAAGGTCGAGGGGCGCAACTTCGACATCCGCAAGCAGCTGTTGAAATTCGACGATGTGATGAACGAGCAGCGCAAGGTCATCTTCAAGCAGCGGCTCGACATCATGCGCGCCGCCGACTTGAGCGATATCGTCAAGGACATGCGCGGCGAGGTGATCGATGATCTGGTCGATCAATATATGCCGCCTAAAACCTACGCCGATCAGTGGGATATGGCCGGGCTCCATGATGCTGTCATCGAAGCGCTCAACATGGATCTGCCCGTGCAGGCCTGGGCGGACGAAGAAGGCGTCGATGACGAACAGATCAGCGAGCGGATCGAGAAGCACGCGAACGAGATGATGGCGAAAAAGGCGGTCGAGTTCGGCCCCACCAACATGCGTTTGATCGAAAAGCAGCTTTTGCTGCAAACCATTGACAGCAAGTGGCGCGATCACCTTCTCATGCTGGAGCACCTGCGCAGCGTCGTCGGCTTTCGCGGCTATGCCCAGCGCGATCCGCTGAACGAATACAAGAACGAGGCGTTCCAGATGTTCGAGACGATGCTGGACACGCTGCGCCAGGATGTCACGCGCAAGCTGGCTCAGGTTCAGCCCATGCCTCAGGCCGATCAGGAGGCGATGCTGCAACGCATGCTTCAGGAACGCGCGGCGCTGGAAGCGCAGAGTGCCGCCGCGACCGCGCGCGAGGATGGCCGCCCCCATGCGCCGACCCCGCAGCAGGCTCCAATCGACGGTTTCGATGAGACCGATCCGGCGACATGGGGTAACCCCGGTCGCAACACCGCCTGCCCCTGCGGATCGGGGCTGAAGTTCAAGCATTGCCACGGCCGCCTTGCCTGAGCGGCCCCGAGGGCCATCCGTCAAAGCCTGCCCGATCGGCCATGCCAGTGTTTTCATCGGGGCGCCTGCCCCCCCGGGAGGTCGAACATGACGGATGACTGGAAGACCCGCACCGCGATGGTGCATGGCGGCACGTCCCGCAGCCACTGGGGCGAGGTCAGCGAGGCCATTTTCCTGACCCAGGGGTTTGTCTATGACACCGCCGAGGCTGCGCAAGCCCGATTCATTCAGACAGGCCCGGACGAGTTCATCTACGCGCGCTACGGCAACCCGACCGTGTCGATGTTCGAAAAACGCATTGCGTTGCTCGAGGGCGCCGAGGATGCCTTTGCCACAGCCAGTGGCATGGCGGCCGTATCGGGTGCCCTGACTTCTCTGCTGAAGGCGGGCGATCACGTCGTGGCGGCGCGCGCGCTTTTTGGATCTTGCCTCTATATTCTCAGCGATATTCTGACACGGTTCGGTGTGGAAGTCACCTTTGTGGATGGGACGGATCTGGATCAATGGGAGGCCGCGATCCGGCCCGGAACCAAAGTCGTGTTTTTCGAAACAATCGCCAATCCAACGCTGGAAGTAGTCGACATTGAGGGCGTCGCGCGTCTTGCGCATGCTCAGGGGGCGACAGTTGTGGTCGACAATGTCTTTGCCACACCAGTGTTTTCCCAGGCTATCCGGCAGGGCGCGGATGTGGTTGTCTATTCGGCCACCAAACATATCGACGGTCAGGGGCGCGCGCTGGGGGGTATCATTCTTGGCACCCGCGATTTCATCCGCGGCACGCTGGAGCCTTATATGAAGCATACGGGCGGGTCGATGTCGCCTTTTACCGCGTGGATCATGCTGAAGGGGCTTGAGACGATAGACCTGCGCGTCCGTGCCCAGGCGGCTACAGCGCTCGCCTTGATCGAGGCGCTTCAAGACCACCCCAAGCTGGTGCGCGCGATCTATCCCGGTCACCCCAGCCACCCTCAATACGATCTGACCATCCGACAGATGGGCAAAGGCGGAACGGTGGTCACTCTGGATCTGGGCGATCAAACCAAGGCATTTCGCTTCCTCGACGCCTTGAGTATCGTGCTTATTTCAAACAACCTCGGTGATACCAAATCCATTATAACCCATCCCGCCACCACGACGCATCAGCGCCTGCCGGACGCGCAGCGTCTGGCACTGGGAATCACGCCGGGACTTGTGCGGCTGTCACTGGGGATCGAGGATACCGACGATCTCATCGCCGATATCCTTCAAGCGCTGGACGCGGCCTAGGCAGAGCGGCCTGTGCAGAACGCGCCTTGCCCCTTCTTGGCCAAGGCGCGCTCCTCACCGGATATGTATGGGTTTAGGCGGCAGTCTGGCTCAGACCGGCATTGCGTAGGTACGCCGGGCCATTTTTCGCTGTGGCAAAGTGTCTTTCGCAGGCTCGGAGCGCCATTCCTGTACAGCCTGACGATTGAGCAGCGGGTTCGCCATCAGAAAGGCGGCTCCAAAAACTTGAGCCATGCGGACCTGATGTTCGAACATACGGCTGAACAAATGAACCCCAACAACAGTGTCGGGGGGCGGAACATATGAACGGGACATAGTTTGTCTCCCTTAGTAGAGGGTTTCAGTAGGGAGACTATCTCATAGCGTGTGGGATTTACAAAGGGCTATTATTTGCAAGCCCTTTTTGAACGTAAATACGCCGATGTTGCCTTTTTGCCGTGCCTTTCTTCATCCGACATGAAACAGCGTCGAGAATAGCCGGGGGTCGAGACTTTCCGAAGCAAAGGTCTCACCTTCGGTCAGAATGCTGACCGCGTCATGGCTGTGCAGGCTTTCCTGATGACTCGCGACGATGCGGAAATCCCCGATAAGCGGATCCGCCAGCAACCCCTCGCAGAACAGGCGGGCGGCATCCTCCACAAAGATGGGGTTGGCGGCGTTGAGTTCGGCAAAGGCCTGCTCGTCCTCGCGCTTGACCATGACCTGCGTTTCCGTCGGCACCGCACTGCGCGCGATCGCGATCAGATCCTCGAACCAAAGGCAATCATCGCCGATCACCTCGACCGAGATCCGCGCGACGGAGCGCTGCGAATGCGCTGTCGCCATCTGGCCGCGCATCTGCCTCGCATGCTCGCTCAACTCCAGAGAACAGGGGCAGGTTGAGGAATAAACGTAATCAAGATGCATGAATTTGCGCCTTACACCGCCGTTTTCCACCAGTTCCAGCGCGATATCATAATACTGGTACCCCTCAAGCCCCGATCGGAGCGACTGCATCTTGGCAGGATAGGAAAACCGCATCTGGATACGTGCATCCACACTGCCAAGATCGGCCACATAATCGTCCAGAGCATCCGCGATCACCTCGAAACTGAAGCTCCGCTCCGCATGTTTGTAAAAACTGCGCATGATCCGGGACATGTTGATGCCCTTCTTTCCCGCGTCGAGGCTGACCGTGCCTGTGACCGAGGTTTGAAGAGTGACATCAGGCCCATCCTTGGTATGGAACTGGATGGGCAGTCGAAAGTTGGAAATGCCGACATGCTGCAATTGCTGGTCCGAACCCCGGATGAGCGATGCGGGACCGTTCTGAAGATCGGGCATTGCCGCGCGATATTGCTCGTCTACGTTGAAATCCCGGGGGTAAGTACGTGACAGCGCGGGATAATTTCCCACCTCGCCGCGCGGCAGCAATCGCGCGATCGCCGGATCCAGATCAGCAACCTCCTCGGGACTCGCCTGCGTCGCCCATCGACGGAGCAGCGCCAAGGCATCCTGCGCCTCGCTGCGTGCAGGTGGCGTCAGGAATTGCGTCGTTTGATGTGTCATGTCCGGATCGTCCTTCCGTAACGGAGTCGCTCACTTACATAGGGGTTTGATCCGGCAATTGCCACGTCACTCCTGCGCAAACTTGACGCTCGATGACAAATTCCGGCAGCTCGCGCAGTGTGCTGGCGGGAGAACTCATTTCAATATGTAAAGTCAGCCATAAAAAAACCCCCGGCGCGAGGGCCGGGGGCAGGTTATGGATCATGACATCCAATTCGCAGGACAGAGTTATTGGGTGGTCGTTCCGGTCGATCCACCAGTCGAATCGTCGGGGGTCGTCATGTCGGAACCTTCCGTGCCACCGATTGCCGGGTCGCTTGTGTGATCCATATCACTACCGGTACCCAGATCGCTCCCGGTGTCCGTACCAGTATCGGTGTCCGATCCAAGGCCGCTGTCTGATCCAGTGCCCATTTCGGTATCCGTGTCCAGAGCCGGATCGGTCACGGTGCTGTCGGTCCCATCCAACGCGGGCGAATCAGTGCCGCTTCCGCCGGGAGTGGAAATCAGATCGGCGAGCGGTGTCTCGTCGGGCAGCTTGTCGACATTGTCTTCCTTGAACTCAGGCTGCTCTTTCAGCGCGTCCTTGGTGGTATCAAGTGTCACCATCTGCTGCGATGTATCGTAATTGAAATCGCTCACCGGCAGCGCGACAGTGTATTGACCCATGCCCAGGAACCCGCCGATACCGATCACGGCAAGCCCGCCGCCGTCACGATCGATGACGTAGTCAACATCGCCAATTGTGTCGCCGTTGGTGTCATAGACGTTCTTGCCAACCAGATCGCCGACGGTCATATCGCTGATGGAGGTGAATTCGGGTGCGGCCACGGCATCATTCGCTACCCCGGAATCTGCTGCGGGAGCGGTGGTTCCATCAGCGGCGGGGGCATCGGTGGCTGTCTGCGCGACTGCACCGCCCGCCATCAGAGCCGAAATTGCTGCGCTTATCATAAGAGTTTTGAGCGTCATGGATAGGTCCTCCTAAATACCAGGTATGACCGGATAAGGCGCAACGCGGGTGTTTGGTTCCCTCGGGCGCTCCGAAAGGAAAACAGGCAGGCATTCTGCGCGGAAACCTGCCTGCCTGACCAGCATCAGCTGCGATGCGCAGGTCAATATCGATAATGCTCGGGCTTGAACGGGCCTTCCGGGGACACGCCAATATAAGCGGCCTGCTCGGCCGAAAGCTCCGTCAGCCTGACGCCGATCCGGTCCAGATGCAGGCGCGCGACCTTCTCGTCCAGATGTTTGGGCAGGATATAAACCTGATTGTCATACTGACCGCCATTCGTCCAAAGTTCGATCTGCGCCAGAACCTGATTGGTGAAACTGGCCGACATGACAAAGCTGGGATGCCCGGTCGCATTGCCAAGGTTCAGAAGCCGCCCCTCGGACAGCAGGATCAGACGGTTGCCCGAAGGCATCTCGATCATGTCGACCTGATCCTTGATATTGGTCCATTTGTGGTTCTTCAGGCTTGCAACCTGAATTTCATTGTCGAAATGGCCGATGTTCCCAACGATGGCCATGTCCTTCATCTCGCGCATATGTTCGATCCGGATCACGTCCTTGTTGCCGGTCGTGGTGACAAAGATATCGGCGGTTGCCAGAACATCCTCGAGCAGCACCACCTCGAACCCGTCCATCGCCGCCTGAAGCGCGCAGATCGGATCCACCTCGGTCACTTTTACCCGCGCGCCGGCGCCGCGCAGGCTGGCCGCGCTGCCCTTGCCGACATCGCCGTACCCCATGACAACCGCCACCTTGCCGGCCATCATCGTGTCGGTCGCGCGGCGGATGCCATCAACCAGCGATTCCTTGCAGCCATATTTATTGTCGAATTTCGACTTGGTGACCGAATCGTTCACGTTGATCGCCGGGAAGGGCAGCAGCCCCTTCCTGTGCAGATCATACAGACGATGCACCCCTGTCGTTGTCTCCTCGGACACGCCCCTGATCGCGTCGCGCGTTTTGGTGAACCATCCGGGAGACTGGTCCATGCGCTTCCTGATCTGGGCAAAGATCGCTTTCTCCTCCTCCGAGGCAGGCACTTCGATCAAGTCCGTCTCACCTGCCTCGACCCGCGCGCCCAGCAGCACATAAAGCGTGGCATCGCCGCCATCGTCGAGGATCAGGTTCGCCCCCTCTTCGAACTGGAACGAGCGGTCGAGATAATCCCAATGCTCCACCAGCGTCTGGCCTTTTACCGCAAAGACGGGCGTGCCTCCCTCGGCGATCGCAGCCGCGGCGTGATCCTGAGTGGAGAAGATGTTGCAGGACGCCCAGCGCACATCGGCACCCAGCGCATTCAGTGTTTCGATCAGAACCGCCGTCTGGATTGTCATGTGCAGGCTGCCGACGATGCGCGCGCCGGAAAGAGGTTTTGCCTCGCCGAATTCCTTGCGCAGCGCCATCAGGCCGGGCATTTCCGTTTCGGCGATATCCAGTTCCTTGCGGCCATAGGCGGCGAGGGAAATATCCTTGACGACATAATCGTTGCCCATGAGGGTGCGTCCTTTTTCTCTGATGTTTGCTGCGGATCTAGCAGTCAACAGTGGGAATGCCAATCTTCTGCGGGGGCTTCCGGACCACCAGCTCGAAAATCGATGGCAGATCAGGCTCAAGCAGCTTGTAGTTGTGAAATATACAATTTTAGATTGTATTTTTATCAGCCGTTGATATGACATAGGTGATGCGCCAGCGGTTCCGGACCCGGAACAATGACTGGGCGACCAACGCGAGTTCCACCATGAGAGTTGCCATGATTTTGAAGTCCTCCACCATTAGCGCCGCCAGCGCCGCCGTTCTGATCGTCATGTCGGGGGCCTCAAGCGCAGCAACAGTGACATTTGCCGATATGTCCCTGTCGGGCTCGTATAGGCACGCTGCGGCCAGAAAAACGAAGCCCACTGCAACCCCTGCCAAAGGTACTGTTGGCGGCGTGATGTCGGGCCAACTTTACGGCGACACTTCCGCGAAACGCTCCTATACCCTGACATATTATATCGACACGACCTCCAAGGGCGTGAAGACCAATACTGTCGGCTCCTACGCGATACCGGATGCATTTTCGATCAAGGACATGCTCGCTGCATACGTCTCTGTCATTTCCCCGACAGGGACCGGCATGCTGCCCGTTCCGGAATTCAATGGGTCTTTCAACTATAACAATGTAAGGACGACACCTGCTACTGTCAGCGGATCGTTCAGTCTCAGCTATTCGGGTAACGGCTATCAGGATTTCATCGGCTCGATGGGCCTACCGACGTTCAAGGATAACACGGCGGGAAGCTACACGGCGAATTTTGCGCTCGTGGCAGATGTAGTGGATGTAGCACCCGTGCCCCTGCCGGCGGCGGCGCCGATGCTGGCCTTCGGTATTGCCGGGCTGGTCGCGCTACGCCGCAAGCGGCGCAAGGCGGCCTGACCCACCACCTGCAACAAATCTGACGGGACAGAACTGGTTATACCGGGGCAGTCCAGCCCCTGACAGTAAATGTTTATGGCCCTCCGGTTCTGCGGCGGGCCATTTTT
>JAUNVT010000093.1 GCA_030540655.1 Rhodobacterales bacterium
AGTCTCCCAAAGCCGGATGTGACGACCAGCCCCATTAGCGACGATAATGCGGAGGTGGTTCATGCCATCAAATGGGCGGTCACACGACGTTACATGACGCTGGAAGCCGTCGCCGCCATCTGCGAGAGTAACACCATGGACCCGGCAGAAACCGCCGCCCTGTAAACCGGCTCAACATCCAGCCGGAGAACAAATTTCACCACGTCTTGGGGAGCACTACCTTTTTCAGCACCGCTCAGTCTCCGCAGCTTCTCATAGCTATGCATCCGTGCTGCCTTCAGGGCAGGAATGCGAGGATCGTATGCGATGAAACTGATGCCAGCAGCGGAATCGCGCAGAAACCAGCCGAAGCTGCAATCGTTGATACGGGGCCAATCAGAAAGTCCAGCAGCTTTGCCAGATGCGTATCCGCGTGGACCACTTCATAGCACTCCCGCCCATGGCGAAAGCGGCAAGACGGCGCGTGATGCGTTCCAATACATTGCGATATATGGCGTGACCCCACGCTGCGCGCCAATTGCCCCAAGGGCGGGCCGTGCCGGATACAGTCTCCACGTTCCCTATAAGGCGTTCAAAGTCATCCTGCCGGTGCCAAATTCTGAACTGGTAGTGGGTGCGGGCGGCGATGTCGCACCGCTGCTCGAAGGGCCTCTCCAGAACGCACCGTTCATCGGGCTGCACCCCTTCAATATTTTCGAAGAGCACCATGGGGTGACCGCGATCCACACAATCAGAACGCGATGGCGCGTCCGGTGTGGTACGCTTCGCGAAGGATGCGAAAGATCGCCCGTTAATCCCAAGCGGCCTTCATCAAATGGATCACATTGTCCGAGACATTCATCCGGTTCGCGCGCGCCCCGGCGAATTATAGCAATTTGAACTCTGCACGCCGATCCTGTGTTTCATTATCATCGCCTTCCGCCGCGCTAATAATGAGTATAATCTCTTGGCGGCGTGATGCGTGTGCGAAAGGATTGTCATGACAGTGTCGGATTTCTTTGGAGGCGCGCCGGGCCCGGTCACTGTGGCCTGCCGAATACTGGCTTTATCCGCGGCCTTGTTCCTGATGCCGTGCGAACAGGCCGCGGCGCGCGACCGCAACGCTGACATTGCAGAACTTGAAAAGGCGCTCGGTATCACCGAAACGGTTGCCATCATGCGCGAGGAAGGGCTGAGTCAGGCCGACAATGTGGCGGATGCATTGTTTCCAGATGTAGACCGGGCCGCATGGCAGCGGCAGATCGCGCAGCTTTACGATGCGGAGCGGATGGAAAAACTGGTTCGGCAAGGTCTGGAGGCGGGGCTGGAGGGCGCCGAACTTGCGCCGATGCTGAAATTTTATCGAAGCCGGACTGGAAAGCGTGCCGTCGCCTTGGAGCTGGCAGCGCGCCGTGCCTTGCTCGACCCCGAGGCCGAAGCCGCCGCGCGCGAAGCGGCGGCGGAGGCTGCGGCGCAAACCGGCGGCCCCAAGGCTGACCTGCTGGAGCAGGTCATGCGCATCATCGACGCGGGCGATTTGATTGAGCGAAACGTGACCGCTTCGCTGAATGCCGACATGATGTTCTGGAGCGGCGTGCTGGATGCAGGCGGCCCCGGTCCGGAGGGCGAGGAAGGCGAGGCGGATTTGCCAGGAGCCGTCATCGCCGATCTGGATGCGACACGCAGCGAAACAGAGATATGGATGACCGCGTTCCTGCTGATGTCCTGCGGCTCGCTTGGCGCTGAGCAAATGAAGGAATACGTTGAATTTTATGAGACATCGGAAGGCCGCAAGTTGAACGCCGCTCTTTTCGACGGGTTTAATGGCATGTATGATCAGCTTGCCTATCTTCTGGGGCGGGCTGCCGGATCGTGGATCATTTCGGAGGCGCTGTGAAGGTGGCATAGGGGTTGACTTGGAGCATGGATGCATTGATAAGCGCGCATCCCGGCAGGGGTGAGCCTTGCACCGGGATATATTGCATGACGCCGGAATCGGCGCGCTGTCCAAGGTGGCTGTATCAGCCGCAAACTCCCGCGAGGGGACCGGCGGACGCGGAAACACGAAGGAAAGACATATGTTTGCGGTTCTGAAAACCGGAGGCAAGCAGTATCGGGTGAAAGCCGGAGATATATTGCGTGTTGAGAAGCTGGCCGCCGAGGCGGGTGAGACAATTCAGTTCAACGAAATTCTGATGCTGGGCGGCGATAGTCCGGTCCTCGGTGCGCCGATGATCGACGATGCCTGTGTGCAGGCTGAGGTGATCGATCAGGTCAAGGGTGAGAAGGTCATTCATTTTGTCAAACGCCGCCGCAAGCATGGCTCGCAGCGCACCAGGGGCCACCGTCAGCAACTGACTTTGCTCCGCGTGACTGACATCATGGGCGAAGGCGCGGGTAATTCCGGCGTCAAAGCAGCGATCGGTGCAGGGACTGCGTCCGGCGCCGGTGTCGTGTCAGATGGGCGCTATGCGAAGAACAAGACCGATCAGGCCGAAATGGCCAAGCGCGTGAAGGAAGGCCAGGCCGAGGAGAAATCAGCCGAGACGGGGAAATCCGGAAATGCTGACGATCTGAAGAAGCTTTCGGGTGTCGGCCCGGCTCTGGAGACAAAACTCCGCGACGCCGGCGTTACCAGCTTGGCCCAGATTGCAGGTTGGAGCGATGCCGACATTGCCGAACTTGACGAGAAACTGACCTTCAAGGGCCGCATCCAGCGCGAAGGCTGGGTTGAGCAGGCCAAAGAACTGATCAAAGGTTAAGGAGAGACCAAATGGCACATAAAAAAGCAGGCGGTTCATCCCGTAACGGCCGCGACAGCGCGGGCCGTCGCCTCGGCGTCAAAAAATACGGCGGCGAAGCTGTGATTCCCGGAAACATCATCATGCGTCAGCGCGGCACGAAGATGTGGCCCGGTGAAGGTGTCGGACTGGGCAAGGATCATACGATCTACGCCGTGGTCGAAGGCAACGTCAGATTTCATACCGGCTTCAAGGGGCGCAAATTCATTTCTGTCATGCCCTTCGCGGAAGCTGCTGAATAAGCCGGCCTTTGCAAGCACCAGGCCTTTTGAAGGATCGGCGGGAACTGCCGGTCCTTTTTTGGTTCTGCATAGTTCCTCCGCAGAACGCGCTTCTTTTCCTCGCGACTTGCAACTTTTTTAAGCAGTCAAGGGTTAGAATATACGGACCATCCACATTGCGCAGGAAACTGCTTACCGGGTATCTGCATGGATTGTTGGTAGTCCGTATCGCTTCTGAAGGAGGAGTTCTGACATGGGTTTTGCCTATACGGAACAACAGCCCGTGATCTCTGCGGGCATCTATGACCTGCGCCCTCTGCGTCCGTCCGATGCCGGGTTGATGGCGCTCTATACCAGCGACCGGCGCGTCGCAGAGGCAACGTCATCTATCGCTCATCCGCTGCCGCCCGGTGCGACCGAATCTTTCATAGCGCGCAGCATGGCCGATAACAGGATTGAGGATGCGTGGGCTATCGATGGCACGCGCGCTGAATGCGGCGAACTGATGGGCGTCATCAGTCTGACCAGACTGGATGTGGGGCAGGCGGAAATCGGTTACTGGGTCGCACCCTTGTTCTGGAACTCAGGGGTCGCCTCTGCCGCCGTGGGCGCGCTGATTTCGGCCAACCCGCAGCGCTGCCGCACTATTTTTGCCACTGTCCAGCAGGGCAATCCGGCGTCGGCACGGGTTCTGACCAATTGCGGCTTCGTATATCTGGGCGACGCTGAAACCTACTGTCTTGCTCGCGGGGTTGCGGTGCCGACATGGACATATTGCCGAAAACTGGATTGAGCCGCGTCCGCACAGAGCGTATGGAGGGCCGGACCGGGCGCAGGGCATTGCCGCCCGCGCACTGAAGGAAGCGGCCATGAAATTTCTCGATCTTGCCAAGGTCTATATCCGCTCCGGGGGCGGGGGGAGCGGCTGTGTCAGTTTTCGTCGTGAGAAGTATATCGAATTCGGCGGGCCTGACGGGGGAGATGGCGGCAACGGCGGGTCGGTCTGGGCGGAAGCAGTCGATGGGCTGAACACGCTGATTGATTTCCGGTATCAGCAGCATTTTTTCGCGCGCAGCGGCCAGCCCGGCATGGGCAAGCAGCGCACCGGCAAGACGGGCGATGATATTGTGCTCCGCGTGCCCGTTGGCACTGAAATCCTTGACGAAGATCAGGAAACCGTCATTGCGGACATGACCGAGCTGGGCCAGCGTGTGGAATTGGCGCATGGCGGCAATGGCGGGTTCGGTAATCTGCACTTCAAGTCCTCGACCAATCAAGCCCCGCGTCGTGCCAATCCCGGCCAAGAGGGGGTGGAACGGACAATCTGGCTGCGGCTGAAGCTGATTGCCGATGTCGGCCTTCTGGGACTGCCGAACGCCGGAAAATCCACTTTTCTTGCCGCTACGTCGAATGCGCGGCCCAAGATTGCCGACTATCCCTTTACTACGCTGCACCCCAATCTCGGGGTTGTAGGCGTGGACAATGTTGAATTCGTTGTTGCGGATATTCCCGGCCTGATCGACGGCGCCAGCGAGGGCAGGGGGCTGGGCGATCTGTTTCTGGGCCATGTGGAGCGTTGCGCGGTCCTGCTGCATCTTGTTGACGGTACATCCGACACGATAGCGGAGGATTACCGGACCATTATCACGGAAATCGAAGCTTATGACGGCCCACTTGCGGCGAAGCCCCGGCTGACGGTGCTGAACAAGATCGATGCGCTCGACGGGGACATGCTGGCGGAGGCGAAGGAGGAACTGGAGCAGGCATCCGGCGGGCCCGTCATGTCCATGTCGGGCGTCGCGGGCGATGGTATCAAGGATGTTCTTCGCGCCCTGCGCGCCCAGATTGATGACGATCGCCTGCGCCACCGCAGAACAACCCAAGATGAGCCCGCGCCGTGGCAGCCCTGACCGACGCCAAGCGGCTGGTGGTCAAGATCGGCTCGGCGCTGCTGGTGGATCGCGAAACCGGTGCACTTCGGAGCACGTGGCTGGACGGGTTGGCCGATGATGTCGCGCGATTGCGTGCGCGGGGAACCGATGTGGTTCTGGTGTCCTCGGGGTCCATCGCATTGGGGCGTGGAGCATTGGGCCTGCCTTCGGGCAGCCTGACGCTGGAGCAAAGCCAGGCCGCAGCCGCCGTTGGTCAGATCAGGCTGGCGGGCGCCTATGACGCGGCGCTTGCGGCGCGCGGCCTGATTTCTGCTCAGGTGCTGGTGACCTTGGAGGACAGCATCGACCGGCGCCGCTATCTGAACACGCGCGCGACGCTGGAGCAGTTGATACGTCTTGGCGCGGTGCCCATCGTGAATGAAAACGATACCGTCGCCACGGACGAAATCCGGTATGGCGACAATGACCGTCTGGCGGCGCAGGTGGCGGTAACGGCCGGCGCCGACCAACTGGTCCTGCTCAGCGATATTGACGGGTTCTATTCGGGCAACCCGGCCAGCGACAGTGCCGCGCGCCGCTTTGACAGGATCGAAGCCATCACGCCGGAGATCGAGGCCATGGCGGGGGACGCCGGTTCGGGGCTCAGCAAGGGCGGTATGAAGACCAAACTGATGGCCGCCAAGACCGCGATGGCCGCAGGCTGTGATATGGCAATTGCCGACGGGTTCATCCTCCATCCGCTGGCCGCAATGGAGGCGGGCGCGGCGGCAACGTGGTTCATTGCTCAAGGTACTCCGCAGCAGCGGCGCAAGGCATGGATCGGCGGCATGAAACCACGGGGGCGGTTGCATGTTGACGCGGGTGCCGTGCGCGCGATGACGCGCGGCAGCAGCCTGTTGCCTGCGGGGCTTACGGATGTTGACGGGGAGTTCGGCCGGGGCGATCCGGTCGAAATAATCGGCCCCGAGGGGACGAGGCTGGGACTGGGGCTGACGCGTTACGCGGCTCCGGACGCCGCAAGTGTCAAGGGGCTGCGGTCAGAAGAAATTGCTGCTGTTCTGGGCTATCCGGCCCGCGCGGCGCTGATACATCGCGATGATATGGCGTTCTGACACGCCAACGGATTAAGATCGGTTTAGTTTCCCGCAAGGAGCAGAGGCCATGCCTGAAGAACAAGACATTCCCGCCCTGATGGCGCGCATCGGAGCCTGCGCCCGCGCTGCCGCAAATGAGCTGGCGATCACCGAATCCTCGGTAAAGGACAACGCTCTGCGCGGCGCCGCCGACACGGTCTGGGCACGCAGGTCCGCGATAATCGAGGCGAATGCCAAGGATATGGCGGCTGCTCGCGACAAGGGTCTGAGTGATGCCTTGCTGGACCGTCTGCTGCTGGACGAGGGACGTATCCGCGCGATCGCAGACGGGCTGCGCACTGTGGCCGATCAGCCCGATCCCGTGGGTGAGGTTCTGGAAGAATGGGACCAGCCCAGCGGCATTCATATCCAGCGCGTGCGCACGCCCCTTGGCGTGATTGGCGTCATCTATGAAAGCCGCCCGAATGTGACGGCGGATGCCGGGGCGCTGTGCCTGAAGGCGGGGAATGCGGTAATTCTGCGTGGCGGATCCGAAAGCTATCACAGCAGCCGGGCCATTCACGCCTGCCTGAAGCAGGGCCTGCGCGAGGCCGGTCTGCCCGAGGAGGCAATACAGCTCGTTCCCACGCGCGACCGCGCAGCCGTGCAGGAAATGCTGAGGATGACCGGTATCATCGACGTGATCGTGCCGCGTGGCGGCAAGCAGCTGGTCGAGCTTGTCCAGAACGAGGCCCGCGTACCGGTTTTTGCGCATCTGGAGGGCATCGTGCATATCTACGTCGATTCTTCGGCCGATGTGGACAAGGCGATACGGGTGGTCATGAACGCCAAGACACGGCGCACCGGCATTTGCGGCGCGGCTGAATGCCTGCTGATCCACCGCGATCTGGTCGGGGGGCTGGCGAGCGATCTGATCCGCGCGCTGATTGCTGCGGGTGTCGAGGTGCGCGCCGATGAGACCCTGTCGGCTATCGATGGCACTGTGCCTGCCGCCAAGGAGGATTGGGGTCACGAATATCTGGACAGCATCATCGCCGCTCGCGTGGTGGGCGATCTGGGTCTGGCGATCGGACATATCGAGGAATACGGATCGCATCATACCGATTGCATCATCAGCGAGGATCCCGAGGCTGTTCAGACGTTTTTTGCCCAGGTGGATAGTGCGATCCTGATGCATAACACCTCGACCCAGTTCGCCGATGGCGGCGAATTCGGCATGGGCGCCGAGATTGGTATTGCCACCGGCAAGCTGCATGCGCGCGGGCCGGTGGGTGCTGCTCAGTTGACCAGTTTCAAATACCTTGTGACGGGTGACGGAGCCGTGAGGACCTGATTTGATCCGTTAAATCCGCAGAGTGACTGGCCCCTCTGTGGACACGGCGGCATTGCGTCCCAGCTCGGCCAGCAGATACGGCAACAGGGCAAATTGCACCTGCGCAGCAGGCAGGTTGTCCAGATCGCCGGGCCCTGCGCCGGTCAGCCACAACCAGTGATCCTCGTTCGGAGACAACCTTTCACCGGTGACAGTTATGACCAGCGCGTCGTCTGAATTGTTGACCATCATCACGCCACCATAAGGCGCAGCCTGCTCGCCGCATAACAGCGCCAGAAATGCGGCCTGCACGAGGCGGCGGGGCAGGGGCTCGTCGATCTGCCAGAGGCACGCGAGCTTGGCGTTGTAGATATTTCCCAGAATGTCACGGATTTCATGCGCGGTGACGTTTTGCGCATCGCTCGACAGACCAAACGCGACGCGAAAAAATCGCAACCGAGCGTTTGCATGGGCCGCGCTGTTGGCCACCAGATCCATTTCCGGACCGGACTGCGTTCCCGCCAGGCCCATCAGCTCCAGACCATTGGAAATGGCCCCCACAGGGCTGATCAGATCGTGGCAAATGCGCGAGCCTATCAGGGCGCCGAAATTGTGATTAGTATGGATCATGGATTTCCTTTCAGGTGCGATGATGAACGATTCTGCGGCGTATCTGAGCCCGGCATGCTGGTGGAGGCACCGGAGCACCCCGAATGGGGCGTGGGGCAGGTGCAATCGAATGTGACGGGTAGGGTCACGATGAATTTCCCGAATTTGGGCAAGGTCGTTGTGGAGACAAGCCTCGTCATGCTGCTGCCGGTCTTTGATGCCTAATCGCGGTTACTATATGGTTAACACCAAAGAGTACAACCAGAGCGTTAGTTCGCTCGCAATATTGCGTTCGACGGGCCCATTAGCTAGAACGCCGCAACACCCATGCCTCGAGGTTGACATGAACAAAAGCGCGGCGCCGCGCGGCCCGGTTCCCGAATTCGAGGTTGCTCTGGCGGTTGGTGCGGATGATATCCTTGCAGCGCAGCGCCTGCGCTACCGCGTCTTTTCCCGAGGGCTCGGCGGGGGCGGGGATTTGACCGATCACGAAGCGCTGATCGAAGCGGATCGTTTCGACGCTTATTGCGACCACCTTCTCTTGCGGGACCGCAGCCTGCACGGCACGCCGGCAGACCAGGTGATCGGCACCTACCGACTGTTGCGCGCGGATCAGGCAAGGCGTGCGGGGCAATTCTATTGCGAAAACGAATACGATCTTGGCATTCTTCGGGAGTCGGGCCGCACTGTGCTGGAGCTTGGGCGCTCTTGCGTCGACGAACGCTACCGAAGCGGGACAGCGCTGCTGCATCTTTGGCAGGGGCTTGCCGGATATGTGGCGGATCATCGCGCCGAGGTCTTGTTCGGCGTGGCCAGTTTCCATGGCACCGACCCTTTGACGGTGGCGGGTCCCCTTTCATTGCTGCACCATCAATATCTGGCGCCGGCAAACCTCACCGCGCGGTCACTGCGCTATGAGACGATGGACCTTGTTGCGCCCGATGCTTTGGATCGTCGCGCTGCGATGGTTCATATGCCCCCGCTGATAAAGGCTTATCTGCGGCTGGGCGGCCGCGTTGGCGATGGCGCGTTCATCGACCTTGCTTTCAATACAATCGATGTGTGCATGATTCTGGACACCGCGCGCCTGGATCCGCTGAGGCAGGCACTTTACGTGGCGCCGCGGCCGCGATGAAGGTGCCACCCTGGCCCCGGCCTGATCCGCCTTTTGCCGCGCCGAAAGGGGCTGGACGGGTGCGGATTGCGCTGCGCGCCTGCGCTCTGGTCACTGTGCTTGCGGTGCTTTTGCCTCTGCATCTGTTGGTGCGTATGGCAGAAGCGCCGCTGACGCAAAGGCGTCGGCCTGTCTCGGGGTATCTGGTTCAAGGCTTTTGCCGCGCATGCATCACGATGACGGGGCTGCGCCTGATTGTCCGTGGCGCGCCCATGTTGAAAGCTGGAGGGGTTGTTGCAAATCACGGCTCATGGCTGGACATATTTGTGCTGAACGCGCGGCATCGCGTTGTTTTTGTCTCGAAATCCGAAGTCATGGAATGGCCTGCCATTGGGTATCTGGCGCGCTGCGCCGGAACCTTGTTCATTCGCCGGGATGCGCGCGATGCACTGGCCCAGAACGCAGCGCTGGCAGAGAGGCTGCGGAGGGGCGAACAACTGGTGTTTTTTCCTGAAGGCACCTCCACCGACGGGCTGCGGGTACTGCCGTTCAAATCGACGCTTTTTCAGGCGTTCTTTGCCCTGTCAGCAGAAAACCCCGTTTACATTCAACCGGTCACGATAATCTATCACGCGCCGTGCGAAGCGGATGCAGCGTTCTACGCATGGTATGGCGATATGGATTTTGGCCCCCATGCGGCGCAGATCCTTGCCGCGCGGCGGGGCGGATGTGTGGAACTGGTCTATCATGTTCCGCTTTGCGTGACGGATTTCCCGAACCGCAAGGCGCTGGCCGCCGAGGCGGAACGCATGGTGCGCGCCGCCATGCCGCCTGAACGACAGGGCTGAGGCACTCAGGCGATCGCGCTGATCAGCTGGCCCAATGTGGCTGCGGGATCTTCCTTGCTCCAGATTTCATCGCCAATACCGAAAAAATCCGTCACCGGCGCAAGCGCCGCAATCAGTTCCGCATCCAATGCACCCTCGGCCACCACTGGCAGTTCAATCATCTCGCTCCACCAGGCGAAGAGTTCACGCTCGGCCTGCGCGCCATCGCCGAGGGATGTGGCTCCGGCGGGGCCGAATGCGATATAATCCGCCCCGGCTTCGCCGGCATTCATGCCCTCATGCCGGGATTGCGTGCAAAAGGCACCGATGATTGCGTCCGGCCCCAGCGCCTTGCGCGCCTTGCGCACAGAGCGCGCGCCGTCCGTCAGATGAACGCCGTCAAGACCCAGACGCTCCGCCAGCCCTATATGGCTGTCCAGAACAACCGCCACATCGCGCGTATGGCAAATCTCGCGGCAGACATCCGCAGCCCGGGCGATGCGATCCTCGTCCTGCGTGGACAGGGCGACGCGCAGGCAGGCAACGGGCTGCGCATCAAGAACTGCGGCAAGCCGGGGCTGAAACTGGCTGAGATCGATCTCCGCCGGGGTGATCAGGTAGATCTGTGGCTGCTCCTGGTCGCTCATGTTTCTCCGCTCCGGCAAAGGGTTTGCGCCGCTATAGCCCGGCTTGGTCGGCGGCGCCACCGGGCGGCCGGGTTGATCAGGTGCAAATCCGCTCCGCTTCCCTCGCGTAGGTTGAATAGGCTTTCCAGAAGCTTTTGTCGCCAGACCGGCCGGATTGCCTTATGTCCTGCGCGGCCTGAGGGTTGGAATAGAATCTGACGGCGCGCGACTGATCGCTGCGCGACAGGTTCCGGTCCGCTACGGCCTGAATGCAGCCGCACAGATGGTTTGAACGCGCCTTGCGGTCCGATGCGAGGCAGGCCGATCTGATCGGCCCCTTCGCCGTCGGAGTATAAAGCTGTGCAGCGCCACCGCGATGGGCGGACCGTGTTCCGCCACCGCACCCGGCAAGCGCCAGTATCATGCCCAGAATCAGGATATTCTTCATTCTCTGCCTCGCGCCTGTGACAAGTCTGTGCCCGGTGCCCGAGGGGGTGGATCCCCCTTCGCGGCGATTTGCCTCGGGCTTGTTTGCACGATCACCGCGTGATTTTCAATTGGCAAGATAGTGGCCGCCAAACCGGGCTCCGTGGTGTGATCCGGCTTGACCGGACCCTAGTTTCAAATCATATCAGCCTCATGACAGACCTCGCACATATCCGCAATTTCTCGATCGTGGCGCATATCGATCATGGGAAATCCACGCTTGCCGATCGGCTGATCCAGCAGACAAATACGGTTGCCGAGCGGGACATGAAGGCACAGATGCTGGACAGCATGGATATCGAGCGCGAGCGCGGTATCACCATCAAGGCGCAGACGGTCCGCATCAACTATACGGCACGAAACGGAGAGGAATACATTCTGAACCTGATCGACACGCCGGGTCACGTCGATTTCGCCTATGAAGTCAGCCGGTCGATGCGCGCAGTCGAAGGATCGCTGCTGGTCGTGGACAGCACTCAAGGGGTCGAGGCGCAGACGCTGGCGAATGTCTATACGGCCATTGATGCCGGGCACGAGATCATTCCGGTCCTGAACAAGATCGACCTGCCTGCAACAGATTGTGAGCGTGTGGCCGAACAGATCGAGGATGTCATAGGCATTGACGCATCGAACGCGATCCGCGTCAGCGCCAAGACGGGGCAGGGGATTGTCGAGACGCTGGAGGCGATCATCACCCATCTGCCGCCTCCCACGGGCGACCGGAACGCGCCGCTGAAGGCCATGCTGGTTGACAGCTGGTATGACGCCTATCTCGGGGTGGTCGTTCTGGTGCGCATCATGGACGGCGTTCTGAAAAAAGGCGACCGGGTGCGCATGATGCAAAACGGCAGCCTCCACCAAGTGGAACGTATCGGTGTGTTCCGCCCCGCGATGACGGTGGTCGACCAGCTTGAGCCGGGTGAGATCGGGTTCATTACAGCCTCGATCAAGCAGGTTCGCGATACCAAGGTGGGCGATACGATCACATTGGACAAGGCGCCCTGCGCGGCGCCGCTTCCGGGGTTCAAACCCTCTGTGCCGGTGGTGTTCTGCGGCCTCTTCCCGGTTGATTCGGCCGAATTCGAGGATTTGCGTGACGCGATCGAGAAGCTGGCGCTGAATGATGCAAGCTTCAGTTACGAGATGGAAACTTCAGCTGCACTCGGTTTCGGCTTTCGCTGCGGTTTCCTCGGGTTGCTGCATCTGGAGGTGATCCGCGATCGCATCGAGCGCGAGTATAAGATCGAACTCATCACCACCGCGCCATCGGTGATTTATAACGTCTTCATGCGGGACGGCACGCTGATTCCGCTGCACAACCCCGCTGACATGCCCGACCCCTCTACGGTTGATCACGTGGAAGAACCACGCATCAAGGCAACCATTCTGGTGCCTGACGAATATTTGGGCGATGTGCTGAAACTTTGTCAGGATCGGCGCGGCATGCAGCTCGATCTGACCTATGCCGGCAGCCGCGCCATGGTCGTCTATGATCTGCCACTGAACGAGGTGGTGTTCGATTTTTACGATCGGTTGAAATCAGTGACCAAAGGCTATGCCAGTTTTGATTATCAGATGCTGGGCTATCAGACAGATAACCTGGTAAAGATGTCAATTCTGGTGAATGACGAGCCGGTGGATGCCCTTTCGATGATGGTTCATCGCGACCGGGCCGAGGCGCGTGGCCGAGCCATGGTTGAAAAGCTGAAGGATCTGATCCCGCGTCATATGTTCAAGATCCCGATTCAAGCGGCTATCGGAGGCAAGGTCATCGCGCGTGAGACACTCTCCGCAATGCGAAAGGACGTTACCGCCAAATGCTATGGAGGGGACGCGACGCGTAAGAAAAAGCTGCTGGAGAAGCAGAAGGCTGGGAAGAAAAAAATGCGCCAGTTCGGAAAGGTGGACATCCCGCAGGAAGCCTTCATCTCGGCGCTGAAGATGGACAGTTAAAACGCGATCCGGCGGGCTCAATTTATCCATCGCCAAAGAGACCTGAACGTCACGTGCCGGCAACAGGGCGGCCCGTCCTCACGCGCCGCACCGTTTAAGTTTTTACTGCTTGCACTTAGCGCTATTCAGCTTCCTGCTCAATGGCTTGTCCAGCATTCTGAACATCCCGGCCGAATCCTTCGGTGGTCTCGCAAGCCGCGATGCCCAAGATGGCAATGATTGCGAGTGTAACTTTAAGCATGATAACCGTCCCTCTGTACGTTGCGGAGGATGAACGCGCTGGGCAGCCAGTGGTTCCGCACTGAGCCCCAATGCTCGGCTGCACAACAGGAGCACGAAGCTTAAAGGCCCAGCGGTCGGACGGCGGCGGGCACTGTGAGATCTCAATTAAAAA
>JAUNVT010000094.1 GCA_030540655.1 Rhodobacterales bacterium
AGAAGCCAAGATCAGCCCTTAGCGTACTATTCTGCCCCCTCCGGCATCAGACCCCCAGTTCGGCCTCGACCAGACGGCGGACCTCGACGGAATTGGCGCTGTCGCGGAACGCAGGGGTGCAGTCGCCGCGCGTGAGATCCACCCCGCGCACGATGCTGAACGCCATGCCGGGAAACCGCCCGGCCAGCAGCCGGGCGATGATCTGCGCCCGCCGCGCGGTATCGGCATGAACGACGTGGCGGGCGGGATGCACGGTGATATGGCAAACGCTCCAGATCATTGCACCGCCTCGCTTGCTGCCGCGATTGCGGCACCTGCGCGGTTTCGCTCCCGCCGCAGAAGGGCGCGCCCGTCCGGCTCGTCCGTGCGGATCGCCGTGGCATCGACCAGCCATGCGTCCGACAAGATGCCGGATCTGCCACTGGCAAGATCGCGAACCTGAGCGAGATGCCCGCCCGCGATCTTTTTCGTGACGATCCTGCCGCGCTCTACGCAGGCATACTCGCGCGGTATCCACGCCTCGACCTGCACCTTGCGCCCCTGGATCAGGAGGATGGTGCCGACCGGGACCGTGCCGACGTTGCGGATGCGGCCCGCGATCTCCATGCGGATGTGGCGCTGGCTGTTGTATTGCCGGATCATTGCGCGCTCTCCTCTGACACGTCGCGGAACGGGTATTCGCTGGCGGCGTTGATGCGCTCGCACAGATCGTCAATGGCCGCGCCTTCGAGCTGCTCGAAGGCGCCGTAGTCGGTCGCGATCTCCACGATCTCGCTTGGAAGGGCAGGGGCCGCTTGCAGCAGGCGCAGCGCGGCAAGGATGATGGCCGTCTCGAAGCGGTCCACGTCCTGAATGTCTGTGGTGTGAAGGGGCATACTTGTCGTAAGCGCCAAGGGAACCCCCTCTATTTTGGTTTGATTTTTCTGTCATTTTCGCGCGAGCGCGCCTGATTGGCGGCGTGTAGCTACAGGAGAATTGAAGTGAGTAGGAAGACTGAGGGCGTTGGGGCCAGATACACAGATGTGTTTAAGCGACAGATTGTTGAAGAGAGCTTGGAGATTGGGGCATCAGTGCCGATAGTGGCAAAGCGTCATGGTGTTCTAGCGAACCGGATATATGCTTGGCGGCAGGATGAGCGGTTTCAATCTGCGGCGGCTGAGGTGCCCTGCTTTGCCGCGGTTGAATTGACTGACGCGCCCCAGCGCGAAGACATTGTTTCATCCCATCCAGAAGCGCGCATTGAGATCACACTTGAGAATGGACGGCGGATCAGCGTTAGCATTGGGGTTGATGTTGGCTTTGTTTTGGAACTGGCGCGCGGGCTGGCGGCGTGATCCCTGTATTGGCAGATGCGAAGATCTGGCTGGCGGCGGGCGTGACGGATATGCGGCGCGGGTTTAATGGACTGGCCGCACAGACCGAGCAGGTTCTGGCGGGTGATCCATACTCTGGGCATCTGTTCTTGTTTCGCGGACGACGCGGCGATCAGATCAAAGTCATCTGGTGGGACGGCCAAGGGGCCTGCCTGTTCACCAAGCGCCTTGAGCAGGGCCGCTTTGTCTGGCCCGCGGCCAAGGAGGGCAAAGTTAGCTTAAACCGCGCCCAACTTGCGATGTTGATGGAAGGCATTGACTGGCGTGTTCTCAAGAAGACATGGCGACCAAGCATGGTCGGCTAGGCTTATGTTTTGTGTGCGTATTCCAGAACATCCGGCCACCGATTCCGATCACATCCGGCCACCTGTTCCGGGATATCCGGCCACCTGTGACGCGTTGCCGTGAGGCAGCGTGTTTCGGGTATCAGGTTCGAGGCGTTTCGTCATCCATTTTGGCGACGGTTTTGCGCATGGATTGCCCCTCGAGTTCGAGGCGATAAGCGTTGTGGACAATGCGATCGAGGATGGCATCAGCGAAGGTCGGCTCGCCGATGACGTCATGCCATGCCTTGATGGGCAACTGGCTGGTGATCATGGTCGCGCCGCGGCCATACCGTTCTTCGACAATCTCCATCAGATCGCGGCGCTGGGGAGCCGTCAGCCGATCTGGTCCCCAGTCGTCGAGGATCAGCAGTTGTGCTTTCGTGATGCTGCGGAACAGGCGGGGAAAGCGTCCATCACCATGGGCCATTTCAAGTTCCTCGAAGAGGCGCGGCATTCGCTTGTAGACCACTGTGACACCGTCGCGGCAGGCCGCTTGTGCCAGGGCGCAGCCGAGCCAGGTTTTGCCGACGCCACAGGGGCCGGTGATGATCAAATTGCGCTTGTCGGTGATCCATTTGCCGGTGAGCAGGCTCTGGAACAATGCCTTGTCGAGGCCGCGCCGCGCGCGGTAATCGACGTCTTCCGCGCAGGCGCCCACATGGCGCAACCTGGCTGCGCGCATGCGTGCCTCAAAGCGTTTGGTCTCCCGGCTGGCGACCTCGCGGTCGATGAGCAGACCCAGCCATTCGGCATGGGTCAGGTCGGCGGCGCTGTCCTGCGCCTGCAATTCACCAAAGGCTTCGGCCATACCGTCGAGGCGCAGGGCCTTCAGGTGATCGCGGGTCGGATGGTTGAGCATGATCTGTCCTTTTCTCAATGGAAGTAATCGGCGCCACGGATGTTGAGGTGGGTGATGGCAGGCTCCTCCGTGGCGCGGGTGCGGGGCTTGCCATCCAGCCCGTTCTTCAGAATGGATTGGACCGACGAGTAAGAGCGCGCGTTAATTTCGAGCGCCCTTCTGCAGGCGGCATCGAGGCGGTCCCGTCCGAACTTGTCGGCCAGACGGATCACGCCAAGACAGGTCCGATAGCCCTGTTCAGGGTGCTTGCGTTCACGCATTACGACCTCGGCGAAGATTGCGACGTTGGGCCCGACACGGGCGGCCCGCGCCTGGATGCGGTGCGGCGTCCAATCTTCGCGGAACCTGTGATGCGCGGGCATGTGATCGCGCTGCGTGGAATGCTGCCCGTTGCCGGAGGTGCGCACATGGGAGGCGACACGCTGCCCGACATGGAAGACCTCGACCGTGCGGGCGGTGATGCGCGCCCACAGTTCTTTCTTCAGCAGCTGATAGGGCACGGAGTAATAATGCCTGTCGATCGCAATGTGGTAATCGAGCCCGGCGCGGCATTTCTTCCACTCGGCGTAGACGTAAGGCTCCACGGGCAGCGGCTTCAGGGCCGGCTTGTCCAGCTGCGCAAACAGGTGCCGTCGGCTGGCCCCGAGATGACGCGAGGCCTTGTCGTTGAGCCGGTCCAGGAGCGGGCGAATGGCAGCGTTCACGTCCTCAAGGCTGAAGAATTGCCGATTGCGCAGCCGCGCCAGGATCCAGCGTTCAACCAGTAAAACCGCGCCCTCGACTTTTGCTTTATCCTTTGGTTTATGCGGCCGCGCTGGCACCACAGCAGTGTCGTAATGCGCGGCCAGATCTGCATAGGTCCGGTTGATCGCAGGGTCATAGAAGCACGCTTTGGTGACCCCTGACTTCAGGTTGTCGGACACGACCTGCGCCGTCACGCCCCCGAAGAAGCCAAAGGCACGCACATGGCTTGAGATCCAATCGGGCAACGATTGGGTCCAGGTCGCCTCCGCATAGGTATAATTCGAGGCCCCGAGCGTGGCGACAAACAGCTGTGCTGTGCGCACCTCGCCGGTCTTGGGATCGATCACGTCGATCGTGTGCCCCGCGTAATCGATGAACAGCCGCTCGCCCGCCGGATGGCGCTGACGCATCACCGGAGACAGCTTGCCTTCCCACCGCGTGTAAAGCTCGCAGAACATGGAATAATCGCGGAAGCGGAGCGCGTTCGATTGACGACGTGTTCGCGTTGGGGCTGGTGAGGTAGCTGCCCCCCGATAAGATGCAAAAACGGACTTTCGACTGGAATGCCGTGCCCAAACACCGAATGGAGGACAGCCATGTGTGAATATATCGGCCTTGATGTGTCAATGAAAGATACTGCGATATCGATACGGCGGGATGGCAGGCGGGTCTGGCGCGGGAAATGCGCCTCGGATCCAAAGACCATTGCGCAAGTGGTCCGCAAGCATGCACCGGATGCCAAAAGGGTGGTCTTCGAAACAGGCTCCCTTTCGACGTGGTTCTATCATGCGTTAGTAGCGGAAGGCATTCCAGCGATCTGCATCGAGGCACGGCATGCCCACAAAATCCTGAAAGAGACCCTCAACAAGACTGATGCGAACGACGCCGATGGCCTCGCCCATCTTGCGGAGGCCGGTTTTTACAAAGCCGTCCGGGTCAAGTCGTTCGACGCCATGCTCACCCGGTCGCTGGTATTGGCCCGCAGTCGGCTCCTGGACATCTCGACGGGTCTCAGCAATCAGATCCGGGGCATGATGAAAACCTTCGGTCTTATCGTGCCAAAAGGCACAGGTCGCGTGTTCGACCAAAATGTCCGAGCGCTTCTGGAAGAACACAGCAACTTGGCCGAGATCATCTTGCCTTTATTGAAGGCTTGGCATGACACGCGCAAACATGCGGCAGAGCTGGATCGTCAGTTGCGCGCGGCAGCGCGGCAAAATCCGGCGGCAAGGCTGTTGATGACCATTCCCGGTATCGGAACAGTTACGTCGACCTCCTTCATCGCCGCTATTGAGGACCCGAAGGCCTTTCGCAACGCGCGCTCTGTCGGCGCTTGGCTAGGGCTTACCCCGAGGCGTTATCAGTCCGGAGACGTCGACTATGATGGTCATATCTCCCGGCGCGGCGACAATCGGCTGCGAGGGCTGCTTTACGAAGCGGCAACAGCCATACTCACGCGAACCAGTGCGCGGCATGAGAGCCGCCTAAAGGATTGGGGATTGAAACTGCGCGAACGCCTTGGCTTCAAGCGGGCGGCCATTGCTGTCGCCCGCAAACTTGCGGTCATCATGCATACCATGCTCAGAACTGGAGAAAGCTTCGACGCCAAAGGGGGTGGGACGATCGCGCCTTAAGCCTCCTACAAGCTGACATTCCCTCTCGGCCCCAGTCATTGACATGACATGCTGTGAGACGCCTCCGTCGGGGACGTAGGTCGGTTCATTCCGCACATACCTGGCAGCAACTCCCCGGAAATTGCGTGCAGAACACAGGAAGAACCCTCCCTGCGAAAACCATGATGCGGCGCCCGCATGGCGACCGCGTAGACAACCCTGCTCCCGACAAAGGGCGAAAGTCCACAGAACAGAAAAAGGTCAATGAAATCCGGGCTCGCGAATGACAAACACCGGCTTCACCTCCTGCTCTTCGAAGGGGGAGAGGAAAGTCCTTTGTCTGAAGGCTTGACGAACGGCGCGCGATTAGACAACCGGGAGTAGCCATAGCCCTCCGGGTGATCTGCGCGATATTCCTCCCAAAGCAGCGACAGCGTCACGCCCTTGCGGCGCAGCTCGCGGTGGATATACGCCCAGTCAGGCTGGGTCGCACGGTTAGAGACATCGCGCGCTGTTCGCGGATAGATCAGTCGCTCGAGGTCGGTGTCGGACAAATCTTTTGGCAGTGGCCATCTCAGCGAGGCATCACGAGCGCGATCCAGATAGCCCTGAAGGGTGGTGCGCCCAATCGCCAGGCTTGCCGCAATCTGGCGCGTCGACAGACCCTCGGCTGACAGCCGCAAAACATCTCTTATCTTCCGCATCGGCAATCTCTTCATCGGGCTTCCTTCGTGCCAAAAGAGCGGAAGGTAGCCGGTTACAGATTGCCTCGCAGCATCACGTCAAAGGGTGACCGGATGTCCCGGAATCAGTGGCCGGATGAAATCGGAATGGGTGGCCGGATACTTTCGGAATCGGTGGCCGGATGACCCCGGAATACGCATTTGTGGGCAATTTGGCCTATTTCTGATTCACAGGGGACCCCAAACCTGCTAGAAAAGGGCATGGATAAACCGCTTTCCAATCTGGCAGATTTGCCCCCTGATGTGCAGGATTTTATCACCGCACAAGCGGCCGCATTGGCTGCTAAAGATGCGGATATTCTGGGGCTGAACCTGACCCGCGCGGCCGAACAAAAACGCTTAAAGTCCAAAATGGAAACGACGCAAGCCGCGCTGGTTGCAGAGCGCACTGCCCATTCTCAGGCGATCCAGAACCGTGACACGATCATCGCTGACCTGCGTATGCAGCTGGACGGGCATAAGAAGCACCGCTTTGGATCGCGCTCGGAAAGTCTTGATCAGCTTGCGCTGGAACTGGTGCTTGAAGAGCATGAGATTGCCCAGGCGGCAGAGACTGGCGGCGATGAAGATACGTCAGCGGCTGAACAAGAGGCCAAGCCGCCGCGCGCGCCACGTGCGCGCAAGCCCTTTCCTAAAGACCTCAAGCGCACTCAGACCCGCGTGACCCCAGGTGATGCCTGCACAGACTGCGGCGGCAGCTTCAGGGAACTGGGTGCAGATGTCATGGAAGAGCTGGAATATGTGCCAGGCCACTACATCGTTCACCAGATCATCCGCCCGCGTATGGCCTGCACCTGCTGTGAAGCTGTCACACAGGCCCCGATGCCAAGCAGGCCCATTCCCAAGAGCTTCGTCGGCCCCGCGCTGATGGCGCATATCCTGGCCAGCAAATACGGCTATCACCTGCCGCTGTATCGCCAGAGCCAGATGCTTGAAAACGATGGCATTGAGCTCAGCAGTTCACTCCTAGCCTCATGGGTTGGTAAATGCACCAAGCTGCTGGAGCGGGTATCAGACGCGATCCGCAATCATGTGCTGGCGGGCAAGGCCATCTTCATGGACGACACCACAGTCAAGCTCCTGCAGAAGGGCAAAAGCCGTAGCAACCACAAGACCAAGGCCAAAACAGCGCGGCTTTGGGTCTATGCCAGAGATGAGACGCCCTGGGCCAGCACAGCCCCGCCCGCCGCGTGGTATCAGTTCTCCACCAGCCGGGGGGCGGAGCATCCCAGCAAACATCTGCAAAGCTACGCGGGCTTTGCCCATGCGGATGCCTATGCAGGCTACAATGATACTTATCGCACAGGGCGGGTGACGGAGATGGCCTGTATGGTTCATATCCGGCGCGAGTTTGTGAAGGTCTTTGAAAGTTACAAATTGCCCATGGCGCAGGAAGCTATCGAGCGCATTGCGAAGCTTTACGAAGTTGAAACGCGGGCGCGGGGGAAATCGCCCGATGAGCGCGTGGCCCTGCGGCAGGAATACGCCAAGCCGATCTTCGATGATCTGGAGGTCTGGCTCAGGGCGCAGCTGAATAAAATCTCTGGCAAAACGCCGCTGGCTAAAGCCATTCGATATGCGCTCCCCCGCTTATCCAAGGCACGGCCCTATCTGGATCACGGCATTCTTGAGCTGGACAACAACACCGCAGAGCGCGCCGTAAGGCCGGTTACCCTTGGGCGTAAAAATTATCTGTTCATGGGCTCAGAGGCTGGTGGAAAGTCAGCCGCCATTGCCTACACCTTGATTGAGACCTGCAAGCTCAACGGGGTAAACCCAGAAGCCTGGCTCACGTGGGTGCTGGCGCGCATCCAAGATCATCCCGTCAACCGCATCGGCGAGCTGATGCCATGGAAGTATCAGGCCATGATTGACGCACAAAAGGCCGAGGCTGCATGACACATCGGCCTACTTCTCTTCAAAATCCACCCGAGCAGTGGGATTTGTTTGGAGAGCGTGGGGTCGAGCGCAGCGATATCGCGGCTAAGAACGTCGAGGTTGATCCAAAAACTTTTGAGGACCAAGAGCTCATTGAGCAGGTTGCAAAGGCAAAACTATCCAATGTTCATGCGCTATGCACCCAGATTATCGAGCGGAATTTAGGAGATACAGCGGTTCCAGGGCTCGTCGCCCTTTGGAGCCGCTTTCAGGGCTTTGGGATCATAACCCCTTTGCCCGAGCAGCAGCTTGCCTTGCAAACCCTGGGCGCAATCGGAAACCATGCTGCACAAGCTGCGATCAGCAAGATCCTTGTCGCGCCTGACCTACCCGATAGTTTGCTGCCTTTAGCGCTACAGGCCGCGACAACTGTGGCGCTGAGACTGCCACAGCAGCAAGTCATACCATGGCTAGGACATGAATCGCCGATAGTACGCGCGCTGGCGTTCACCCTGATACAAGCCGCAAACCCACCGCTAAACATTCTGGAAACAGGCCTCACTGATCCAGACCCTTCAGTACGGCGAGCGGCTTTGGTTACAGTTGGAAACCTGGGCCATCACGTCGCAAAATCTGGTCTGCTAGCCGAGTTCGGGAAAAACCCAACCAGTCAGATTGTCCGGGCGCTCCTTGCTCTGGCTGATGAGGAAATTATCGTCATAACCGGCCGCTATGCACTGGAGAATCAGGCCCACCAAGCTCTCATCGCCGACGAGCTATCCACATTGGATGACCCAAAAGCGACAAAAATTGCGCTTCGCATCAAAATTCAAATGCGACAGCGTTGATGCTTACTACTTGTCTCCGGTGTTGAGGGTTTCTTCCGATCCCGTCAGGATCACCCCCAAGCGAAGCTGCCTCTTTTCTCTCTGCGCCCTGTCCTGCTGGTCCTTCCTTGTCTTTTTTGCGAGGGCCGTCCTGCAGGGACGGTCAAAGCCAAAGCTGTCCATAGGGGGCGAGTCGGACGCGCTCCCATATAGCGAAGGCAGACGAGTCCCCTGTGGTCAGGTTTGGCGTCGCACCAGTCCGGTCGTTACCCGCAGGGCCGAGACAGGGACCACTGCCCGACCATGCGGCCGCGGCGGCGCGTGGCTCCAGAGGAGACGCGCAGGCGGCGCATAGGGGCGCAGGGAGGGCAGGGGTTTCTGTCTCGGTGAGGCCCGCTTGCGGGCCGAATAGAACGGCGGTCCCGCCCGTCTATAGACGGGCGGGAGGTGCCCAGATACAAACTTTATGGGACAATCAGAACAGGAGCTTTGAATGTTGTTTGATCGGTTAGACCATCGGAACACAGGTGAATACGCTAATGCCATTCAGTCATTTATTGACGATGAAAGAACGGAACGGATGGAATTTTTTGCGTCCGTAACGGAAATGAGTGAAGAATAGCGTGAAAAAACAGGAGTAATTCCTGCAAATCTGCCTTTAGGTGTGCTTCTCGTTAAGTGTCGAATTGTAGGGCCGGCGAAACTCTGCGTTGTTTGTGACGATCGGGATTTTATAACGGGACTTGGACGTGAACAGAGATTAAGTGAAGTAAAACCTGTGCTTGATGCCGCAGCAAAAAGTGGCAAAGCGCATTTTTCTCGTGACCGTGTTCCGTACACGGGAACTTTGCCAGTAAAAGAAGCCTACGACGTTCTTAGAGGGTTTCCCACGGAGCCCCTAAATCAGAACACCCTGCCGGACTATCTACGCCTTCTTAATTGTTAGGTCGTTACTAACGGAAGTAGCGCCGAGCCTGTCCGCGTCGGCACGCTGGCCCGGTTGAAGGGGGTCCGTTGGATCGAAGGTCGACTGGGCGGCGGGGAAAGTGAGGAGGGCGGCAGCACATCTCCCTGTGTTCATTTCGTTACAGTGTGCCCGGAACCGAGACGTAACGGTGCCGGGCGAACTTTCCCCTTATAGCGCGCTGGAGCTAACCTGTTGAAAGCAACCGCTGTGGGGGCGGCGGTGTGCGCCGCCCCGCCGATCAGGAATTGATCGGCGGGGAAAGGCTGGACGGCTTGCTGCTTTTCTCCTTATGGTTGCGCCGAGGCAAGGCAGATTACAGGCAGATCCGGACGCGCTGTCACGTGGTCCGGGTCAACTGCCGCCGCTGATAAACGCGGGACAGCGACCCCCGGAGGGGCCGCCGCCGTTTCAGGCAAGGACATACAGGGCCAGCGCAAGGACGAGGCATCCAAGGGCGATCATTGTCCAGCGCCGCCTGTCATGTCCCTGCTCCGTCTCGCCGGTTTTGCTTTCGGTCGCCTCTTGAGCGGCCGCCCGGGCGGCGCGTTCGGCTTCCTGTTCTTCCTGTGCGGCGAGGTCGGCCTGATGGTCTTCCTCCAGTGCTGCAAGCTCGGCTTCAACCCATTCGGGGAACGCGCCGTCCTCCATATCTGCAAGGGAGACTTCGTGCTCGAAGCATCCGCAGGGGCAGGTGCTTGCGTCCAGTCCGTGCATGCATTCGCCCTCGCCGGGCATCCAGTCATCTTCGATGATGCACTTGGCGCGGAGGGCTGCTTCAGCCG
This sequence comes from Rhodobacterales bacterium, assembly GCA_030540655.1. Classification (GTDB taxonomy): domain Bacteria; phylum Pseudomonadota; class Alphaproteobacteria; order Rhodobacterales; family Rhodobacteraceae; genus Roseovarius. Next base: position 10,113 of record JAUNVT010000094.1, read on the forward strand.
CGTCCTGCTGATCTGCGGGCACCAGAGCCGCGATAAGGTCGCGCGCCTTGTCGGTGCGCTCTTGCTGCCATGGCTCATAGACGAGGCCGTGGCTGTGGGTTGGCATGGAGGCTGTGTCTGCGTGGGCGACGAACGCATTGAGGTCGAACTGTGTCATGGGTGATCTCCGTTGATGTTGCACGCGCTGAAGTGCGGGGGCATAGCCGGGACCACGAACCCGAAACGTCTCGGGTCAAGGACGCGCAGCGCCGGCGCTGGCGCCGGGCGGAAAAGTCTTCGAGGCACGCGGCCGGAGCCGGGCAGGGGGGCAAGGAGCAGGCGCAGCGTTGCACCGGGCGCGAGGCTGCCGAAGAGTTTTCCGATCCTTGAGGCGAGGCGTTTTGGGGGCGCATCCGGAGGATATGCTTCCGGATTTCAGTGAGTGTATTTCCGATCAGCAGCCGGGGCGGCGGCGCGGTGGAGGGCTGACGCGCAGACGGCGACGGAGGGGAGGGAGGGACGCCCTCGAGCGTTCCGACCGGACCGCAGGCGGCGGCTGAGCGACAGACCGGAGCCGTCGCGGCCGCCCTTGGCTGCGGGTCACACGCGCGCTCTCGCGCGCCTGCGCGGCGGGCCGCAAGGCCCGCTCCCCAGCCGGGCGCGCGACGCCGGGGGTGGGGAGCTGCCCGTGCCGCCAGGGCGCGATCGCGGCCGGACAGGCAAAAGGGCAGTCCCTTGCGGGGCCGCCCTTTCCTTTCTGCGCTGCTGGCTGCTTTTATCCGTCTTTCTTTTCCGGGGCGGGGATGCGGGCCACGTGCAATCCGTTGTCCTCTGCCTTCTCTGCCAGATTGAGGCCAATCCCGCCGCCTCCGAAGAGGATCACGCCACGGATGCGCGCTTTCAACATTTCATCATTGGCGCGGAAGGGCGCAGCTTTTTTGAACGCGGGCCAGTTCGGGCGAAACAGAACCTGCGGCACCTTGCGCGCCTTTGCCCATGTGGCGGCGATCCGCTCCGCGCCGCGGGCTCCTTTATGGCACAGTACCATGTCGGGGCATTTCGCCAGCGCCGCGTCCAGTCTGCGCCAGATCGGGCCGGGGTCGAGCCATTCGGCTTCGCCTGCCACGGCGATGAAAGTGCCTGTGACCTTGTTGCGCTCGGCGTCTGCGCGGTCTGCGGCGTCCAGAAGTTTCTTTGCCTCGAACACGGCGCCTGTCTCCATCGCGCGCTTTGTGGTGCGGTCTCCGGTGACGGGGATATAATGCTGGCCCGTTTCGCGCTCGTAGGCTTCTGCGGCGGTTTCCGCCATCATCTTGAGCGCAAGCGCCTTTTCCCATGTGGTGTCAAACTGGCGCTGTGCTTCCTCCAGCTGGCGCTCTGCAATCTCATTGCCGTCCTGCACGTCGATCAGGGCGCGGATTTTCATCTTGAGACGGTCGGCGGCCTGATCCAGCGACACGGCGCGGCGCTGCAACATGGTGGCGAAGGCATGGGCCAGCGGCTCCACCTCGGACGCAAGGCCAGTGCCCTGAATGGTGCCGATCAATGCCTCGAACGCATCGCCAACGGCGCGGCTCTGCAAATCGTCGTCCATCGGAATGGGCAAGTCGTCGGTGCCGTTTTCGGTCAGGCCATAAAGTTCAATCTGGTCATAGGGGGTAATCATGGGTGATCTCCGTTGATGTTGCACGCGCTGAAGTGCGGGGGCATAGCCGAAACCACGAACCCGAAACGTCTCGGGTCAAGGACGCGCAGCGCCGGCGCTGGCGCCGGGCGGAAAAGTCTTCGAGGCACGCGGCCGGAGCCGGGCAGGGGGGCAAGGAGCAGGCGCAGCGTTGCACCGGGCGCGAGGCTGCCGAAGAGTTTTCCGATCCTTGAGGCGAGGCGTTTTGGGGGCGCATCCGGAGGATATGCTTCCGGATTTCAGTGAGTGTATTTCCGATCAGCAGCCGGGGCGGCGGCGCGGTGGAGGGCTGACGCGCAGACGGCGACGGAGGGGAGGGAGGGACGCCCTCGAGCGTTCCGACCGGACCGCAGGCGGCGGCTGAGCGACAGACCGGAGCCGTCGCGGCAGCCCTTGGCTGCGGGTCACACGCGCGCCCTCGCGCGCCTGCGCGGCGGGCCTCAAGGCCCGCTCCCCACGCAGGTACGCGACCCCGAGGATGGGGATCTGCCCGTGCCGCCGAAGGGTGCCGCTGCGCCGGGCAGGACGGCTGCGGTTGCGGGCATAATAACCTTACGCGGCCCTCCGCCCCGCCGCAGGCGGGATGGAGGTTAACAGCCGTGTTCAATCGTGTTCGCTCTACCGGGTGGGAGATCGCGGCGGGGCGGACCGCGCCGCAGGCGCTCCTGCGCGGACAGCGCCGGTCCGGTTGTGGCGGGGGCGGCACGGCCCTGCCGCGATCGGACATTTTCCCATCGCCGCCAGGACGACAGGTCTGGCCTGGGTGGCGAGCACGAAAAAAGGGCGACCCTTGCGGGCCACCCTTCCTTTGCTGCGCTGCTGGCTGCTTTTATCCGTCTTTCTTTTCCGGGGCGGGGATGCGGGCCACGTGCAATCCGTTGTCCTCTGCCTTCTCTGCCAGATTGAGGCCAATCCCGCCGCCTCCGAAGAGGATCACGCCACGGATGCGCGCTTTCAACATTTCATCATTGGCGCGGAAGGGCGCAGCTTTTTTGAACGCGGGCCAGTTCGGGCGAAACAGAACCTGCGGCACCTTGCGCGCCTTTGCCCATGTGGCGGCGATCCGCTCCGCGCCGCGGGCTCCTTTATGGCACAGTACCATGTCGGGGCATTTCGCCAGCGCCGCGTCCAGTCTGCGCCAGATCGGGCCGGGGTCGAGCCATTCGGCTTCGCCTGCCACGGCGATGAAAGTGCCTGTGACCTTGTTGCGCTCGGCGTCTGCGCGGTCTGCGGCGTCCAGAAGTTTCTTTGCCTCGAACACGGCGCCTGTCTCCATCGCGCGCTTTGTGGTGCGGTCTCCGGTGACGGGGATATAATGCTGGCCCGTTTCGCGCTCGTAGGCTTCTGCGGCGGTTTCCGCCATCATCTTGAGCGCAAGCGCCTTTTCCCATGTGGTGTCAAACTGGCGCTGTGCTTCCTCCAGCTGGCGCTCTGCAATCTCATTGCCGTCCTGCACGTCGATCAGGGCGCGGATTTTCATCTTGAGACGGTCGGCGGCC
>JAUNVT010000095.1 GCA_030540655.1 Rhodobacterales bacterium
GAAACCCCGGGCATCATACCGCCGTGGCAAGGTCAGGACAATTTTTCGAGGTGCCTTTGAGTCGAGTCGCCTGCGTCAACCTGTCCGTCAGGAGCCTTGAATCGCTTCCAGATAGGCCAGCAGGGCCGCCAAAGGGCGGGGCGTCGGCGTCATTATGCCGTCCTCGGTCTGGACCGGCACGGTCTCGCCCTCCAGCAGCGCGCCGAATTCAGGCATCACTTCGCCGGGAATCTTGGCGCGGTGATAGCCATCAATGGTCGACAACACCCGCGCGCGCGGAAACACAGCCCCGACCTGCAATTGCGTCAAGTCGGTGGGCCTTGGCTTCATGCCCCTGGACAAAGGTCCGTCGCCCTTGCCCGCGGGCCCGTGACATTGCACGCAATTTTGTACGAAAAGCCGGCGTCCCTCCTCCGGTTCGGGCATCGTTCCGGCCTGCATGCAAGCCGTCAGGACGGCCAGGCCCGCTATCCCCGCCGCCATTCCTGCGTATTTCATTGCCGTCTCCTTTGCCTCAGGGCTTTGCGGGGCGATCTGTGCCGCCCTCGTGTCAGACGAATTTGCCAGCCAGGCCGTCGTCTATCAACTGCACAGTTTCCTCAACGCCATAAAGCGCGATGAATCCGCCGAAGCGTGGCCCTTGGGACGCGCCCAGAAGCACTTCGTAGAGCGCCTTGAACCAATCCCTCAGCGGATCGAACCGGTCACGCCCCACACCGTAGACTACAGATTGCAGCGCCTCATCGTCGCGCGGGCCCTCGTAATGGGCCAGTTGATCGCGCAAATCCTCCAAAGCCTCGCGCTCAAGCGCGGTCGGAACGCGGTAAACCTTGGCCGGTTTGACGAAATCAGCATAGTAGCGCAGCGCGTGCCCCACGGCGAGATCCATATCGGGATGCGTATCGGCGCTGGCTTCGGGTGCATAGCGTTGAATGAAGCCCCAGAGCTGGTCCTTTCTTTCAGCTCCGGCGACCGAAGCAAGGTTGAGCAGCATGGAGAACGGCACGACCATCCGGCTTTCCGGAACAGCGCCATTATGGATATGCCACACCGGGTTGGCCAGCCGCGCTGCCGTATCCTGCCCCGCATAGGCGCGCAGTTGCTGGTGGTATTCATCCACCGCCTTCGGAATCACGTCAAAATACATACGCTTGGCCGTCTTCGGCTTGCCATACATGAAATAGCTGAGTGACTCAGTCGAGGCATAGGTCAGCCATTCGTCGATGCTGATCCCGTTCCCCGAGGATTTCGAGATCTTCTGCCCGTTTTCATCCAAAAATAGTTCATAGGTAAAATGCTCCGGCCGCCGCCCGCCCAGGATTTCACAGATCCCGTCGTAAATCGGCGTATTGGTGCTGTGATCCTTGCCGTACATTTCAAAATCGACATCGAGCGCCGCCCAGCGCGCGCCGAAATCAGGCTTCCACTGCAATTTGACGTTGCCCCCCGTCACCGGCAGCGTCATTTCCTGCCCCTCCTCGGTGTCAAAGGTGATCGTACCCGCAGCGGCATCCACATGCTTGATCGGCACATAAAGGACACGGCCCGTCTCGGGATGGATCGGCAGAAAGATGGAATAGGTCTGACGCCGCTCGTCCCGCAGGGATTTCAGCATCACTTTCATCACATCGTCATAGCGTTCGGCCGCGCGCAGCAGCACCGTGTCGAACTGCCCCGACCGGTAGAATTCGGTGGCGCTGATGAATTCATAATCAAACCCGAACGTGTCCAGAAAACGGCGCAGCATCGCGTTGTTATGCGCGCCGAAGCTTTCATGCGTCCCGAAGGGATCGGGAACCGATGTCAGCGGCTTTTGCAGATGTTCGGCCAGGGCGTCGCGGTTCGGCACATTGCCCGGCACCTTGCGCATCCCGTCCAGATCGTCGGAAAAGCAGATAAGGCGCGTCGGAATATCGCTGATCACCTCGAAGGCGCGGCGGATCATCGTGGTGCGCAGCACCTCGCCAAAGGTCCCGATATGCGGCAGGCCCGACGGGCCGTATCCTGTTTCAAACAGAACATACCCCTTTTCGGGCGCGCCCTTTTCATATCGTTTCAGCAACTGGCGCGCTTCTTCAAAAGGCCAGGCTTTCGAGGTCATTGCGGCGTCGCGCAGATCGGACATGGGGCTCTCCAGGGATCAGGCCGCCGGGCGGGGATGCGCGGCGGTCCGCCGCTTCCTATTGCCGAGGGGGACGAAGGTCAATAATCTGCGCCCGAAGACCCCGGTTTGCAAAGGATGGCCGCAATGACCGAGACGAACCCGTTGAGCCCCCAAGACTGTCTGGTGGCGGTAATGATCGCGGTTTCCGCCTCGGACGAGCGGATCGGCACGGCCGAACTGGTCAAGATCGAAAGCGCGGTGAACAACCTGCCGATCTTTGGCGATTATGATGAGGACCGGGTGAATATCGTGGCGCAGACGGTGTTCGATCTGTTCTCGGACGAGGATGGGCTTGACGCCCTGTTTGGTCTGATCCGCGACAACCTGCCCGAACGCCTGTTCGAGACGGCCTATGCGCTTGCCTGCGATGTGGCGGCGGCCGACGGCACGCTGGCCGATACAGAGCTGCGCCTGCTGGAGGAAATCCGCTACGAGCTGAACCTTGACCGCCTGCACGCCGCCGCGATCGAGCGCGGCGCCCGCGCCCGCCACATGCGCCTGTAACGGCCCCTTCAGAAAGGATATCCCCCCATGCGCTGCGTTTTTGTGAATATCCGCTGCAAACCCGGCACCTCCTACAAGGTGGCCGAAGATATTGCCCTGCGCGAGGTTCATTCCGAGCTTTATTCCACCTCGGGCCCGTTCGATTTGTTGTTGAAGCTCTATATTCCCGATAACGAGGACGTGGGCAAATTCATCAACGATAACCTGCTGCACATCCCGAATATCGAACGCACCGAGACCACCCTGACATTCAAGGCATTCTGAACCGTGCTGGACAGGCTCCGCGAGCTGATAGGCGCTGACAACGTGCTGACCGGCGCCAATATGGACAGCTATGCCCGCGATTGGTCGGGCGCGCCGCAGGGCACGCCGTTGGCCGTGGCGCGGCCGGGATCCACGGCGGAAGTATCAGCCGTCGTGAAGCTGGCGAATGAGACGCGTACGCCCCTCGTGCCCATTTCCGGCAATACCGGGCTGACCGGCGCCACGGCAGCGGATGGCGCGCTTCTGGTATCTTTGGGGCGCATGGCGCGCATCCGGGAGATCCGGCCCTCCAGCCGCCTGGCCATTGTCGAGGCGGGGGCGGTTCTGGCCAGCATCCATGACGCGGTGGCCGAACACGGGCTGATCTTTCCGCTGTTTTTCGGCGCGCGCGGATCCGCCATGATCGGCGGCGCGCTCTCGACCAATGCAGGCGGCTCTAACGTGCTGCGCTATGGCAACACCCGCGATCTGTGCCTGGGGATCGAGGCGGTGCTGCCCACGGGCGAGGTGATCGATCTGATGCGCCAGCTCCACAAGGACAATTCCGGCTACGATCTGCGCCATCTGCTGATCGGTGCCGAGGGCACGCTTGGCATTATCACCGCTGCCGTGATCAAGCTGTTCCCCAGACCTTTGGCCAACGTGACCGCGATGGTGGCGGTGCCGCGGGTGGGCGACGCGCTGACCCTGCTCAACCGGCTTCAGCAGGAAACGGGCAGCGCGGTGCAGGCGTTCGAATATATGCCCCGCGCCTATATCGAGACGCATCTGAAACTGGTGTCCGGCGCGCGTCCGCCCTTTGATGAGCGTTACGACGTGAACATCATGGTCGAGGTGGGTACAACCGCCCCCCGCGACGCTCTCCCCGGCCCGGACGGCCAGACTCCCATAGCGGCCCATCTGGAAGCTGTGCTGGGCACGATGTTCGAGGAAGGCGCGATACTTGACGCCGTAGTCGCCCAGAATGAGGCGCAACGCCTAGAAATGTGGGCCCGGCGGGAGGCTGCAGCACGGGTCATGACCTGCCAGACCCCGCATGTGGACCGTGATATTGCCGTGCCCGTGGACCGCATGCAGGAGTTTCTGGATAAGGTTGCTTGTATCATCAGGGATCTGGATCCGGGCGCGCAGGATGTGTCGGTTGCGCATCTGGGTGACGGCAACCTGCATCTGGGAGTTTTCCCCACGCATGATGACGAGGAGCTGTGCCAGCGCATCGGCGATACTGCCGAGGATGCCGCCGTTTCCATGGGTGGCAGCTTCTCCGCCGAACATGGCATCGGGCTACGCAAGCGGGCTGCCATGGCGCGCCACAAGAACCCTGCGGCAATGGACGCCATGCGCCGGATAAAGATGGCGCTGGACCCGAATGGCATCATGAATCCCGGCAAGGTTCTGCCTGACGTCTGATCTGGATTGGTCAGGTCCGCCGCGGTCGGCTGAGCTTTCCAAGGCGCGGGCCAGTCTGGCTTAGCCCCAACATGTGTCCTGCCGCGAAGAGAGGCGTTTGCGCGCTGTGACCTCGCCGCCGCCCTCTGCCGCGATGCGCGCCAGAGCGGCTTGCAAAGGCTCGATGCTGACCGCCATATGATACGCGTTTGCATGCAGAATATGCGACGCATCCAGCACCCATGCCACATGCCCGCGCCAGAACAGCAGATCGCCGCGGCGCAGCCTGGCACTTTCGGGCAGCGGGCGACCAAGGGCGGCCTGCTGCATGTCGCTATCGCCGGGGCAGTCAATACCGCAGGCGCGGCAGCACGCCTGCACGAGGCCCGAACAGTCGATCCCAAAGACCGAATTGCCGCCCCAGAGATAGGGCGCCGCAATATACATCTGTGCGATTGCGACGGGATCGGGCTCTGCCATCGGCAAGGGTCTGATATGCCGGGCCGGAACATGGCCAACCGTCGTTTCGGCCCAGCCTGCGGCTTGAGTGAGGACGCGCACACGTGACAGATGGCTCAGCGTCGCGCGCTCGGCTGATTTGAGATCAGCGGCGCTGTAGACATGGGTGGCGCGGGCGGTGATCCAGTGGGTGGGGACCACGTCATCTGTCAGCGCGTCCTCAGGCAGATACCCGACATAGCCATCCTCGGCCCGCACAAATGCCCATTCCTCATGTGTCTCATACCACGTGACAGGTGCGCCCGCCAGCAACTGGCGCAAACGCCTGCCGCGCGGCGCGTGTAAAAGGTCGGCCACAGGCGCCGACACCCGACGCGCCGCCCCTTCGGTATAGCGCGGAGCAGCGATCTGGTCGCGCAGCGCCGCATCTGCAACGCGGGCGTTGGCCGGCGTCAGGCGCGGATCGCTCACAGGTGCAGCGCGGCGGGCAACGCCGCGAGCAGCGCGCGCGCGCCCATTCCGACACCACCCTTGGGCCGGGCGGGCGCGGCGGCGGGGTTCCAGCCATAGATGTCGAAATGCGCATAGCGTCCTTTCCCGGCAAACCGGCGCAGAAACAATGCGGCAGTGATCGATCCGGCAAACCCGCCTGATGGCGCATTATCCAGATCCGCAATGCCCGGCTCGATCATCGTCTCATAAGGCGGGTGAAACGGCATGCGCCATACCGGATCGGCAACCCGGGCCGCGCCCGCCTCGATCGCCGCGACGAGATCGGGATCGTCGGCGTAATACGGCGCCAGATCCGGCCCCACGGCCACACGCGCGGCGCCGGTCAGCGTCGCCATGGAAATCATCAGATCGGGCTCCGCCTCGGCGCCCGAGGCAAGCGCATCGGCCAGCACCAGCCGCCCTTCGGCGTCGGTATTGTTGATCTCGATGGTCATGCCGTTCCGAGCAGTCAGGATGTCGCCGGGGCGCATCGCGTTGGCGCTGACCGCGTTCTCCACCGCCGGGATCAGCACGCGCAGCCGCAGCGGCAGGTCCAGCGCCATGATCATATGTGCCAACCCAAGGACGGTAGCGGCCCCGCCCATATCCTTTTTCATCAACCCCATGCTGGAGCCAGGTTTCAGATTCAGACCGCCAGTGTCAAAGCAGACGCCCTTGCCCACCAGCGTCACGCTGGGACCGCGATGGCCCCATGCCATGTCGATCAGGCGCGGCACGCGGTCAGACGCTCGCCCGACCGCATGGATCAGAGGGAAATTCTGCGCCAACAGGTCTTCGCCCTTGACCACATCGATTTTCGCCCCGTGACGCTCTGCCAGATCGGCGCAAGCAGCCTCCAGCGCGTCCGGCCCCATATCATTGGCCGGAGTGTTGATGAGATCGCGCGTCAGCGCCTCGCCAGCCGCGATCACTTCCAGCCGCGGGGCATCAACGCCTTCCGGTGCGATGAGCTGCGCAGTCGCACCTTTTTGCTCCCGATACCTGTCAAAGGCATAGCCCGCCAGCAACCAGCCCAGCGCCTCCTCCTCGGCACGAGCAGGATCCAGCCCCTCAAGGCGGTAGACACCTTCCGGCAAGGCCGCAGCGGAGGCGGCCAGATGAAACCGGCCGCGCGCCCTTGTGTCGGCCGTGCCATAGCCGGCCAGCGCCATCTCGGGCGCGCCCTTTGCCCCCGGCACCATCAGCACGCGGCCCAGCGCCGCGGTAAACCCGCTCGCCTGAACCCAGGTCCGCAGGGCTTCGGAACGGTCCTTCAGCCACTCCTCCAGTTGATCGGAGCCGATCACATGCAGGGCCAGCGCGCCCTCGCGCCCGGACGAAAAAGCAAGGGGGGCCGCAGCGGGGCGGAATATGGACATACGGCAGGACCTTTCGAAAGACGGCGCTCTGGCGCCGGTGATATCCGGCCCAACCTAATCGCCCTGCCCCTGCCTGCAAGCCTTCAAATGGACAAGTCCTGCGCGTCCCATATCTCGCTGAGCGACAGATCTCCGACGCGCAATAACCGCGAGAGGGTGGCGGCGATTGCCACCAGATCGCGGCTGTCGGCACAGGTGGAAACATCGGTTGCCACGCGCGACAGCAGATGCATGCCTATCTGATCGGCGACCCCTACCAGACTGCGGGCGCATTTGCGCATATCGGCCAGACGTCCTTCACGATAGCATTTTTCTGTCTGGGACAGGCGCGCGGAAAGCTCCTCCAACGCACGGCACACGATATCCTCTGCTCCTGCCTCGCCCAGTTGCGAATAGAGCTGTTCCAGACGGTGCGGATTCAGACGCACCACCTCGTCTTGTTTCAAAATTGTTACCTGCTCCACGCGCTCACCCTGATTTCGTGACAATGCACCGCTCGGTCCTAACCGCATCCGGCAAGTGCAATCTGGGGCAAACATCTTCGCAATTGGTTTCAGCCATTGCATTTTATACCTCGAATTCGTTACGAATCCGGTCTATTCCAATAGGACATCACCGCCGAAAGGACCGGACATTGCATAATGCGCGCCCCCTGCCGACCTATCTGATCCAGCGTTATCATGGCTGGAAGGCCACGTCATACGCCGAAAATGAAAGCTGGTATCGCACGCTGGCCCAGGAAGGCCAGCATCCACGTGCGATGTTGATTTCATGTTGCGACAGCCGCGTTCACGTCACATCGATCTTTGGTGCCGATCAGGGCGAGTTCTTCATTCACCGCAATATCGCCAATCTGGTGCCGCCCCACACCTCCGACGGGGGGCAGCACGGGACGTCGGCCGCGATAGAATATGCAGTCAGCGTTCTGCACGTCGCGCATCTGATCGTCATGGGCCATTCCAATTGCGGCGGAATAAAGGGCTGTGACGAAATGTGTTCGGGCAAGGCGCCCACGCTGGATGAGCCGGGCAGTTTCGTGGGGCGCTGGATCGACATTCTGCGGCCCGGATACGAACGTGTGTCAGGCATTACCGACGACGCTGAACGCACCCTTGCGCTGGAAAAGGAAGCCGTGCTGATATCGCTGGAGAATCTCAGCACTTTTCCTTTCATCAGCGAAGCAATGAAACGCGGTGTTCTGACCTTGCATGGCCTTTGGCTGGATACCGGCGAAGGGTTGGTCGAGCAATATAATGCAGCCAGCAAGCGTTTTGAGGCAATCTGAGCGCTTTGCGATCAAGGAAAAAACCCTGCGCCAACGATGCGGCGCAGGGCGAAGTTACTGAAATAACTTGGTTTGAAATTCCTTGTCCGGGGAGGTGGTAAGGACCGTGCTGCAAATATGCGCCATCGTTCTTTCACCCCTTCCCGTCGTCTGATAGACTAGGATCGAATTGTGTTCAACTTATGACGATCGGCCGACCAGCGCAATTTTCAGACGCTGTTTTTGATATATTTCTGCAGGGTAAGCGTGGTCCAGTCACCAATCTTCTGGTGTTCAATCAGACTGTTTCCAACAGATAAATAAACGTCGATCACCTCCTCCGCCTGTTCATTCAGGATGCCGGATAGAATCACATGGCCCTGCGGCGCCAGCCTGCGCGTCAGTTCGGGTGCCAGTTCGATCAGCGGGCCTTTCAGAATATTTGCAAACACCAGATCGAAGGGCGCGGCTGCCTCCAGATCGGGATGATCCAGCCCCGCGGCGAGGATGCAACTCACACGCCCCTCCAGGTTATTGGCAATCACGTTGACGTTCGCGACGTCCACGGCCACCGGATCGATGTCGCTGGCCAGCATGACGCCCGGCCAGATCCGCGCAGCAGCCATTGCCAGCACGGCGGTGCCGCAGCCGATATCTGCGACTGAGCCTGCGATGATGCCGGTTGCCGCCAGATGATCCAGCGCACGCAGGCAGCCTTGTGTCGTGCCGTGGTGCCCGGTGCCGAATGCCATTGCCGCCTCGATCAACAGAGGCACCGCATCTGGCGGGATCTTGTCCGCATCGTGACTGCCATAGACAAAGAAGCGCCCTTCGACCACGGGCGTCAGTTCGCGTTTGACATGAGCGACCCAGTCGGTATCGGGCACTTCGGACACCACAAAGGGCCTTGCGCCGTGGATGGCGGCCAAAAGCTCCAGCCCCGCGATATCCGGGCGCTCCTCGAAATACGCGCCGACTTCCCAGGTGCCGCTGCCATCCTCGATCTCGAACGTGCCGATGCCTGTCGGCTGGGGCGTGATATCGTCCAGCGCATCGGACAGGGCTTCGGCGGCGGCCTGGCCCGGCAAGGTGGTGAGCGCGGTATAGGTGGTCATGCTGGTGGCCTTCTGGCTTTGCCGCTTTCTTCAGCCCCGACAGGGCGGCAGCGCGACAGGATGGTCTTGTATCCCGTCTGGCACGGGATCAGCATCGCCAATAGCAGCGATAGACCCGCCACGCCAGTGGTCAGCGGTCCGCAGGAGGCACCCCGTGACGCGGCAATGAAATCGGTCATCTGCGGCTGCGCCACAGAATGAAGATGCCTGATGCGACAATCAGGCCGGAGCCGACCATCATCTGCACGCTCAGCGCTTCGCCGAACAGCGCAATCCCCAGGGCAACGCCGAACAGAAGCCGGGAGTAGCGGAAGGGCGTGACGGCTGACACCTCGCCCGTGCGCATGGCGCGCATGAGGCAGGAATAGGCGATCGTGCCAGACGCAATCGCGCCGGACAGGGCCAGTGTCGCACCCCGGTCCGGCCAAGTGAAGGGCTGCAGGCTCCAACCTGAAAAGATCGCGCCCGCAAGTGCCATTGCCAGAAACCCGTACAGACCCAAGGTTGCCGTTCCGATCGCCGCAGGGGCCGCACGGCTGGCCAGATCGCGCCCGGCGAACCCGATCATGCCCAGGAGCGCCAGAATGGACAGGGGAGAGAAACTATCGGCCCCCGGCCGGATAATCACGACCACGCCTGCCATGCCGATCAGAATCGCGCTCCATCGTCGCCAGCCGACCCGTTCACCAAAGACCAGCGCGGCCCCCGCCACTACCACCAGCGGGGTCGCCTGCAAGATCACCGTGGCCGAGGACAGGGGCGTCAAAGCCAACGCAAGCACGTAGAATAACCGGCCCGTCACCTCGAAGAAGACCCGGATCAGCATCGGGCGCGACACGACCTCGGGCTGGAACAGCGGCTGGCCGCGCAGAGCCAGCAGGCAGGCGAAAACCACCCCGCCCCCAAGTCCAAAAAGAATGAGCACCTCGCCCACCGGGACGGTGCGCGAGGCCGCCTTGACGAGCGCATCCTCGACCGCGAAAAGCGCCATCGCGGTCATCATCCAGAGGCTGCCCAGCATATTCATGCGGCGGCCAGTCAAAACAGTGGTATTCATTGAACGTCCTGTCAGCAAAGGCGCTTATGGCAGGGTTCGGAACTGGCCGATGCGCTTGCCGGTCAGTAAAAGCTCTGCGGGTCGATATCAACGCTCAGCCTCAAATTGGCGGGCGCGCGCACGGCGGCGATCCACTGCGCCAGAGCGGGTTGCAACGCCGCTCCCTTGGGCGCCTTGACCAGCAGCCGGACCCGGTGACGGCCGCGCACACGGGCGATCGGCGCGGGCGCGGGGCCGTAAACCTCTGCGCCGATCTGCCGCAGGGGCGCATCCGACCGCGCCAGCGCCGTGCCCAGATCAAAGGTCTGCTGCAAATCCGGCCCGCTGAGGATGATGCCCGCCATGCGCCCAAAGGGGGGCACGCCGGCATGCCTGCGCTCCTCCGCCTCCGCACGCCAGAAGCCTTCCTCGTCCCCCGACAGGATCGCGCGGATCACCGGGTGTTCGGGCTGAAAGGTTTGCAGCAAAGCTGTGCCGGGCTTGTCTGCACGCCCCGCCCGCCCCGCAACCTGCCGCATGAGTTGGAACGTCCGCTCGGCGGCACGCAGATCGGACCCTTGCAGGCCCAGATCCGCGTCGATGACGCCGACCAATGTCAGCAGGGGAAAATTATGCCCCTTGGCCACCAGTTGCGTACCGATGATGATATCGGCTTCGCCCTCCGCGATGGCGCGGATCTGCTCTTTCAGCGCGCGCGAGGTGGTGAACATGTCTGAACTCAGCGTCGCCACGCGGGCATCCGGAAAAAGCAGCGCCGCCTCCTCGCCCAGCCGTTCCACGCCGGGGCCCACGGGAGCCAGCTTGCCCTCCACGTCGCAGGACGGGCATCTGTCGGGAATCGGCTTTGTCTCGCCGCATTGATGGCACATCAGACGTTTCTGGAACCTGTGCTCGACCATGCGCGCATCGCAGTGATCGCAGCCGATCTGGTGCCCGCAAGCCCGGCAGATCGTCACCGGCGCATAGCCGCGCCGGTTGATGAACAGCAGCGATTGCTCGCCGCGCATCATGCGCCTCGTGACGGCCGATTGCATCGTCGGAGATATCCAGCGATTGCCGGGCAGATCCTCTATGCGCATATCTATGCTACGCACCTCGGGCATGATTGCCGCGCCAAATCGCGCTTCCAGATCAAGCCGCGCGTATTTGCCCGCTTCGGCGTTCACCCAGGTTTCAAGGCTGGGCGTCGCAGAGGCGAGCACCACCTGCGCATTGCACAGCGATGCCCGCAGCACTGCCATGTCGCGCGCATTATACAGAACGCCGTCCTCCTGCTTGTAGGACGTGTCATGTTCCTCATCCACCACGATCAGCCCCAGATCGCGGAATGGAAGGAACAGCGCTGAACGCGCTCCGACAACCAGTTGCGCGCCGCCCTCGCCCACCATCCGCCAGCAGCGGCGTCGTTCGGTCATCGTCACACCTGAATGCCACTCGGCCGGTCTGGCACCAAACCGCGTCTGTACGCGGGTAAGAAATTCAGCCGTCAGCGCGATTTCAGGCAGCAGGACCAGCGCCTGACGGTCCATGCGCAGCGTGCTGGCGACAGCCTCCAGATAGACCTCGGTCTTGCCCGATCCGGTGACGCCGCGCAGCAGGGTTGTGCCGTAACTGCCTGCCCTGATCGCTGCATCCAGCGCAGCGGCACAGTCACGCTGATCCGCGGTCAGATCCTTGGAGGCAAGGCCGGGATCCAGCCGCCGGTAGGGCACATCACGCGGTGTGTCCAACTCGTCAACCGCACCCTGCTGCACCAACCCCTTGACCACAGAGGATGTCACGCCCGCCTCCTCCGACAGCTCTTTCAGCGTGAACACCTGATCGCCCTGCCCCTCCAGCACCTCAAGAACACGTTGGCGTGCCTCCGTTACGCGCTTTGGCTCCAGATGGCCCAGCCGGTAGACCTTGCGCATTGACGGCGGATCCCCAAGGCCCGGCGCGCGGGTGGCAAGACGCAGCATCGCATTCAGCGGCGTCAGGGTATAATCGGACGCGCGCCGCAGAAATTCATGCATCTCGCCCGCCATTGGCGCCACATCCAGAACGCGGATGATGCTGCGCACGCGGGCCAGATCATAGCCGCCCTCGCCCGGCCCCCAGACCACGCCCAATACCTTGCGCGGCCCCAGAGGCACCTCGACAAAGGCGCCCGCCCTGCACCCCCCTTCAGGCGCGCGGTAATCCAGCACACGGCCGAGTGGCTGCGCCGTCAAAACGCCGACCAAAGCGCCTGCGTCATAATATTCCGGGGCAGCGGTCACGCGTGCGGGGTCCTTTCCGGGCTTTCACGGGGATCGTGCATGAGATAAACAATGAACAGGCAAACTCCAATCCTTCACGAAAGGCTGCTCCAATGAAATTTTTCGTCGATACCGCCGAAGTCGATCAAATTGCCGAGCTAAACGATCTGGGCATGGTGGATGGGGTCACCACGAACCCTTCGCTGATCCTGAAATCGGGCCGCGACATTCTGGAAGTCACCCGCGAAATCGCCGAACTGGTCGCCGGTCCCGTCAGCGCCGAGGTCGTTGCGCTGGAGGCGGATGCGATGATCTCCGAGGGCCGCAAGCTGGCGCAGATCGCGGGCAACATCGCTGTGAAGGTGCCGCTGACATGGGCCGGCCTCAAGGCGTGCAAGGTGCTGTCGGACGAGGGCAACATGGTCAATGTGACGCTTTGCTTTTCGGCAAATCAGGCGCTTCTGGCGGCCAAGGCGGGGGCAACCTTCATCAGCCCGTTCATCGGACGGCTGGACGATATCAATCTTGACGGGATGGAACTGATCTCGAACATCCGCCAGATCTATGATAATTACGGGTTCGAGACGCAGATCCTGGCCGCCAGCATCCGCACCGTGAACCACGCCTATCAGGCTGCCCTGATCGGCGCCGACGTCATGACCGCCCCGCCCGCCGTAATCAAGAAAATGGCCGACCATCCTCTGACCGACGCGGGCCTCGACCAGTTTACCAAGGATTGGGCCAAGACGGGGCAGAAGATTGTGTAATGCTATTTGGCAGATTGGTTCTAACAGGCCGCTGAAAAAGGCTTTCGGAGCGTGATTTTCGTCAAGCAGTTTGACGCCCGTCGCGAGACATTATCATCAATTCGACGAAAGAGCCCGAAAAGGAGTCAGGATCAAGGTCAACATGGACGTTATCGGACTTTTTCATCAGCCTGCTAA
>JAUNVT010000096.1:0-8780 GCA_030540655.1 Rhodobacterales bacterium
CCGGGAACCGCCCTCCCGGGACATTGCTGCGCAATGCCCTGCCGGGCAATACATGGACGACAGCCGGTCACGCACCCGGTACTCGATCTGGTCGTCGGACAGGTTGTAAAGCGCGCTCGGAACCGGCGCCCTGAACATCACGGTCGCGTCCATCGGCCTGGCCCCCGGCGCGCGATTTGCGCCCGGACTCCGGCTTGCGCCAGATCCTCTCGAGCGTTGGCCGGAATTCCTCCCATGGCACCACGGCGTCGAGCGCGACCGGCGGGTCCTTCCTGGCGTCCAGGCTCGCCTAGCGGTCTGAAAGATCGAAGAAACCCACCTGTGCCATCGTCATACCTCAAGCCATGGAAACCCCGGGCATCATACCGCCGTGGCAAGGTCAGGGCAATTTTCCGAGCTGCCCTCCATTTTCTGAGCGCGTCAAACGCGTGGCGTGTGCTGATCAGGTTCGAACTGCTGAACCTTGAACTGGATCTGCATGGCGTACCAGCCTGCTTCTTCTTCGCTGCTTTTCATCCGGCAATCCAACTGCGCACAGAATGCCTGTATCAGCTTCACGCCCAGACCCTGTTCGGTTTCCGCCTTGACACCGTCCTTGACCGTGTTTGCAATCTCGAAATGTACCATCTCAGGCATCTGCGGGTCGGGCCGTAAACGGACGCGAATGATCCGGCGTCCGTCCGGTCCGGCGCTGCCATACTTCAAGGCATTCGTGAACCCTTCCGCTGCCAGCAACGCCAGAGGCCCTGCCTGATCGGGCACCAGAACCACTGGCTGCAAATCGAAATCCACGTCAAGCGGCGTAGATGCGCTGCTTCCCAAGGTGGTTAACTGGCGCAGCAACTCGTCCAGAAGCATGTCAACCCGGACCTGGCTGACCATGGAGGTCTCATACAGCCCGCGATGGACCGCCGCCAGGCTGGTAAGGCGATCCTGAACCTTGCGCAGGGCATTTCGCGTCTCCTGGCTGGGTGCGGTTCGGGTTTGCATGCTGAGAATCGAGGACATCAACTGCAGGTTGTTCTTGACGCGATGATGGACCTCCTTGATTAATACATCGCGCTCGTGGACCGTGTTTTCCAGATCCGCCTCGTCCCGGATCACCTTCTGCGCCATCGTTGCAAAGGTTTCGCCTATTTCACGTAACTCGCTCGGGGCGCTGTCAAGGGCTTCGCTGTGGAAAACGCGGCGGCCTTCGGCAAAATCACGCATCTGCCTTCCCAGAATACGCACCGGTCGGATCACTTGAAGCCGAATGGCGACCAGAGCCACCACCAGGCTGATCAGCCACATCAGCAAAGGAAAAAGCAGCGTGAAGGTTGCGAAAGCCCGCGCGCGTATCTGTGGACGAGCCGGATCCCAACTGCCCAGCGCGTAAGCCCGGCCTTCGATGATGGGCACCACGGCAAATTCGCGAGGCGCGCCGTTGCGCGCGCTTTCCGTAAAGAGTTGCTTGCCTCCCCCCACCAGATCGGACAGGGTCGTATTGGCAGGAAGATAAGCGTCAAGCTGGTCGACGGGACGATCAGCCGTCAGTATCTGGCCGTGATCGTTGAACGTGACCAACACCGCATTTTCCGACATACGGTCAGACTTCCGCTGCGCTACCAAATTATCGGGCAGGACAGAAAGCGTCACGAACCCTTTGAAAACACCCTGTTCGCTGAAAACCGGCTGACGCACGATGACGACCGGCTTGCCACTGGCACCCCCGACCGGGTTGTAGCTGATGGTAAGGGAGGTGCGCTTCATCGCCTCCTGCAGATCCTCTTTTCCACTGAAATCGTAAGATTTTCCGTAGTTATTGCAGTCGGATCTTAAGGTCTTGTCTATAAATCCCAAGAAAACAACTTGGCTATTCCGCAAACTCGAATACCGCATGAGGTCTGTGCAAACGGCATCCGTGGGACCCATTACAACCAGGGCATCGGCCAAACCTTGGGTTATTCCTTGGGCATTCTGAATGGCTTCCCGTTCAGGCTGCGCGAGTCGCATTGTCTGCGCGCTGAGACTGGCGCGATATGTCTTGCGCGCAGCTTCGACCGCGCGCTGCGTTTGGGCGACAGCGATAATACCCAAGGGTAACAGTGCCAGAGTGAGCAATACAGCCACTCTCGGCAACAGGGCGTTCCGCCGCCTCAGGGATTGCCACCCCTGTTCGGGAATCACCGCCTTTTCGGGACGGATCTTGTCCATTGTCACATAGCGCCCGGGTTCCGGCTGATCACGGCGATGGTTGCCTGATCGGTCAGCTCCATCGCTTCATCCTCGCGCATATCAAGCATTTCGGCCAATCTCTTGCGCCCCCTGTTGGCGCGGCTTTTGACCGTCCCGATCGCGCATCCGCACATTCTGGCTGCTTCCTCATAAGCGAAACCTTGGGCACCAACGAGGATCAGCGCCTCGCGCTGTTCGGCGGGAAGCTTTTCAAAAGCGCGCCGAAAATCGCTCAGGGCAAGGTGTCCGTCATGGGCCGGCTTCTCGGACATCCGTTCGGTCATGGCACCGTCCACATCCGCCACTTCGCGTTTGGCTTTACGCCGTTCGGAATAAAACGTGTTGCGCAGAATGGTAAACAGCCAAGCACGCATATTCGTGCCCACCGTGAACTTTTCTATATTTGTCCATGCCTTGACAACGGTATCCTGAACCAGATCATCTGCACGGGCCATATCACGCGTCAACGACAATGCAAATGCACGCATCGGCTTCAGATGAGTCACGATTTCGTCGCGGGGATCCATGGGAGGCCCGCTCTGCTCAGCTTTTTTCTTCATCATTTCTGGGCGTCCTGCTCGCGCAGCTTGCGCAACAGATCTTCAAACCGATCCGGCACGTCATCCTCCAGCATATCATTGTAGACCCGCTTCAGGCTCTCGTCGATCTGATCTTTCTTTGCCGTGACTTGTTGTGGATTGCCGCTACAATCCGCCGTCTTCCCGTTGCCTGCCGCCATAACCTCTGCCAATCCACCCATAATCATTTTCTAGCCGAATTTCCCACACGCCGTGGAACCAAACGCCAACCGAATGCGTTGGTTCCCGACTGTACGAAATATTGATAAGCGAATACGGAGCAACAATGGGTATTCCTGACACGAAGCCGGACTTCTCTCAGCAGATTGCGCAGCATCTTCCCTACCTACGCCGCTACGCGCGGGCGCTGACGGGCAGCCAGTCCAGCGGTGATGCCTTTGCAACTGCCACGTTGGAAGCCATTTTGGAGGATCGCGCGGCCTACGCGAATGATCCGTCACCGCGCGTCTCGCTCTTCCGGGCATTCCGGCTTGTCTGGCAAAGCGCGGGCGCGCCTGATGACGCACAGGATGACATTCCCGCTCGTCGCAGTCTCGAGGCGTCGGCGCAGGGGCATATGCGCAGCCTGACACCCGATACAAGGCAGGCGCTTCTGCTCAACTCGATCGAGGAATTCACTCCCCGGGAGATAGGGGACATCATGGATGTCAGTGAAGCCGATGCCGAGGATCTGATCGCATCGGCCCGCCGTGAGATTGAGAACAGCATGGCGGGGGACGTCCTGATCATTGAGGATGAAGCCATTATCGCGATGGATCTTCACAGCATCGTGACGTCCATCGGCCACAATGTTACCGGCGTGGGCCGTACCCGGGATGCCGCAATCAAGCTGGGTGTGGAAAAAATCCCGGACCTGATCTTGGCGGACATTCAGTTGGCGGACAACTCCAGCGGGATCGATGCGGTGAAAGCGCTGCTTGACCAAATCGGAGAGATCCCGGTGATTTTCATTACTGCCTTTCCCGAGCGCCTGCTGACAGGCGACAAACCGGAACCAGCCTTTGTAATTGCCAAGCCTTATAACGAGGACCAGGTGAGATCGGCCGTCAGCCAAGCCATGTTTTTCTCATCCACAGAGACATTGAAAACCGCGCGGGTGTGATTTCAGGATCTGAACAAGCCACCGGTGTCAATTGACATCGGTGGCCTATATGTATGATTTGCTCAGAAATTCATTTGGGACCGCGGCGTTGGAAAAGACGGGCCAGCAAAGCAATCACAAACAGCGCGATGAAAATAAAGAAAAGGATTTGCGCGATTCCTGCGGATGCGGATGCGATACCGCCAAATCCAAACAGCGCGGCGACCAAGGCAACAACCAGAAAAACGATGGCCCAATATAGCATGTGGATCCCCTCTGCGGCTCAATGTTTATATTGATATATCCATCAATCAGAACAACTCCACCGAGCAAACGTAAGTTCCGATCCACCTTTTTATAATTAAACGGAACCAATTCACACAGGCCGTGTTCAATATGGATACAGCCCGGATTTCCAGGAGAATTACCTATGGCACAAGCAAAACTCACGACCCCTGACAGCGAAGATTTGCAAGACCAGATCGCAGCTCTGCGTAAGGATATCGGCGCAATTACGGAAACTTTGACCCTGATGGCCAAAGCACAGGGCAATGAGATGTCGGATGCTGCGCGCAGACGATTTGATGATGTTCGCGCGCGCGGGACGGATGCCGTCTCGACAGCCCAGTCGCAAGCCAATGCACTTAATGCGCAGGCGCAGGAGTTTGTACAGGACAAACCGGCACTCTCTTTGGGAATGGCTGCTGCGCTCGGGTTTGTTGTGGGTATCCTATCCACCTCGCGCCGCTGACGCTGGGAATGGGTCTGGTAACGGCGATCAGGGATCGCTCGGCGCGCGCCGCAAGGCGGGCGCTGATTTTAATTTCCGGCGTGGCGTTTCTGCTGATCGGGATCGGGTTTCTGACCTCGGCCGCGTGGATCATGCTGGAAGAGGTTTATTCGGCCGCCGCCGCGTCAGCAATACTTTCAGGCGTTTACGCAGGCGTCGGTCTTGTCGCCATCGCTATCGCCTCCTCGTCCGCCAAGCGCGAATTGAGGACACCAGAACGCCCTGTGCAGCAAGATCCTGCGGAGACGCTGCAACCGGGCGTGACACCCCCCTTGGTGCAGGCGTTTCTGATTGGCCTTAACGCCGCCTTGGCCGCACGAGGCCGCGGACCGACTTCGCTTTGAAAGCTGCCCATCAAGACGATATTCCGTCGCGGTCATCCGATTGCCGTCCTAAATGGTCCGCAACAAACGCGCCGCGCTGTCCCATGGGTCTGGCGGGACCGCGCGTTGTATCCTTGGCTTGCTGCAACTCAAGCTCCGCATTCAGCGCGGCTCCCAGAAGGCATACAAACGCGCTCAGATACAGCCACAACAGCAGGACCATCACCGCGCCAAGCGATCCGTAGATCTTGTTGTAATTTGCAAAGTTCTGGAGGTAGAGCGTGAAGGCCCATGTCGCCAGCGCCCATAATATCGTAGCTGCCACGGCGCCCGGCGTTATCCATGCCGGTCGTGCCACACCCCGCCGGTTCGGCGCATATCGGTAAAGCAGACCCAGACCCAGCATCACCGTACCGATGGCGACAGTCCAGCGCAGCGTCTCGGCGACGATCGACGCCATGAATCCGAGTGGCAGAAAGCTCAAGACAATCGGCGCCACCACAAGCGCCGCAAAACAGGCCAGCGCCAGACAGATCATGACGGCGGTCAACCCGAAAGCTACAAGAATATGCCGCAAGCCACTGCGATTGTGTTCGCCGTAAACCGCGTTGAGCCCAATGATCAATGCTGCGATCCCGGCCCGCGACGACCAGAGCGCGACCCCGATCGACAGCAGACCCGTCCAGCCCAAAGTCGTGCGATCGGCGGCCACCAGTTCGGCAATCCGTTCGGTCAACAGGTCGGCCACTTCGTGCGGAAGAAGGCTGGTAAAATCGGACAACTGGGCTGCGACCAGCGCAGGATCTGCAACGAACCCCCAAAGCGCGATAAGCGCAGCGATTGTCGGAAATGTGGCGACAATACCGTAAAAACCTATACCCGAAGCGATCAAATTCAGGTTTTTCTCGCCGATAAGCAGCCACACACCCTTTAATGCGGGCCAAAGCCCGATTGATCTGGGCGCATCCCCATAGATTCCGTCCCGCTCCGCCATCAGGCGGTCCGTCCGGCGGGAAACTGGCAAACGAATGGCGTGCAAGTTGTCTTGCCTGCTGACGTGCGTGAAACGAAGCTGGAAACAACCGTCCAAAGGTCAAACATCAACACGATCAGGCCGCCTGCACTGGTGATATCGACCATTCCTGTTTCCTTCTTCCATTAGTTTGCGCCCGGCGACGAATTACAATCTCGCTCCACGTCATGGCTGGTATCGCAATGTCCGGCGGTTCAAGCTACACGTTCGGAGGCGTCAAATGGACCTGAAAGCCTTCTCCTTGGCAAGACGTTACGCCATGGCAACACGCATTGGCCTAAGGGATTGCGCCCGCCGGTCCTTTAGAAAATGTTGCGTTACCTGCTCAAGCAACATTACCATCAAGAGCAGGTGACACTTTTACTGGATCACGCCGCCCGGTTCTGCGCTGCCTGCTCTGGTTGGAGGATCCCAAGGCTTCCTGTCCGAGGGGTGTGCACTTGGCCCACCGGGCCGGAACCAGATAAGGATGCCGCCACCGTCCAGATCACCGTCCAGCTCGTTGCGGATAATCATCTGGGGCAGAACGATCTGCAGTTCGCGCGCCTCGTCGCCCTGCCGCCAGACACGATCGGTCGTGATGCAATTCGCTTCAAGCCCGGCGTAGGAAGTGGCCGGTTCAACCTGGCGCAGGAACCGCAACCCCTGCGCGACCGTCTCACCGCCCAGTGCAACCCCGCCCGCCGTCAGTATCTTGGGGCCGGAATTACGGGTCATGACAGATTGGTTGGTGCTTTCTGCCCATACGCCGCAGATGCCTGTGCGCCCGCCGATATCACGCGCATCCACCGCAACGGTTATACCGCCCGGAGATGTGAAGGTGCCGCCTCCGAGCGCCGGATCAGGGCCAAGGGTCGCACTCCCGACGGGAACCTGCTGCGCCGAACAGGAGGCCAGCCACAGCGCTGCAACCAGGATTGGAATCGCACGTGTCATAGATGTCTCTTTCATTGTCTGATTCACAATATGGCACGCCATTTCTGAGTGACAATGGTCGCAATTCAAGCGCCTGCGGCAAACTCTTCGGTCTCACGCAGTATTTCCGGGTAGTAGATCTGAAGCGTCGGCAAAAAACCGGCGCGCAGCCGGCCCACCTGTGCCGGCGTCAGATCATCCTTCCAGACTCCCGCCTGGCCCTTGGCAAAAAAACTGGTCATACCCTCGGGCCGCTCGGTGAACCCCAGTTCCCGTTCCTGTTTTTGCATATTGGCAAAAGTGGTCGCCTTGATCGCGCGGGCCAGCTTGGCCGCGTCAACCTGTTGCCCCAGAAACACCTCAAGAAGGCCGCGCATTTCCCTTGCGGGTCTTTTCAAAAGATCCTCATACCGGATTACCCGCCGTTTAAGCCCGGGTGCGCCGGTCCAGGACGCGATATGATCATCCCAGCGGCCCATGACGTCGAAGATGCCGCTGGGCGTGCCCATCACCGTATCCGGGTTCAGCATCCGGTCGATCGCAGTGTCGATATCGGCCGATTGATGGCGCGCAAAACTCGGCGCCAGATCGAAAGGATTGCGGATCAGATAGATTGCGCCTGATGTTACCTCGGGCGGGATGACGTCCTGATCGGCAATACGGATTGTTTGACAATGCGTTTTG
Organism: Rhodobacterales bacterium; assembly: GCA_030540655.1. Classification (GTDB taxonomy): domain Bacteria; phylum Pseudomonadota; class Alphaproteobacteria; order Rhodobacterales; family Rhodobacteraceae; genus Roseovarius. The sequence continues at coordinate 7,643 of JAUNVT010000096.1, forward strand.
ACAAAATGATGGTTTGGACGCGATTGCGCGATCAGGCGAAGGGCGGGCAAACGCACGCGCATCCAGTCAGCCAGATCCTTGCCTTCGTAAAGGCCACCGTTGGCCGCATCGTAAAAATCCTGCCGGACATCGGCGGTGGTGAAATTGCGCAGATTATTGATATCGGGCGCCTGCCCCGGCGGCATGAAGTAATGCGCCAGAAGGCTGCGCATCCAGGTATTGCCGGATTTCGGATAGGATGCGATCCAGATGATGCGTTTCAGATTGCCCATATCAAAGGTATCCGAAACGCTTCATCGTGATACGATGATCAGACTTCAACTTTTTAACCAGTTCATCCGTCATGGCCTCTTTCCAAGCGCCCGCCTTGCCGGATGTAAAGAAGGTTGCGCTTTTGCCCGGGTTCTCGGTAAATCCTGTCCTGGCCTCCTGCCCTTTCACCTCATCGAAACTGGCATGGCGGATGGCCCGATCCAGACGCTCTGCATCCAGCGGCAGGCCCAGATGGGTCACCAGCGCGCCAAAGGAGTGTTCGGGGCGTGACAGCATATCTTCGTAACGCAGGACCAGCGAAGGATAGGGTGCCGGTTTCGTCCAGCTGTTCACATGCTCGGACCAGGTACCCAGGAATTGCCAGACGGCCCCTCCATCTGTCGCATTGGCATTATCGCTGCGCCCGATCGTTTCCACGGCCTTGGCGATATCGATCCCATAATGGCGCGCATAAGACAGGACCATGTCCAGCGGATTGCGCAGGATGTAGATCGAGGAACGGGTGTATTTTGCTGGTATCAACTCCACACCACGGGCGACACCGCGAATATTGTGCGTTTTCACCAGATTGACGTCGGCGCCATTGCCGATGATGCCACGCAGCACCGGATCGCGCAGGCGCAGGGTAACATCGACGTCGTCCAGATCCACCGGCTCGCCCTTCGCGACCATGCGGTAGGTCTTGGTGATGGAGTCGCCCATCGCAAACCGATGCACGTCGTTGATCGACACAGGCGTCTGCGCATTTGTCAGATAGTTGGCGAGGAATATGCGCGCCCAGGTGTTGCCCGATTTAGGATAGGAGGCGAGCCACACAATGCTGGCCTTTGGCGCGGGCCGTTTGGCGGCGGCGGGGGCTGCCTTG
>JAUNVT010000096.1:8880-13238 GCA_030540655.1 Rhodobacterales bacterium
GTCACGGCTTCAAGTGCCCAAGGGCCCGCAATGTCGTAGGTCATGCCGAGGTTCCAGCCACGGCTGTCGCCAACACCGCCTGCAAAGCCGTTGTCGTTCTCGGCATAACTTCCGCCAACAGCGAACGCGCCAAAGCCGACCTGAGCGCCAACACCCCATGTTTCGGGGTCACTTCCGACAACTGCGGGCGTGCCGGGACCGTAGACATCCTCAAAAACACCCGGTGCAATTTCGACCGTCCCGATTACTCCGGGATCGCCGGCCGCGATGTTGCTCATATTGCCAACGCCGTAACGGGCCGACAATGTCACGCTGGTTGTACCGAAAGTCTGGCTGTAGTTGACACCGATGTCGAAGATGTCTGTCACGCCGGAGTTGCGGTCGAGGCCATAACTGTTTGTCGCGGATGTGTCGGGTGCCCAGGAAACACCCAATGTCAGACCGTTGAAGGACGGTGTGTAATAGGTCAGGCGCTGCGCGTCGTTGTTACCCGCAACTTCGGTGAAGGACGAGATTCCCGCCTGGCGGAAGCCGCCGGGATATGCTGCGCTGAACGGGATGAACGACGAAATCGAGGGCGAGTTGATTGCCATCGAGGTCACGACCGGCGCGCTGGTCATCAATGTGTAGCCAGCCGAGTTCTCGGAACCGATGACGATCCGGCCCAGTGTATCCGAGCTGATTGTCATGTAGGATTCGTCAATCTGGCTGCCGGGGCTGTTTTCGCCTTCCAGCTCGATGTTCACACCGAATGTCAGGCCGTTATCCAGCGTGATAGACGGGGTGAAGTGAACTTCCGACGACGAGTGAATCTTGAAGCCGTCATTGTCCACACCGGGGAGCGATGTGGAAACGCTGTTGTCGGTGAAGGCAATGTGCTGGCTCATGAAGCCGCCGAACGAGACGTCCCATTCCTGGGCCGCGACCGGTGCGGCCATGGCGACGCCCAGGGCAATCGCGCTGGTGCTGAGCAGGTGCTTTTTCAAGGTGTGTCCCTCCTTAGAGTAGCAGGTATGATTTTATGTCATGATCCGCCGCCTCCCCAGATGGACGCGACTTGAGAATGTAATGCGGCCTTCACTCCCTTGGAGTCAACGAAGCCCGGCCGGCGCAGGGCGTTGTTGCCTTCGCTGTGTTGTTTTAAGCACACAGGTTTGTTACCGCTGGATCGGGCCAGTCGGCGGGAAGGATTTCGGTGCAATTTCCGGTGGTAATGACGTGACCGGATACGTGTGGGAAATTCCCTTTTAGGAAGTTTCCATTGGCCTGCGCGTTGAGATCAAAACCTGCAACAAGGTGGCCGGCCCCTTTCAGCAATCATTGACCTGCATCCCCTCTCCCTTCCGAACTACCACTGTGAAAAGAGACATTTCGAGCTGCCGCCCTCGCTGAATTGCACGGATGATGGGGCGAACGTGAGGGGGTTGGATTTACGCGCAGCATCGCGCAAACTGAGCGCCTACTCCCCGGCCTCGCCGGCATCAATTTGACAGGAGCGCGCAATGCAAACCGCAAACACGTCCTTTGACCTGCACACATCCGATCTTAGCCACCGTGCCGATCGGGCCCGGCTGGCTGCCGCGTTTCGCTGGACGGCACGGTTGAACCTGCACGAGGCGGTCGCCAATCATTTCAGCTTCGCTGTGAATGCAGAAGGCACCCATTTCCTCATGAACCCCGATCAGATGCATTTCTCGCGCATCCGGGCGTCCGACCTGCTCCTGCTGGATGCCGCCGACCCAGATACGGTGAACCGTCCGGATGCGCCCGACCTCACCGCATGGGGTCTTCACGGTGCCATACATCGCCACTGCCCTCACGCGCGCTGTGTCATGCATGTGCATCCGATGTTTTCGACAGTTCTGGCCAGCCTGGCGGACAGTCACCTGCCGCCAATCGACCAGAATTGCACCACATTTTTCAACCGTTACGTCATTGATAGCGGCTATGGCGGCATGGCATTTGAGAAGGAGGGCGAACGCTGCGCCGCGCAACTGAGCGATCCCCGGAAGAAGGTGATGATCATGGGCAACCACGGCCTGCTGGTGATAGGCGACAGCGTGGCCGATACATTCAACCGGATGTATTATTTCGAACGCGCCGCTGAAACCTATATCCGGGCACTCCAGACAGGGCAGCCCCTGCGCGTATTGCCTGATGACATTGCCGAGAAAACCGCGAGGGAGCTCGACGGCTACCCGGGCCAGAGCGAACGACACCTGTCGCAACTGATGGCCATACTCGACGACGAGGGATCCGACTATGCCGCATGATCCCCTTGCGATCCATGGCCTTCCGCTTGGCGCTCTGGAGGGTTGGCAGCCCGTATGACGAAATAGGCCTTGATCTAAATCCGCCGGAGGTTCCGACAATGACGATGACATGCACCGCCACGCAGTTGATCGACGATGACCGCACACGCGTAACCCGTTTCGATTTCGAGCCGGGCCAGCAGACAGGCTGGCACATCCACGCGATGGATTACGTCATCATGACGCTTACGGATTGCAAGATGCGGCTGGAGCTTCCGGGTGGCGAGACAAGCCAAAACCACGTTTCCGCCGGCAGTGTTTACAAGCGCGTGAAAGGAACCGAGCATAACGTGATCAACGAGGGCGACACCGTCATGTCCTTCATCGAGGTTGAACTGAAATAATATCAGATCAGTCGCTGCGTCAGGCGGGTCATGCTCCCATTGGCCTGACCTCTCTTGCCATACGTCTGGCCGCTCTGTGCCGTAGCATCTGAGACAGACCGAAGCCAGATGCGCGACATAGAGCGCATCGGGATACTCGGTGTCCGCCCGGGCAGCCCAGGCTTGGCAGTTTAAATGGCTTCTCAGGAATTCGCGGTGCGCCGGGCGGCCTGACACGCCTCGGCATGGGCGATGATGCGGGTGCATGCGGCCTCCAGCGCCGCATCAGGCGCCGTCAGCGCGACCCGCACCCACAATCCCATCGTTTCGCCAAACGATGTGCCGGGCATGACTGCAACTCCTGCATTCTCCAGCAGATCAAAGGCATAGGTTTCAGCGTCCATCCCCGTAGACGAGATGTCGATCAGCGCGAACATGCCTGCCTGAGGACGGGACACAGCCAAAGCGCTCTCCTTCTCCAGCCGGTCTGCGAGATAGGCTGCCCGCGAGGCAAAACGCTGGCGCATTCCGGGTGCAACCGGCGATGGCGCCGCCACGGCGGCCGCTGTCGCATCGGCCAGAAAAGGCTGACTGCCGAACAACATCGTTTCGGACAGCGTCAGCAGGGTGGTGGTGAATTCCGTGCTGCCAATCGCCCAGCCGCTCCGAAACCCCGGCGCCGCGTGGCTTTTGGAGATGGATGACACCACGACTGTCCGGTCTGCAAGGTCGGCCTCTGCCAGCGGCGAGGCGAAGGGGACGCTGTCGAATATCAACTCCTCATAGACCTCGTCGGAAATGATCCACAGATCATGTTCGCGGGCCAGCGCGCCAATTTCCGCCACATCCTGCCGGGTCAGGACCGCTCCTGTCGGGTTGTGCGGCGTGTTCAGCAAGATCGCCCGGCTTCGCGGGGTAATTCGCGCCGCAATATCGGCGGCACGGATGCGAAACCCGTTCTCAGGGTCAAGTGGCACCGGAATCATCGCCGCCCCGCTGGCACGGATGCACCCCTCGTAGGTGGCATACATCGGATCACCCACCAGCACCTCGTCGCCCATCTCGACCAGCCCCATCAGCGTCGTGAAAAGCGACGTCTGCGTTCCCGGCAGGCACATCACCTGATCGGACGTGATCTGGCGCCCGACCGACAAACTGTAGCGCTGTGCCAGCGCAGCCCTCAACCCCGGCTCCCCCATGCCATTCGAGTAACCCATGCGCCCGGCGCGCATGGCAGCGGCGGCATCGTTCAGCAACGTATCGCGGGGCGGCACGTCCGGCTCTCCTATCGTCAGCTGTATGATGTCGCCGCCCGCGGCGCTCAGCGCGCGGGCGCGGATATGCACAGCCCATTTGGCGCCGCCCAACCCCGACAGCCTTTGAGTAATGCTTGCAAATTTCATGTCACGCTTCCTTTTTGCTCCAGCGCCGGGGTTAATGACGAATCCGGCATCGCACCTTTCCAGCCCGACCCGGACCATTTCATCTGCTTGCAAGTCGTCTGGTAGCCGAATTGCCCCCATCCTGCCACAGATGGCGCGGGCCAAATGGCACATATGCAACATTGGTTGCCGACAACACCTCCTCTTTGCCGTGGCAAGTTATGCCCGATCGGCCCGGCGCCACCCCTGCGCGCGTGGTGGCCGCGCGCGCAGGGGTGAGATCATGTCTTCGGCAATTACAGCCAGCATGATATTATTCATTGCGTAGCGACTTTAATTTA
>JAUNVT010000329.1 GCA_030540655.1 Rhodobacterales bacterium
GGGCAAGGAGCAGTTTGGCGCAACAGTCGTGAGACGGGATCGGGAGAACCAGTGTGCAACAGAGTGCCTTCGAGCACGCGGCTTTGATCTGGACCCGACCTTCGAACACCATACGGGCCCGCGGCATATGTAACGCCGCATCATGAGGCCGGACACATGTCAGCACCCGATGACGCGCTAAAATCAGCTCTAAAATACCTCTTGCGCTTGGGGCGGTTACACATGTTGCACAAATCGCGTGAGGGATTCATCTTGTGAATCCAGTATGGTAACTGGTCTGCATGAGCAGACCTAGCCCCCCCACCTACAGAACCCAGAACTGGCCCGCCTATAACGAAGCGCTGAAGCGCCGCGGTTCGCTGACGATCTGGTTTGATCCCGCAATGATCTGGGAAGCCGCGCCGACCGGCAAACGGGGCCGACAGCCCGATTACAGTGACGCAGCCATCCAGACCTGCCTGACCATGAAGGTTCTGTTCGGCATGGCACTCAGGCAGACGACCGGGTTCGTCGAGAGCCTGCTTCGGCTGATCGACTTGGACTGGGCGGTGCCGAACTTCAGCACGCTGAGCCGCCGCCAGAAGACCCTGAAGGTCAACATCCCGTATCGTGGATCAGCAGGCCCGCTGCACCTGTTGATCGACAGCACGGGGATCAAGGTCGAAGGCGAAGGGGAGTGGAATGCCCGCAAGCACGGCGGCACCAAACGCCGCGTCTGGCGCAAGATCCACATTGGAATTGACGAGCAAACGCTGGAAATCCGGGCGGCCGAGTTCACCACCAGCGAAGTGGGCGACGCGCCTATGCTGCCCGAACTGCTCGACCAGATTCCACCCGATCAGGAGATCGCCAGCGTCACCGCTGATGGCGCCTTCGACACCCGCAAATGCCATGACGCCATCGCCGCCCGCGGTGCCGATGCGATCATACCGCCCCGCAAGAACGCCAAGCCTTGGAAACCCGACACCGCCGGGGCGGTTGCACGCAACGAGGCCTTGCGCGCATCGAAACGCTTTGGCCGAACCATCTGGCGACGATGGAGCGGCTATCACCGCCGGAGCCGCGTCGAAACCAAAATGCATTGTGTGAAACTGCTGGGTCAGCGCCTCATGGCGCGGGACTTCGATCGTCAGGTGTCCGAGTTCCAAGTCCGCGTGGCCGTCCTGAACGGCTTCACGGCCCTCGGCATACCCGTCACTGAAGCCGTGGGATGAGTCCGCCCGGGGATTGGGGAACCACGCCCATCACCTGATTTGTGCAACAGAGCCCGTGCGCAGGTTGCTTTGCAAACCCATGTTTCTTGGGGCGCTTTTGTTCAGCCTCACAAACCCCGGTGCCGCTTTGGCGCTTGATGTTCGCCACGACATGGGTGGTGTCGTCTCGCAGCGTTTTAACCAAATTGAGCAGTTGCGTGCCGCTGGTACTCGGGTGCGAATCCTGGGCACTTGCGTCTCGGCTTGCACGCTCTATCTTGGGCTTCCCAACGCCTGCGTTTCCCCAAATGCAAGGCTCGGCTTTCATGGCCCGAGCACGCGGCTGAAGGGCCTTCCGCTTCCCCGACAGGAATTTGAACGGATATCGCGCCAGATGGCCGCATATTACCCCGGCCAAATAAGAGGCTGGTTCATGTCGGAGGCCCGATTGCGCACTGAAAGTTATTATACGATTACAGGGTCGCAAGCGATAGCGATGGGTGCCAAGCCCTGCATGGAGCGATAATGCGCCCTCATGGTGTGGAAGAACGAGACGTCACGCTGATGGAAGATCAGATGGTGCATTGCTAGGAGAACCGCAGGCCAACCCGACCAGTGCTATTCATAAGTGTGAATTGTGTCGCATTG
>JAUNVT010000330.1 GCA_030540655.1 Rhodobacterales bacterium
GAACCGCGTCGTCAATCTTGTCCTCGTCAATCTCCATCAACAAAAGGATATCACAACAGGAAATTCAAGGGACCGAGGTAGCTGCCGGATGCTTACTTTCAACGCCCGATGCATCATCCTGATTGAATGCGAGTCTTCGCTTCAAAGACAGGTTGCTCGCACTCTCGTGGCCTTTTGGTGTTAATCCACCAAAACAGGCTTTACGTTCCCTTCCGTGAATGGCGGACAAAGTCACTTTATCAATGCGATCTATCCGAGCCGCCGCGTCTCATCGAACGAACCCGCCATTGAGCCGTAAATACTCAGGATCAGATACCAACCTTGGCAGATACCCTCTCGATCCGGTCACGTCCGTCCAGGTGATTTAATTTTCCGGATGGCCTGAGGTCATGATCAGGCGGCTTTCGTGGATATGCTGAGAATGGGGTCAACTCCTCCTTGTCGTTTTGAGCAAAGGCCTCGCCCATCCTGTAGCGACTCGAGCTGCCATTCATCATTCCGCTCGAACTAGACAGCTCTGATCAGGCGGATGATGGAGGTCTTGTTCGGGAAGGTCCCGCGTCCGTCGGCGCGCCGCTTCAATTCCTTTTCAGGCGCTCGTTAAATATACTGGACCTCTTCGACTTGTCGCCCTCTGAGGTCGAGGGATGGGTCACGGACGCTGAGCGTGGCATGGAGAACTCCTTGCGCGCCAACCCACTCGACATTCGAGAGTGGTACGTGAAGCAGCTGAAGGATCTGCAGGAAGCCGGCGGCGGGGTCATGCTGGAGCTGCTCGCCCGAAAAAGGCTGCAGGCGCTCATGGAGCGGGAGGATGGCGATTGATCGGGACGCTTCAGGAGGGCCATCCGGCGGACGAGATCGAGGTGTCTCTGAGCAGGCTCTGCGCCTGGTTCGGCGTGCCGCGACGGACGGTGCATGACAAAGCAGCCTGGGCCGCACCGAAGGTCGATCCCCGCTTTGCCGAGCTGATCGGGGCGATGATCGAGACCGAGCCGCCCTTCGGCTATCGCACAGTGGCGGGGCCTTCCGGGCTTCAACAAGAACACGGTCCAGCGCATCTTCCAGGCAGGCAGGGGTCCGCAAGCGCCCCTTTGGCATGCGGGTCCGCATCGCGCTGGTGCCCTCTGCCCCAACGGCGCCGAAGGAACGCTGGTCGACCGATCTAGGCCGCGACGGCCGGGCCACGCTGGCCCTGATGATCGACCGCTACAACCGCGCACTTCCGGGCTGGCACCTGTCGCGATCCGGAAGGCGCTCACGGCCGTCAGCGCCCTGGAGCATGCGCTGATCGCCCGGTCCGGCACGCTTGGGAAGGTGCCGCTGGAGTTCCTTCTCAGGCCCGACAACGGCCTGGTCTTCACCAGTTGGAAATGCACCGCGCTCCTCCGAAGCTGCGCGTTGAAGCAGGAGATCATCGCGCCGCATTGCCCGCAGAACGGCACGGCCCGCGCGCGCCATCCGCACGCTCAAAGAGCACTGCGTGCAACCGCCAGCGCTGCGACAGCATCCCAGCGCGCGACGCGCGCCATCGGCGCCTGGATCAGCTTTCAAAATAACCGCCGCCCTCATCAGGCGCTTGCCATGCGCACGCCCGCCAAGGCATTGGGATCAGCGGCTTAAACTTGAGCAGATTCAGCCGGGTCAGTACTACCGCGCTTATACGCCAGACATCGCAGCCAATCTTCCAGTACGGCAGTATGGGGAAGTGTTGAGTCATGTACGCTGCTCCGCGATGATTTGATCGATAAAAGTGAGTTTCGCCAACTTCAGGTTTATGTCCGGCAAAACATCAAAACAGATCGACAAGACCTTCTTACGGTCAGGAT
>JAUNVT010000097.1 GCA_030540655.1 Rhodobacterales bacterium
CGTTCGCCGCTTCGGGAATCCCCTGTCAGCCAGTCTTCAAGCCGGTTGGTGTAAGAGAGCACGAATGTTTGCGGGAAGGCGGGCCGGCTGCCCAGCATTGCCAAGGCAGACGATGGTGACGATGGCAGCGAACACCATTGCGCCGTCCCGCGTTACCTCCTGGCGCAGAACCAGCCGCGCGCCGGTGACCAATTGCATTTGCGTGCGCACCTCAAGCCGGTCGTCGAACCGCGCGGCCATCAGGTAATCGCATTCGATCCTGCGCACGGCGAAAGCTGCGCCCTCCTCCTCTTTCATCGCCCGCTGGTCGATGCCAAGGTCGCGCACCCAGTCGCTGCGTGCGCGTTCGATGAATTTCAGGTAATTGGCGTGATAGACGATACCGCCCATGTCGGTATCCTCGTAATAAACGCGGATCGGGAAAATATGGCTCATGAGGCGCAGGTTAGGCTGCGGGCCCTGGCGCTGCAAGCGGGGTCAGTGCAGCCGGACCCGCGCCGACAGCCGCAGCGCGTGCGACGGATCCCGCGCGCAATCGGGCAGAACCGGATCATAGACCGCCCGGATCAGGGCCGAGATGTCTGGCCGCAGCACTGCCATATCCTGCCCCGGAACCATGGCCAGCGGCGAGTGCTCCTGAAATGCGGTATCCGACCACGACAGGATTGTCTGGACTGCCTGACTCAGTGCCAATGTCTCGGCCGGGACTGCCTCCAGATGCGCGTCCATGCGGATGAACACGAACGCTGCCTTGATCGCGCCCGCGCTGTCGAACCGGAAAACCCGGTACTGGTTAGCCTCGACGCGCTTCAACCGCTCGACCAAGGGTGCGAGGTCGGGGATCATCCGACCCAGATCGGGCAGGTCCAGAAGCTCGTCCCAGGCGCGAAAGAAAAACACCATCATGTTGGCGCCCAATTCCATATCGGTCTCGGCCGTTTCGTGACCGGCGAGCAGCGCCACCGCCTCGATCGCGCCCTTGATCACCGGCAGGGTCGCATCGTCAACGCCAAATACGACCGGAACAATAGGCCGCCCCCAGCGCGCGCAAAGATAGGTGCCATCGCTGCGGGTAAAATGCGCCTCGATCAGGGCCGGGTCCATGCATGCCTCCTGCATTGCGCTATCCCTCGAAAAGGTCGCTCTGCCCCACGGCGCGCGGCGGCGCAAGACCCAGATGCGTCCATGCCCGCTGCGCCAACATCCTTCCGCGCGGGGTGCGCTGGATCAGACCCTGTTGCAGCAGATAAGGCTCGATCACCTCCTCCACCGCATCGCGCGATTCCGAAAGCGCCGCGCTCAGCGTCTCCACCCCGACAGGGCCGCCTTGATAGGCCTCGGCGATCAGGGTGAGATATCGCCTGTCGGCACTGTCGAGGCCCAGATGGTCGACGCCCAGCCGCGTCAGGGCACTGTCCGCCAGCGCGCGCGTGATTGTGCCATCTCCGTCGACCAACGCGAAATCCACCACCCGGCGCAACAGCCGGCCTGCAATCCGCGGCGTGCCGCGCGAGCGCAGCGCGATCTCGCGGGCGCCATCGGTCGCGCAGGGGATCGACAGCAGCGCGGCATTACGCACGACGATCTCGTGCAACTCGTCCACCGTATAAAATTGCAGCCGCGTGGGAATGCCGAACCGGTCGCGCAGCGGCGTGGTCAGCAAGCCCAGCCGCGTGGTCGCGCCGACCAGAGTAAACGGCGCCAGCTCGATCCGCACGGTGCGGGCGGCAGGCCCCTCGCCGATCACCAGATCCAGCTCGAAATCCTCCAGTGCGGGGTAAAGCACTTCTTCCACGACGGGATTCAGCCGGTGAATTTCGTCGATAAAGAGCACGTCATTGCGCTCCAGATTGGTCAGGATAGCGGCCAGATCGCCCGCCTTGGCCAGAACGGGACCAGAGGTCATGCGAAACCCCACACCCAGCTCGCGCGCCATGATCTGCGCCAGCGTCGTCTTGCCAAGGCCAGGCGGGCCGTGGAACAGCGTGTGGTCCATCGCCTCGCCGCGCTGGCGGGCGGATTGGATGAACACGTGCAGGTTTGCGCGCGCCTCGGCCTGTCCGATGAAAGCGCTCAGCGCTTTCGGCCGCAGGCTGCGGCCCTCGTCCTCGGCCAGCTTTTCGGGGCGCAGGGTGGGATCGGGATCGGTGGTCATCTGTCCTGCCTCATCCCTTCGGGGCCAAGAGCTTCAGCGCGGCGCGGATCAGGGCAGCCACCTCGGCGTCCGGCGCGTCGCCCGAGGCCTGTGCCACCGCGCCCGCCGCTTCGCCGGGGGCGTAGCCAAGATTGGTCAGCGCCGACAATGCCTCGGCCTGCGGCCCGGGACCTGCGGGCAAGGGGCGGGGCGGCGGAGGCACAGGCGCGCCGGGCTCTGCCGCTTCTGTCACCACCGTAGGCGCTGAAATAGGAGTGCCTGCGCCCATGGCCATGATTTCGGGTGCCTTGTCCTTCAGCTCGTTCACCACGCGCTGCGCGGTTTTCGGCCCCACACCCTTGGCCGCCTTCACCGAATTCCAGTCCCCGAGAGCGATGGCGCGTCCCACACCTTCGGGACCCAGGGCGCCCAGAATAGCAAGGCTCGCCTTGGCACCGATACCCTGGACGCTCATAAGCAGGCGGTGCCATTCTTTTTCCACCAGCGTGGTAAATCCGAAAAGTTGCAACAGATCCTCGCGCACCAGCAGTTCAGTATAGAGCGCCGCGTACTCGCCTGCGCGGGGCAGCGCCTGCATCGTGCGGTCTGAACAATACACCAGATAGCCGACCCCGCCCACGTCGATCAGCACATGATCGAGCGCGCGATAATCGATCCGCCCCGCGATACGCCCGATCATATCGCAGCCTTCAGGATGCGCGCCCGGCTGGTCGCGTGATGCGCGTGGCAGATGGCGATCGCCAGCGCGTCGGCGGCATCGGGTCCGGTCAGGATCGCGCCGGGCAGCTGCATCCGCACCATATGCGCGATCTGATCCTTGGTTGCGTGGCCCACGCCGACCACCGTTTTCTTGACCGTATTGGGCGCGTATTCCCCGACCTCGATCCCGAATTGCGCCGGCGCGAGCAATGCGATCCCTCGCGCCTGCCCGAGCTTCAGCGTCCCCGCCCCGTCCTTGTTCACGAAGGTCTGCTCAACCGCCGAGGTTTGCGGCGCGTAACGGATCAGGATCGCGCTCAGCTGCTGGAACAGCGACAGAAGCCGCGCAGGCAGGACATCCCCTTCCGAATGCAGCGTGCCATTGGCCACATGGACCAGCCTGTTGCCATCAATGTCGATCAGCCCCCAGCCCATGTTCCGCAACCCCGGATCAATGCCCAACACACGCATCATATATAGTGCCTCTGCCCGTCCGGTTTGCCCGGCGTTTTGCAACGCTTAGCACGAAACGGGAACACCTTCCAAGGAGAATACGTGCCTCCGCCCATACCCATGACTTGGGATATTCTGGCAGCCTGTACTGGCAGCCTGTGGCGATAGCGCAATGATCCGCCCCGCGCAGGCTACAAACTCCTTGATGACAGCCTGATAAGAGCCGCCCGACCTATGCACCTGATGCATGAGGACTATGCGCGGCGTCATGTTGCCAGAATGGCGGGCGCTGGCTATCTGAGGCAGTGAAGATGACACCAGCCTGCCATGATAATTTGTGTCATGCTGTTCAAAGGATTAATAAAATGACCGCTCTGGATGTCAACCGCTCCGGCCAGTTCCATACAGCGCCTTCAAATGCCAGCTTTGGCCGCTTTGCAGCTGCTTTCACTGCCTGGAAGGATGCGCGCGCGACACGCAAGGCGCTGTCGGTTCTGTCGGATCGCGAGCTGGACGATATCGGCCTGACCCGCGCAGATATAGCGACCTTTACCGCCCGCAGATAAGCGCGCGACCGCCAGTCTGATGCACTGGCCACTCAGGCGCGCCCGATTATATCTGAGCGCGCGTTTTGCGTCTGAAGCCCGTTTTGCGATGCGGGTCAGGCGCGACGCCACAAATGCAGCACGTCGCCGCCCACATCCTGCACTCTCTCCAAAACGAATCGCGGCGCGGCCTCCAGCGATTGCAGCCCAAGGCTTCCAATCCCCGCCTTTCCGTCGGCTCCCAAAGCCAGCCCTGCGGTAAACCCGGCCAGCCTGTCCACTACGCCCGCGCGCAGCAAGGACGCCGCCAGCGCGCCGCCTCCCTCGCAAAAGACGCGCGTCAGCCCCGCCGCGCCCAGCGCGTGCATCGCTGCCGCCATATCCAGCCCCTCTTCCTTCCGGGGACAGGCGATCAGGCGCGCGCCCACGCTTTCCCACGCGGCGATGGATGCAGGATCAGCCTCAGATCCGTGGATCAGCCATAACGGCACCTCGCGTGCCGTCTGCGCCAGCCTTGACATCAGCGGCAGGGACAGTCGCCGTGAAACGACAATCCGCACCGGCTGATGCCGCGCTCCCATGCCGCGCACTGTCAGCATCGGATCATCCGCGCGCACCGTGCCTGCGCCGACCATTACGGCATCAAACCGCGCCCGCATCGCATGCACAATCCGCCGTGCGCCCGGCCCGGTGATCCATTGCGACTGCCCGCCAGCGGTTGCGATGCGCCCGTCAAAAGAGGTCGCCAGTTTCAAAAGCAGTTCTGGCCGCCCCCGTTCGACCCGGCTGAGGAATCCGGCCAGATCGTGGGTAGCATCCTCGCGCAGCACGCCTGTGACCACCTCGACCCCCGCCGCGCGCAGCATGCCCGATCCGCGCCCGGCAACGCGCGGATCGGGATCATCCGCGGCTACAACCACACGCGAAATCCCCGCCTCGATCAACGCGGTGGCGCAGGGCGGGGTGTGGCCATGATGGGCACAAGGCTCCAGCGTGACATGCGCGGTCGCCCCCTTGGCCCCCTTGCCCGCCTGCGCCAGCGCCTGCGTTTCCGCATGCGGGCGCCCGCCGCGCTGTGTCCAGCCGCGCCCGATGATGCGTGCATCTTGGGTGATCACGCAACCGACGGCCGGATTTGGCCAGGTATTTCCCTGCCCGCGCCGCCCCAGCCCCAGAGCCACACGCATGAAACGCATATCTTCGGCGCCGGTCATGTTTTAGTCTGCTCGGCCCCGGTTGTCGTTTCCGGGCGCAATTCGCTGACGAATCTGTCGAAATCATCGGCGGCCTGAAAATTCTTGTAGACGCTGGCGAAACGCACATAAGCGACCGTGTCGATCCGCGCGAGGCTTTCCATCACGATCTCGCCGATCACCTTCGAGGGAATATCAGTCTCCCCCATGCTTTCAAGGCGGCGCACGATGCCAGATATCATCTGTTCGATCCGATCCGGATCCACCGGGCGCTTTTGCAGGGCAATACGGATCGAACGCTCCAGCTTGTCCCTGTCGAAATCCTCGCGGCGGCCATTGGTCTTGACGACCACCAGATCGCGCAGTTGCACACGTTCATACGTCGTAAAGCGGCCGCCGCAAGCCGGGCACAAACGGCGCCTGCGGATGGACACATGCTCCTCGGCGGGACGTGAATCCTTGACCTGAGTTTCGATATTTCCGCAAAACGGGCAGCGCATGGGCCTGTCCTTAACTGTCTCTGCCTCTTGGGGTTGGGTCTGCCGCCAAGTGATCCACTTCCACTATAGGGCAGCCTCCAGTTTTTGGGTAGGGCGGAAATGGATCCACCATATGCAGCGTGAGGGATCCAAAATGCCGCGCCATACGTTAGACTCCATCCCTGCTTAAAACCGGAGAATTACATGACAAACAAGGTGCTTTTCATAACTGGCGCATCCTCTGGTATCGGCGCGGAAACGGCGCGCAGGGCGGCGGATGCGGGATGGCGTATCGCACTTTTTGCGCGTCGTCAGGACAAGCTGGATCAACTGGCAAATGATATCGGGGATGCCGCGCTTGCCCTTCCCGGCGACGTGACCGATCTTAGCTCGCTGCAATCCGCGATCTCGCGAACTATATCGCATTTTGGGCAGCTTGATGCCGTTTATGCCAATGCGGGCAAGGGCCTCGATACGCCCGGGGTGGAAAACGGCGATCCGGAGGAGTGGCGGAACCTTGTCGATGTCAACGTGATGGGGGTGTTGCTGACCATGAAAGCCGCGTATCCGGAATTGAAAAAGACCAAAGGCCATCTGTTGCTGACTGGATCGGCGGCGGGCCGGGTGCATATTTCCGGCTCCATATACGGCGCGTCGAAATGGTTTGTGCACGGCCTGGGCGGCAACATGGCCGAAGATATGCGCAAATGGGGCGGACGTTGCACCGTTATCGCCCCCGGTATGGTCGATACGCCCTTCTTCGACACTCCGAAACCGGACAAGCTTAAGCCGCTGGACGTCGCCAATGCTGTTGTTTACGCTTTGGGCCAACCGGCCCATGCGAACGTGCAGGAAATTGCCGTTATGCCTGCGGGCTGACAGCTATCAAGGAGCCAGATAATGGATGAAACGCCCGGAACAATGGAATGGCGCAAGGCACTGCGGCATGATCTGATCGAAGCACGGCAGGCGATTCCCGTTGCCGCGAGGCAAAAGGCAGATGCTGAGCTGGGGAAAAGACTGGATGCTTTGCTGGGCGATGTGGAGGGCCATGTCATATCGCTTTACTGGCCGTTCCGCGGGGAGCCGGACCTGAGGTCCTGGGCCGCCGCATGCCGGGAGCGGGGGGCAAGGCTGGGCTTGCCTGTAGTCGTGGCCAAGGCAGCCCCTTTGGAATTTCGGCGCTGGGCGCCCGGTGACAAGCTGCAAAAAGGCGTCTGGAACATCCCGATCCCTCCCTCCAGTGCCATGGTTGTAACCCCTGATATTGTGCTGTCACCGGTGGTGGGGCTGGATAAGGATAATTACCGCCTGGGCTATGGTGGCGGATTTTTTGACCGCACGATTGCCGCGCTGCGCGGCGCGGGGCATTCCGCGCGTCTGGTCGGCGTTGGGTATGAGCAGCAACGGATAGAGACGATCTATCCTCATGGTTTCGATGTTCCGATGGATGACGCAGTCTTGGTTCCCGAGAGCTGAAGCACGCTGCGTAAATTCGTGGCGGCGCGGAACCGGCGGGTGAATGTGCAATGCACCCACGCGCTCAGTTTAAGTGGAATTTCCAAGCCGACAGCACGTGTGATGGCGGAAAATACCTTCCGCATTCAGTGACGTTGCAGTGAATGCGGAAGGCTGACCTATTGATCCAGGAACGACCGCAGCTTGCGTGACCGGCTGGGATGCTTCAGCTTGCGCAAGGCCTTTGCTTCGATCTGGCGAATACGTTCGCGCGTGACCGAGAACTGCTGGCCAACCTCCTCAAGAGTGTGGTCGGTGTTCATGCCAATGCCGAACCTCATGCGCAAAACACGCTCCTCTCGCGGGGTCAGCGAAGACAGAACGCGGGTCGTGGTTTCCTTCAGGTTGTCCTGAATGGCGGAGTCCAAGGGCAGAACCGCGTTCTTGTCCTCGATGAAATCTCCAAGCTGGCTGTCTTCCTCGTCGCCGATGGGCGTTTCGAGAGAGATCGGTTCCTTGGCGATCTTCATCACCTTTCGAACCTTTTCCAGCGGCATTTGCAGCTTTTCGGCCAGTTCTTCGGGCGTCGGCTCGCGGCCGATCTCGTGCAGCATCTGGCGTCCGGTGCGGACCAGCTTGTTGATCGTCTCGATCATATGGACGGGAATGCGGATGGTACGTGCCTGATCCGCGATGGATCGTGTGATCGCCTGACGAATCCACCAGGTTGCGTAGGTGCTGAATTTATAACCGCGACGGTACTCGAATTTGTCCACGGCCTTCATAAGGCCGATATTGCCCTCCTGGATCAGGTCCAGAAATTGCAGGCCGCGGTTGGTGTATTTCTTGGCGATGGAGATGACGAGGCGCAGGTTCGCTTCGACCATTTCCTTCTTGGCCAGGCGCGCTTCCTGCTCGCCCTTCTGGACCTGCCCCACGATGCGGCGGAACTCCGAGATATCGAGCCCGACATATTGGCCAACCTGCGCCATTTCCGAGCGCAGCTCTGTCACCTTGTCGTTCGAGCGCTCGATCAGCGATTGCCAGCCGCGCCCCGATTTCTGAGCCATGTCGTCGAGCCAGTTCGGGTCCAACTCGCGGCCGCGATATTCATCGATAAATTCGCGCCGGTTGATGCGAGCCTGATCGGCCAGTTTGACCATGGAGCCGTCGATCATCATGATGCGCTGGTTGATGCCATATAGCTGGTCGATCAGCGCCTCGATGCGATTATTGTGCAGATGCAGGGAGTTGACCAGAACGACGATTTCACTGCGCAGCTTTTGATACACATCCTCCTGGCTGGAAGAAAACGTGCCGTCTTCATTCAGCGTGGCAGAGATGCGGCTGTCCTGCATTTCAGCCAGCTTCAGATAATCATCCGCGATATGATCGAGCGTTTCTAGCACCGAAGGTTTCAGCGCCGCCTCCATCGCGGCAAGGCTCATATTGGCCTGATCGTCCTCATCCTCGTCGTCATCATCGGCGATCGGGTTGCCATCTGCGTCCAGCTCGGCGCTGTCCTCCTTGGAAGAACTGGGCGCGCTGGCCGCATTGGCCGCATCCACCACCGTTTCGCTTTCGCCGTCCAGCTGGTTGCCGAATGTCGTCTCAAGGTCGATCACATCGCGCAGCAGAATGTCCTCGGTCACCAATTCGTCGCGCCAGATCGTGATCGCCTGAAAGGTCAGCGGGCTTTCGCAAAGGCCCGCGATCATCGTATTGCGCCCTGCCTCGATCCGTTTGGCGATCGCGATCTCACCCTCGCGGGACAGCAATTCGACGCTGCCCATTTCGCGCAGATACATGCGCACCGGATCGTCGGTCCGGTCCAGCTTTTCTTCCTTGCCCGAACCAAGGACGATTTCGCCCCTGCGGCCAACTTCGGCCAGGGCGGTACCGCGCTGCTCTTCTTCCTCGGCCTCGTCGTTTTCAATGATGTTGATGCCCATTTCGGACAGCATCGACATCACATCCTCGATCTGCTCTGACGACACCTGATCGGGCGGCAGAACCCTGTTCAGTTGATCGTAAGTGATGAAACCCTTTTCGCGCGCGTCCGAGATCATCTTCTTGATGGCCGTCTGGCTGACGTCCAAAGACAGTTCGGCGTCCTGATCGTCGGGCTTCTGGTCGTCGGTGTCCTTGGCGGCCATGTAAGTCTCCTGAATGACGGGCGCGTGATTCGCAGATGTCGAATCATCCCTGCGCAGAAGTGATTCGCAACCCGTTTACCTGTTTTTGTTTACCCGGACCTCACCAATATCCAATTAACGGCGTGGTTTCGAGTATGTAATACTGTCCAGCAGCGCATCGAACTGCTCGCGCTCCCCGCGATTCATCCGCGCTCCGTTGTCGGCGATATCGTATTCCGCGCGATCTTCATGCTCGCTGCGCACCGCACGGTTGCGCGCCTCGGCTGCCCGGCCCAGCCGATATGTCAGCGCCTCGTCCGCCACGCCTTGCATGTCTTCGGCAGCATCCACGATCTCGGCGCTCAGCCCCTGCGCCGCCGCAATCTTGGCCAACTCCTCTGCAACAGTCATCCTTGCCCGTCCCGCATCGCCCGGATGGCGTACAGGGGGCGTCAAGGCGACGTGGGGTAGCGACAGCAGTTTTTCAAGTGCATCGCCCCCCATCGCTGCAGTAATCGCATTGCGCAGCGGCCCCGCGCCGTCCGGTGCGTGCCGGGCGATCAGATCGCGGATCCGCGCGTGGGCAGGATCGGCGCAGTCCAGACGGTCCAGCGCCGCCTCGAACTCCGGCAGGATCACGGGGGCCGAAATGATGGCTGCCAGAATGACAGCTTCGCGCATGGCCATGCTTACCTTGCTGGCATCCATCACCGCCAGAGGCGAGGCCTTGGCTTCGGGTTTCGGCAGCACATCCAGCTGCCAGAGTTCTGCCTTCGGCCCACCGCGCCAAGCACTCCTGATGGCCCGTTTCGGCCCGGGCACCTTGCGCGATTGGTAAAGCCGCCAGGTCAGATCCTTGATCGCGCGTTCATAATGGCCGCGGATAAGCGGGTCCCTGATCTGTCCGATCGCCTCGCGCAGGGCCCTGTCCAGCGCCGCGCGCCGCTCGGGGCTGTCAAAGCTGCGCCCTTCCGTCTCGCGCTGCCACAAAAGCTGCATCATCGGCTGCGCATCATCGATCAGTGCCTGAATGGCAGCGGCACCCTGGCTGCGCAGAATGTCGTCGGGATCCTGCCCCCCGGGCATCAGTGCAAAGCGCAGGCTTTTCCCAGCCTCCAGCAGCGGCAGAGCCAGATCCATGACCCGCCGCGCGGCGGCCAGCCCGGCGCGATCCCCGTCCAGCGCCATCACAGGTTCGTCCACCGCACGCCACATCAGCTGCAACTGCATTTCTGTCACGGCTGTCCCAAGCGGCGCGACAGCCCCCTGGAACCCGGCCTGCGCCAGCGCGATCACGTCCATATACCCCTCGGCCACGATCAGAGGCTGGCCCTTGCCCGCCGCCTCGCGCGCAGGGCCGTAATTGTAGAGGGTGCGCGATTTGTCGAATAGCTCGGTTTCAGGCGAGTTGAGGTATTTTGCGTTGTCGGCCGGGTCCATCGCGCGCCCGCCAAAGGCGATGACGCGGCCGCGCGCGTCATGGATGGGAAACATGATGCGCCCGCGGAACACGTCATAGGGTGTGCCGCCCTTGGCCGAAGGGCGCGCAAGGCCGCAGCCAAGGATCAGCTCGGCCTCTACATTCCTTGCTGTCAGATGATCCCAAAGCCCCTGCCACGCCTGCGGCGCAAAGCCTATGCCAAACCGTTCCTGCGTCGCCGCATCCAGACCGCGCTGCTGCAAATAGCTGCGCGCATCGGCCCCGGCGACGGTGTTCAGCATCAGGCGGAAATGTCTTTGCGCCTGATCCATCACCTCGATCAGCTGCGTGCGCCGGTCCGCCTTCTGCTGCGCCTGGGGGTCACGCTCGGGGATCTGCATGCCAGCCTCGGCGGCCAGAATGCGCACGGCCTCCATGAAGCCCACGTTCTCGCTTTCGATCACGAACCCGATCGCATCGCCCTTGGCGTGGCAGCCAAAGCAGTAGTAGAACCCCTTGCGGTCATCGACGTGAAAGCTGGCGGATTTTTCCTGATGAAACGGGCATGGCGCCCACATGTCGCCCTTGCCCTGGTTCGACTTGCGGTTGTCCCACATTACCTTTCGCCCGACCACCTGGGTCAGCGAGGTGCGGCTGCGCAGTTCTTCGAGGAAACCGGGAGGCAAGGACATGCGCGCATTATGGGCCGAGTCGTGCCCCGCGCCAAGGGCATCCGCCTTCAAGATTCCCCGGCACCATCAATCTGCCCCGGCTGAAGGCAGGCCGCTTCGTAAATCAGTGCATGGGCCCTAGACGCACAAAGTAACTGTTCGACAGCGCCCGCCAGACGCCTGTTCTGAAATGAATCACAAACCCAAGGCACGATAACTGCCAGCGACCTTGCTTATAGCCACGATATACGCGGCAGTCCGCAGATCCGTCACGTCCTCTCGCGTCACCCATATCTCGCGCATGGCCTGATATGCCTCACGCATCGTATCGTCGAGCCCCGAGCGCACCAGTTCCAGCTCGCCCGCGCCGCGCAAATATCGCTGTTTGAAATCGGGGCTGAGCGTCCATCCCAGATCCTTGTCGGCGCTCAGACGCTCGAGCTCGTCCACGACCAGCTGATGGCGCGATTCCTCCTGACGGCGGCCCATGCGGCCGAAACGGATCTGTCCAAGGTTCTTGACCCATTCGAAGTAAGAAACAGTGACCCCCCCTGCATTGGCAAACATATCGGGCATGATGACGCAGCCTTTTTCGCGCAGGATCTGATCGGCGCCCGCCGTCACAGGACCGTTCGCCGCCTCGATGATCAATGCTGCATTTATACCGGCGGCGTTCGTGATGTTGATGACGGCCTCCATTGCCGCCGGGATCAGGATGTCACATTCCTTTTCCAGCACCTTTGCCCCATCCGGAACATATTCGGCATCAGGGAAACCCTTGACCCCCTGATGAGACGTAATCCAATGACGCACCTCTTCGACGTGCAACCCCTTGTCGTTGATGAGGGCGCCATCGTGTTCAATGATTGCGGTGATGATGCATCCGTCCTCTTCGGACAGGAACTTTGCCGCGTGATACCCGACATTGCCCAGACCCTGGATCACCACCCGCTTGCCATCAAGGCTGCCGGCCAGATGTGCCTTCGCGACGTCATCGGGGTGGCGAAAGAACTCACGAGCCGCATATTGGACCCCGCGCCCGGTCGCTTCCGTCCGGCCCTCGATACCGCCAGCGTTCAGCGGCTTGCCGGTGACGCAGGCGCGGAAGTTGATATCGGTCGTGTGCATGCGGTGATACTGGTCAGCAATCCATGCCATTTCGCGCTCGCCCGTGCCCATGTCGGGGGCCGGGACGTTCTGGCTGGGATGGATCAGATCACGCTTGATCAGCTCAAAGGCAAAGCGGCGTGTGATGCGCTCCATCTCGGGCTCGTCCCAGTGGCGCGGATCAATGCGCAAGCCACCTTTGGCTCCGCCGAACGGCGCATCGACCAGCGCACATTTATAGGTCATCAACGCCGCCAGCGCCTCGACCTCGTCCTGATTCACGCTCATCGCATACCTGATGCCGCCTTTGGCCGGTACCGTATGTTCCGAATGAACGCTGCGATACCCGGTAAAGGTATGGATCCGGCCGCGAAGACGCACGCCGAACCGTACGGTATAGCTGGCATTGCAGACGCGGATCTTTTCCTCCAGCCCCGGCTCCAGGTCGATGAGGGATGCAGCCCTGTTGAACATCAGATCTACGGAACTGCGAAAACTCGGTTCTTGTGGAGCGGTCATGAACATCCTCCGTAACGTGGCAGTCATTGGCCCGCCAGTTCGATTTATGACGTAATTGCAATTACATCGTTAAACACTGGCATCTTTCCTGTCCACCCTGCCTCTCGCCCGAGACGCTCTTCGCCGGCTTACAGTTCCCCACAAGTCCCCGGTGATGGACTTTCCGCGATGCAGGCGCGCTCAACA
>JAUNVT010000098.1 GCA_030540655.1 Rhodobacterales bacterium
ACCCGCGACCCCCGGCGTGACAGGCCGGTACTCTAACCAACTGAGCTACAACCGCCCACTGCACGCTTGCTGGGCCGTTGCCCGCGTTGCGTTGCATGTCATTAGTCGGCCCGGACGGGGGCGTCAAGCGGCAGTTGCGGAAAAACAGCCGATTGCGGATATTCAGCAAGTATAACCGGGATGCATCTGCTGCATCCATTCGCGTGCGCCCGCCCGCACCGCGTCGTGGACCGCCCTGCCCGCAGCCTCGCCCATATCCGTATGCATACCCGCATAGGGGATAAGGCCGCGACGGGCGGCGACAGCAATGCAGTCGGTACCCGTACCGGTCGCGCGCCCGGTGGGCAGGTCCAGCCCGGCCTCGATGACGGCAGCGGTCCGTGCGGCGGCGGCAATGCTTAGCGTTTCGATCAGCGCGGCATCGTTCAGCCCGGTATCCGGCCCGCCGTCCAAGTGCAGCGCGATGTTGATCGTGCCCCACTCCTGCCCTGCCCGGCATACGCGGCTGCCGATGCGTTCTGCATTGGACAATCCGACCGTGGCAAGCGCGGTGGCGCAGGCAAGCCCCGATTGTACCCGTGCCACGTGATGGTGGCGAATGGCGCGTGACGTCAGAAAGGTGACCGCATCCATCGCATCGCGGGCCGCAAGCTCGCCCTGCAACCAGCCTGCCACATCCAGATGCTGCGGCAAATCGGCGTTGCGCACCTCGCGCCATATTATCCGGCGCGCCATCACCAGACCGGGACGATGGACCGCCCAGCTGAGGACTTGCATGGGCTCGCCCAGATCGAAGTCCAGCCAAGGCGGGTTGACGCAGAAACCTGGTCTAGTCATCGCGCGCCCGGTCCAACTCCAATTCCCGGCGGGCCTGAACCATTTCGGCGATGGCCCGCAGGACGTAAGGCGTGCCGCAGACCCAATCCTGATCGCTGATGGCGGCGCCGTGCGATTGCTCCTGCAGGCGGACGACGACAGGATGATCCATAATTTCTTCGGCCTGCGATCCGCCGGGATAGCGCCGCCCGGTGATCACGAGATCGGGCTGAAGCATCGCGAGGATCTCAAGCGGAAGCCTGCCCCAGCCGTACCCCGCTTCGGCCGGGGCGTTGCGCAGCCCCGCCGCGGCCAGAATTTCGCCGGACAACGTGTCGTACCCCACCGTATAGCCATTGGCAGAATAAAGCGCCGCGCGCGGAGCGTCAGGCCCGGGAAGGTCATCCGCCCCGGAACGCAAACGTGCCAGATCTGTGTCAAACCGGGCCACCATTGCTTCGGCTGCCACTTCGCGGCCCAGCACGCGGCCCATCTGAAGAATGCGCTCCCGCACATCGTCGAGCGATTTCACGATGTCGAAAAGTTCCACCCTGATCCCCAGCCGTCGCAGCAGCGCAACTGTATCGGCGTTTGTGAATTCGCCCGCGACAACAAGATCCGGCGCCAGGGCATGAACTTCTTCGGCATGGCCGGCATTGATGGGATAGCGCGCCGCCTCGGCGGCCATGGACGACACCCTTGTGTCCTGCGCGATCCGGCTGACGGAAACCAATTGGTCCGGCGCGGCGATCAACATTGCAAGCTGGTCCGTGCAAAGGTTGATGGAAACAACACGCTGCGGTGCCGCGGCCAAGGGCGCCGCGCAGAGCGCCGCAGCCGCCGCAATGGCGCAAAGACTGCTCAAGGCTGCGCCGTGGATTGATATGGAATTCAGTTTCATGCCTCTCACTGTGGCAGCATATGATCGCGCGACACCCACGCCTGCCCATTTTACGTGGCAGTGGAGGCGCTTCATGGCCAGCGATGATCGCCCGGAAAACCAGCTATCGCTTCGCCCCCGCCTCATTTCAGACAGCGGACCAACTCATCGGCGATTCCGCGCAGGATGGCGGGATAAAATGCAGCACCCGGCGCGATACCGCCGCCCATCAGATCGACCAAGGCGGTGCGTGCGTCGGTGCCTTCGATAACCGTCTGCACCACCGCCGGATTGAAAGCGGGCTCGGACAAGACGCATGTCACGCCGAGATCGCGCACCGCATCGCGCACCATCTCAATCCGCGCGGGTCCGGGGCTTGATGCGTCACTCAGCGCGATGGCGGCGACGGGGGTCAGGCCAAACCTTTGCTCGAAATACTGAAAGGCGTCGTGAAAGACGACAAATGGAAGGGTTCGAATGGGCGCCAGCGTCTGGTTCAATTCGTCTTCCAGCGCAACAAGCCCGGCCTGACCGGCCTTGGCATTCGTGCGGTAGGTTGCCGCATGCTCAGGGTCAAGCGCGCTCAGACGCTCTGCAATGACCCCGAGCCAGATCTGCGCATTCTGCGGATCCAGCCAGGCATGCGGATCGTGCCCCACATGAACATGATCGTGATCTTCGTGGTCCTGCGGCCCAAACAGGCTATTGGTTCTGAAATCCAGAACCTGCGTTCCCGCTACCTCCAGCAAGGGCGTTACCGATGCATCCTGTGCCAGCGTTGCGACGGCATCCTTCAACCATGGCGTCAGAGTTGGTCCAATCCAGAAGACAGCATCGGCCTGTTGCAGGGCACCCGCCTCGGACGGACGCATCGCATACCCATGCGGAGATGAGCCGGGGCGTACGATCACCGCAGGCTCGCCAAGATTCCCCATCACCTGCGCCACCAAAGCCTGCACGGGCGCTATGTCGGTTGCAACAGATGGCACGGCGGCTTGCGCCGCGATGCCCGGTAGTAGCATCAACGCGGCAGTAATGATCCTGAAACCAGTGAACATGCAGGCCCTCTTGCGGCGCCAAATCCGAAGCATTATGACAATTCACTTGGGTCAGTATGTGATATATTATAACAGTTCAATATATTTTTCCGATCCCGTGTTCATCCAAGGAATACACCATGCCCTCCGACGCGTTCAATTCGCACGACCACCCGGTCTGCATACGGGACGGGCTGAAGGCGGCCGAAAGGCATTGCGCAGAGGCCGGCCTGCAATTCACCTCCATCCGTCGGCGCGTTCTGGAGATATTGCTGAGCGATCACAAGCCGCTTGGAGCTTATGATATCCTTGACCGGCTACGTGATGACGGGCTGAACGCTCAGCCACCGATGGCGTATAGGGCGCTGGATTTTCTGGTCTCGCATGGATTTGCCCACCGGATCGAGAGGCTGAATGCCTTCATCGCCTGCACCCACAAACCAAACGTGGCGGGAGGCGAGCCGCATACCCCCGCCTTCCTCATTTGCCGCAGTTGCCAGCGCGTGGTCGAGACGGACGCGCCTGCGCGCGCGGGCGAGCTTGGCCGCGCGGCGCGGCAGGCCGGCTTCGTAATTGAACGGACGATCCGAGAGGCGGAGGGACTCTGTCCCATATGCGCAAGGGCGAACGCGTGACCGCGCCGCTTGTCAGCGTGACCGGCCTGACCGTGCATCACGGCTCAGCTCCGATTTTGCAAGACGTCGATTTCAGCATTGCCCCCGGCGAAATCGTGACCATCGTCGGCCCCAACGGATCTGGCAAATCCACTCTTTTGCGCGCGGTTCTGGGCGGGCTGCGTCCTTCTGCTGGCTGTGTGACACGCCGCGCGGGCCTGCGCCTGAGCTATGTGCCGCAGCGGCTGGTGCTGGATGCTACCCTGCCAATGACAGTCGCGCGTTTCCTGTCCCTGCCGCATCGCGTGACGCCTGAAGCGACCGGGGAGGCGCTGGCCCGCGCGGGCGTGCCCGGGATCGGGACGCGCCAGATGGCGGCGCTTTCGGGTGGCCAGTTTCAGCGTGTCCTGCTGGCCCGCGCTCTGATCGCGCAGCCCGAACTGCTCATTCTGGACGAGGCGACAGCCGGGCTGGACCAGCAGGGCGCCGCATCCTTCTACCGCCAGATCGAGCAGGTGCGCACGCAAACCGGCTGCGCCATATTGATGGTCAGCCACGATCTGCACGTCGTGATGAGCGCATCGGATCGCGTCATCTGCGTCAACGGACATATCTGCTGTGAAGGCACCCCCGAGGTGGTGGCCGAGGCGCCGATCTATCGCGCCCTTTTCGGCGAGGGAACGCAAGGCGCGCTGGCACTTTATCGCCACCACCACGACCACACCCATGGGCCGCAAACAGATCAACAGCCGGGCAGCGGCCATGACCACGGGGCCTCTTGCGGGGCCAGGACAACTCCGCAGGGGGCCGATGAATGATCCTTGACGATTTCATGATACGCGCAGGGCTGGCCGGTATCGGAACCGCGCTTGCGGCCGCGCCTTTGGGCTGTTTCGTGGTCTGGCGCCGCATGGCCTATTTCGGCGATGCCACGGCCCATGCAGCCATCCTTGGCGTCGCCCTGTCGCTGGCACTGTCATTACCGGTCTTTGTCGGCGCACTTCTGGTGGCGCTGGTCATGGCAACGCTGGTCACGCTGCTGGCAGGGCGCGGTTATGCGATGGACACGCTCCTCGGGGTGATGGCGCATTCCGCGCTGGCGTTTGGTCTGGTGGCGGTATCGTTCCTTGGCGGGGTGCGGATCGACGTGATGGGCTATCTCTTTGGCGATATCCTGTCGGTGTCGCGCGGCGATCTGGGGGTGATCTGGGGCGGTGCGGCATTGGTTCTGGCGCTCACCATCTGGCGCTGGTCGGCACTGCTGACGGCCACGCTGAACCCCGATCTGGCCCGCGCTGCGGGAATTGATCCGCGCCGCGAAGAGATGATCCTGACACTGGCGCTGGCCATTGTCGTCGCGGTCGCGATCAAGGTGGTGGGGGTTTTGCTGATCACCGCGCTGCTGATCATTCCGGCCGCGACAGCGCGCCCCTTTGCCCGCACCCCCGAGACGATGGCTGGAATTGCGGCCTTGCTTGCCATGGTGGCGGCCTGGGGAGGACTGCGGGCGTCCTATGCGCTGGATACGCCGACGGGGCCGACGATCGTATGCGGTCTGGCGCTGATGTTCTGCGCCTCCAGCGTCATATCCTCGGTTAAAAGCCGCGCCTAGAACGGTACGTCGTCCGGGTTCGTCACGAACCGGGCAACGACCTTTTTGGTGCCTGCCTTGTCAAAGGCGATTTCCAGCTTGTCACCCTCGATGGCCTTGATTTCGCCATAGCCGAATTTCTGATGAAAGACCCGCTCGCCGACCGTATGCGAGGAGGTGGCGGCCATGTCGATCACCGGCGAGGAGGACTCGCGCGGTTGTGCCATGGGCCGCTGCCCCGCGCGGGCCTGCATCCGCCGCCAGCCGGGCGAGTTGTATACATTCGCCTCGGCCACCTTGGCGTCGATGCTGTTCTGTACACCGGCGGCAGCGCCGTAACCGCCACCGTAAAGGCCGGGCGGGGTCAGCACCTCCACATGATCCTCGGGCAATTCGTCGATGAATCGCGACGGCAGAGAGGACTGCCATTGCCCGAAAACGCGGCGGTTGCCCGCAAAGGAAATCGTGCAGATCTCTTCGGCGCGGGTGATGCCGACATAGGCAAGGCGGCGCTCCTCCTCGGCGCCTTTCAGGCCCGATTCGTCCATTGAGCGTTGCGAGGGAAACAGCCCGTCCTCCCAGCCGGGAAGGAACACGGCGGGAAATTCAAGCCCCTTGGCCGCGTGCAGAGTCATGATGCTGACCTTCTCGCCCTCATTGTCGCTCTCGTTATCCATGATCAGGCTGACATGTTCGAGAAACCCGGTCAGGTTCTCGAAATTCTCCAGCGCCTTGAGCAGTTCCTTGAGGTTTTCCAGCCGCCCCGGAGCCTCCGGCGTCTTGTCGTTCTGCCACATCGCGGTATAGCCCGATTCGTCCAGAATGATCCCGGCCAGTTCGATATGACTGATCGCGGCATCCGCGGACATGCGGCCCCAGCGGGCAAGCCCATCCAGCAATATCGCCAATTCCTTCGCGCCCTTGCCACCCAAGCCCTTTTCATCCAGCAGAACGCGCGCCGCCTCGATCAGCGGCACGCCATTCTCGCGGGCGATGCCTTGGATCTTTTGCTGCGCCTTGTCGCCCAGCCCGCGCTTGGGCGTGTTCACGATCCGCTCGAACGCCAAATCGTCGCTGGGGCTGGTAACGCAGCGGAAATAGGCCATGGCGTCGCGGATCTCCAGCCGCTCGTAGAAACGCGGACCGCCGATGACGCGGTAGGGCAAACCGATGGTGAGAAACCGGTCCTCGAACGCGCGCATCTGGTGGGAGGCGCGCACGAGAATCGCCATGTTATCCAGACTGAACGGGCGCAAACCGCGCGTGCCCCGCTGCATCGCCTCTATCTCCTCCCCGATCCAGCGGGCCTCCTCCTCGCCGTCCCAGTGACCGATCAGGCGGACCTTCTCGCCCTCCTTCACGTCCGTCCAAAGCTGCTTGCCAAGACGCCCTTGGTTGCCGGCGATCACGCCCGATGCGGCCGCCAGAATATGCGGGGTCGAGCGATAATTCTGCTCCAGCCGCACGACATGGGCGCCGGGAAAATCCTTCTCAAACCGCAGGATGTTGCCAACTTCGGCACCGCGCCAGCCATAGATGGACTGATCGTCATCACCCACGCAGCAGATGTTGCGGTGTCCGCCCGCCAGCAGCCGCAGCCACAGATACTGAGCGACGTTGGTGTCCTGATATTCGTCCACCAGAATGTAGCGGAACCATTGCTGATAGTTTTGCAGGATGTCTTCGTGGGTCTGAAAGATTGTGACCACATGCAGCAGAAGATCCCCGAAATCGACGGCGTTCAATTCGATCAGGCGGCGCTGGTATTGGCGGTAGATCTGCACCGCCTTACCATTATAGGCCCCCGCCTCGGCCGCCGACACCTTGTCCGGTGTCCAGGCCCGGTTTTTCCAGTGATCGATGACCCCGGCCAGTTGGCGCGCAGGCCAGCGCTTGTCATCGATACCGGCGGCTTGAACCAGCTGCTTCAGCAGACGCAGCTGGTCGTCCGTGTCGAGAATCGTGAAATTCGATTTCAGCGTGACCTCGCGCCCCTGTCCGGTGATGCCGACCAGTTCCGCATGGCGGCGCAGCAGCTTGACGCAGATCGAATGGAAGGTGCCCAGCCAGGGCATCCCCTCAACCTGCTGGCCCAGCAGCGCGCCGACGCGGTTCTTCATCTCGCGCGCGGCCTTGTTGGTGAAGGTCACGGCCAGCACCTCGTTCGGGCGGGCGCGGCCGGTGTTCAGCAGATGCACGATGCGCGTGGTCAGCGCCTTCGTCTTGCCCGTGCCGGCGCCGGCCAGCATCAGGACGGGACCGTTCATTGTTTCAACCGCAAGGCGCTGTTCGGGATTCAGGCCGTCCAGATAGGGGGACGGGCGCGCGGCCATGGCACGCGAGGAGAGAGAGGCGCTTTCGAAGGCGTCGGATTCGTCAAAGCTGGTCATGCGCTTGATCCTAACCTGACCATCGCCTGAGTAAAAGAGATGTTCGGCCTATGTTCCGCGCCATCCCTGCAAAATCCGGCTAACATCGCGGGAAACATGACAAAGGTAAAGGCGCGGCCGCCTAGCCCGCCCTTTTCCCGTCGATCGTTTCAGCCAGCGCCTCTGCGCGCGCGGCGATTTCTGCCAATGTGTCGGTCACCGATGCGGGTACCACCGGAACCTCGATCCTCTCAGGGGCGGGGGCCGGCGCGCTACGTAGCCGGGCCAGCGCGGACTGGGCTTCGTTCAGCTTCGCCTCCATCGCCAGCAGATCATCCTGAAAGCCGGCGGCCTTGTAGGCCAGCATGAGACTTGCCATCAGCAGCATGCGCGACTCCGGGATGCGGCCGATCTGCGCCAGAACCGCCGTGGCCTCATCGTCCATGATCTTGGCGGCGGCGTGCAGATTGCGCTCTTCACCCTCCTGGCAGAAGACCTGAAAACTGCGCCCGCCAATTGTGATATCAACCTCCGGCATCAAACATCCTCCTTTCTTGTGGCGCCTGCACTCCCTGCGGCATCGTCATGGGCAGTCCGGGCGGTGATCTGGTCCAGCTCGGCCAGAAGCAGGTCCAGCTCGGCCCGGTCGGCGGCGTGCGCGGCGCGCAAACCCTCCAATTCGGCCGCCATGGCCTGATTGATCAGATCCGCGTTCCCCACACCTTCGGCATTGGCCTCGCGCAGGGCCGCATTATTGTCGCGCAGTTGCTGATTGGCCGCGCGCAGCGATTGAAGCTCGCCGTCCAGCCGCGCCAGAGCCTCGCCCCGCTTTTTATCTGATGCCTCACGCTCTGCCTTCTGTGCGCCCAGTTCAGCGGTGGCGCGGCGCGTGGCTTCCTCGGCGCGGGTTGCGCGGGCGTCCAGCACCTCTGCGTTTTTCTCCAAATAAGCATTTGCCGTTTGTTCATCGGCCAGTTGCTGGCGAAGCCCCTCGATCTCGGTGTCACCAGTGTCGGGCGTCAGCCCGGCCAGCCCCTGCCCGATCCGGTCCAGCGCGGTCATGATCCGGCCCTGCATCGCGTCGATATCACTCATCCGTTGCGTGTCCTCATCCTTGGTGCCGGGAAGCCGCCGAATCGCCGCCACCCGCGTATTTGCCGAGTCTAACGAATGGCTGTCAAAAAGGCTTCCCCCCTTGGACGGCGCGGCGCGGGCATGCCGCCGGCATGCCAAGGCGTCCACGCGCTGCGACCATGGCGGCGCTTGATCTTTGGGCGCGGGCTGGTATTCAACCTGTGCAATTCATCCCTGCCAAAAGGATACCACTGCCCGTGGACATCAAAGCTCTGGCCGAGGCCAACCCCGATCACTGGTCCAAGGCGACCGCCATCCGCGCCCTGACCCTGGACGCTGTTCATGCGGCCAATTCGGGCCATTCGGGGATGCCGCTGGGCATGGCCGACGTTGCCACCGTCCTTTATGAAAAGCATCTGAAATTCGACGCATCCGCCCCCGACTGGCTGGACCGCGACCGGTTCATCCTCAGCGCCGGGCATGGCTCGATGCTGCTCTATTCGCTGCTCTATCTGACCGGCTACAAGGATATGACTTTGGAGCAGATCAGGAATTTCCGCCAATGGGGCTCCATCACCGCGGGCCATCCGGAATATCGCCACGCCAAAGGGATCGAGACGACGACCGGCCCTCTGGGCCAAGGCATTGCGAATTCCGTCGGCTTTGCCATGGCCGAGGAGATGCTGCGCGCGCGCTATGGCCGCAAGCTGGTGGACCATTACACCTATGTGGTCGCGGGCGACGGCTGCCTGATGGAAGGGATCAGCCAGGAAGCGATCACGCTGGCAGGCCGCCAGGCTCTTGGAAAGCTGATCCTGTTCTGGGACAACAACAATATCACCATCGACGGCAAGCTATCGCTATCGGACCGGACCGATCAGGTAAAACGCTTCGAGGCCGCAAATTGGGAAGTGATCGAGATTGATGGTCACGATCCGGCCCGGATAGACGAGGCGATAACCCAAGCGAAGACATCCGACAAACCGACGATGATCGCCTGCAAGACGCATATCGCACTTGGCCATGCGGCGCAGGACACATCCAAGGGCCATGGCGCACTGACCGACGCGGATCAGATGGCCGCCGCCAAGGCCGCCTATGGCTGGACCACCGGGCCGTTTGAGGTGCCCGAAGACACCAAATCCGCGTGGGAAGCAATCGGCGCGCGCGGCAAGCCCGAGCGCGAGGCATGGGAAGCCCGGCTAGCCGAAACATCGGACCGCAAGCAGGCAGAGTTCAGCCGCATTTTTTCGGGAGAGGCGCCCAAAGGGCTGAGCGCGCGGATCAAGGCACTTAAAAAACAGATCAGCGCCGAGGCGCCCTCGGTCGCGACACGCAAATCCAGCGAGATGGTGCTGGAAATCATCAACCCGATCATGCCTGAAACGGTCGGCGGCTCGGCTGACCTGACCGGATCAAACAACACCAAAACCGGCGATCTGGGCGTGTTCGACGTGGATAACCGCAAGGGCAGATATGTCTATTTCGGCATCCGCGAGCATGGCATGTGCGCCGCGATGAACGGCATGGTGCTGCATGGCGGCATCCGGCCCTATGGCGGCACTTTCATGTGCTTCACCGATTATGCCCGCCCGGCGATGCGGCTTGCTGCCCTGATGCGCATACCGACCGTTTTCGTCATGACCCATGACAGCATCGGTCTGGGCGAGGATGGCCCGACGCACCAGCCCATCGAACATCTGGCCATCAGCCGCGCGACGCCCAACACATGGGTCTTCCGCCCCTGCGACACGGTCGAGACGGCCGAGGCGTGGGAACTGGCGCTGACCTCGACCGAGACGCCATCGGTGCTGTCGCTGACGCGGCAAAACCTGCCCACATTGAGGGTTGAGCATCGCAACAGGAACATGAGCGCCGAGGGTGCCTATGTGCTGGCGGATGCGGATGGCAAACGCCAGGCAATCATTCTGGCCACCGGCTCGGAGGTGGAGATCGCGCTCAGGGCCCGCGATCTGCTTCAGGCCGAAGGGATCGGCACGCGGGTTGTATCGATGCCCTGCTGGGAGCTGTTTGAAGCGCAGGACGAGGCGGTGCGCCGCAAGGTTCTGCCGGCAGGGCCTGTCCGTGTTGGAGTCGAAGCCGCCGCGCGTATGGGGTGGGACAAGTGGCTTTGCGGTGAGCGTGGGCGCGAGGCGAAATCCGGCTTTGTCGGGATGGACAGCTTTGGTGCCTCTGCTCCGGCCGACGTGCTCTACGAGAAGTTCGGCATCACGGCAGAAGCGGTCGCCGCCAAGGTAAAGTCCCTGCTATAATCATTGGGGAAGGCTGGAGGAAACAGCCTTCCCGGTCCTACACGATGGGGTTGAGGCGTTTCAGGCGCGTCCAGATGGGCGCGATAATTCGCGTTCCGACCGGGATCAAGATCAGGCCCAGCCCAAGTCCAAACACTCCATCCACCGCCGCGACGAGCACCCAATGCGCGGCCGCACGGCCTGTGGCAAGCGCCCCGGTCGCCACATCAGCCAGATGATGTATCTTGTTGTAGGCCCAGTCAAATCCCAGTTCGGCGAAGCCGTGCAATATGATGTTGCCCCCGACCCACAGCATCGCGGCGGTGCCAATCACCATCAATATCGTCAATATTCTGGGCATGGCGACGACCAGCCCCCGGCCGAGCCCCCGCGTCGCGCCAAGCCGCCCCTTCGCGGCCATGAGCAAGCCCAGATCGTCCATCTTCACGATCAGTGCGACCGCACCGTAGACTGCGACCGTGATCAGGATTGCGACGGCAGCCAGCGTCGCCCCCTCCATCCAGATAGAACCTTCAGGGATTGCCGCGAGCGCAATGGTCATGATTTCCGCCGAGAGGATGAAGTCAGTCTTTATGGCGCCGGCAACCTTCTGCTCCTCAAGACGGCGCGCATCTCCTTCGGCATCCGCATCCTCTTCGGCGTGCTTGTCACCGGCCAATGCATGGGCCACCTTCTCTGCCCCTTCGAAACAAAGATAGCAGCCGCCCAGCATCAGCAATGGGGTCACCGCCCCCGGCGCAAATTCGCGCAACACAAGACCAGCGGGCAAAAGGAACACAAGTTTATTCACCAAGGATCCGCGTGCGATCCGCCAGATGATCGGCAATTCGCGCGCTGCATCGAACCCGCGCACGTATTTCGGGGTCACGGCAGCATCATCGATCACCGCTCCGGCCGCCTTGGCCCCGGCCTTGGCCGCCTGAGAGGCCACATCATCGATCGACGCGGCAGCCACTTTGGCAATTGCCGCCACATCATCCAGCAGTGCCAGCAATCCGCTCATTTTATCGCCCTCGATTTACCGGCGAATTTGTAAGATGTGCGGCACCTGCACAAGAGGATCCTTCCACTATAGCGCTAACAAGCGAAAATCGTGGGATTTTGGCCTTTCGGCATCCCCCTCGGCCCCGTATAGCCCAAGACAACATGCAACATTCGTCAGGAGCCTTCCCATGACCATTACTGTCGGCATCAACGGATTTGGCCGTATCGGCCGTGCCACCCTCGCCCATATCTCGGAATCGGCCCGCGATGATTTGAAAGTGGTCAAACTGAACGCCACTGGTCCCCTGGAGACCGCCGCGCATCTTATCCGCTATGACAGCGTGCATGGCCGGTTCCCGGGCACCGTCAGCACCGAAGGTGGCAAGCTAGATCTGGGGCGCGGACCGATTCAGATGTTTTCGACCTATGACATGGACGAACTGGACTGGGACGGCGTCGACGTCGTGCTGGAATGTACCGGCAATTTCAACGATGGCGAAAAGGCGAAGAAGCATCTGGAGCGCGGCGCGGGCAAGGTTTTGCTCTCTGCCCCCGGCAAGAACGTGGACCGCACCGTCGTGATGGGCGTCAATGACGGCGATTTGCAGGCCGGCGAGCGAATGATTTCGAACGGATCTTGCACGACCAACTGCCTCGCGCCTCTTGCAAAGGTCCTGCATGAAGGGATCGGCATCGAGAGCGGCATCATGACCACGATCCATGCCTATACCGGGGACCAGCCGACACTGGACCGC
The DNA here is from genome assembly GCA_030540655.1 of Rhodobacterales bacterium. Taxonomy (GTDB): domain Bacteria; phylum Pseudomonadota; class Alphaproteobacteria; order Rhodobacterales; family Rhodobacteraceae; genus Roseovarius. Next base: position 12,394 of record JAUNVT010000098.1, read on the forward strand.
CGTCACAAGGACCTCTACCGCGCGCGCGCGGCGGCGATGTCGATGATCCCCACCTCTACCGGCGCGGCCAAGGCGCTGGCCGAGGTGATGCCCGCGCTGAAGGGCAAGCTGGACGGCTCGGCCATCCGCGTGCCCACCCCCAACGTGTCGGCGGTGGACCTGACCTTTGTCGCCAGCCGCACCGTGACCGTGGCCGAGGTGAACGAAATCGTGGAAAAAGCCGCGAGCGGTGCGATGAAGGGCATTCTGGCCTATGATCCCGCGCCCAAGGTCAGCATCGATTTCAACCACACCGAAGAAAGCAGCATCTTTGCCCCCGAACAGACCAAGGTGATTGGCGGCACATTGGTGCGTGTTCTGGCATGGTATGACAATGAATGGGGCTTTTCCTGCCGCATGGCCGATGTCGCGGCATTGATGGGTCGTCTGGGCTGAGTTTGCAGCAATGCGGCCCCGGTTACTTCAGGCTGCCGGGGCTGACAGATTCCGCCTAGGGGTTGTTGACGTTCATCTGATCTGAATGAGTGTTGCCGCAATGGTGACGAAGGCTTTGAAGCTCTGGTCTGTCTTGCAGGAGCGC
>JAUNVT010000331.1 GCA_030540655.1 Rhodobacterales bacterium
AAGGTGGCGAAGAGCGTAGCGAGGTCAGGGTGCGCTTTCACGGTCCATTTCGATGATGTCGCGCAGGTTTTCGATATCGAATGGTGAGAATGCGATGACGTTGTCGTCATTGGGCCGTAGACCCGGATCACGTCATCTTCGGGTTCCATATCTATGGCGAGCTCGGAGAGCCGCTCGACGGTTTCTTTCAGCTCGTGGCGACATGGTCGATTGTCTTGACGGAATACACCTTGTTCAATTGCATAATCACGCCGCTTTCGCGATGGACCGGGTTGCCCGGTTCCACAGCAGAAGTTCAAGCATGCGTGAGGCGGGGATGTCGGGCAGTCGGTGTATGTCACACTCGGAGCCGGCGAAGAGCCATGAGTTTCGGCCCAAGGCCACTCCCCGCAGGGCGCGTTCGGCGGCATTGTTCGTCAGGCAGATGCGTCCAGCATCAAGGAGCGTTGTAAACGCCTGCTAGCGGTCGGTTTTCTCGAATATCTAGTTGATCACCTTAGCCGCCTTGTGGTGTCGGGCAGTTTCGCGCGCTCTGCCAGCAACCTGTCATGGAGACCGCCCCACCAAGGGGTGGGACAGGTCCTCGCGGGGGCTCGTCATCTTCCTCGGCCACCGCAACAAGTAAATCCTCGAGCGCCAGTTTCAGCTGCTCGATCTCGCGCTCGATCTTTTTCAAGGACTTGCCGAAGGCCGGTTTCTGAAGTTTCGCGATCCGCAGACGCAGGGCTTAAACCATCCGGCCGTGGACCCGCAATGTGGCCGGGATCTTCGCTTTTCTGCCTGCAAGGCTGCAATCATCGCCTTCAGAACGGGGGGAACATCGCTTTGCCCGTCAGGGAATTACGCAGCAGTGTCTCGAAAGGGGCAAGTTTTCAGCAGGTTCCGACATGCGCGGCTATCAGGAACCAAGCTCAAACACCACATGAATAACGCAGATGAGGGCGCAGGATCCCCCGGCACGCGCAGGCGCAGCGCCCCGATCAGGAAGCCGCCAATCGATCCCTTCCCAGAACATCGCAAGCTGCGCAGATGTCATCCGCACCGCTCCATCCCCGGGGCGCGGCCGAGGGAAGTATCTGCGCTCGCGCAGTTTATAATAAAGACAAAATCCCTGTCCATCCCAATACAGCAGCTTGATCCGGTCACCACGTCTCCTTTGGAATGCAAACACCGCCCCACTGGTCAGTTTCTGATGCAGGACGCCCTGTGCCGATGCCGCCGGCCCTGCGATCCCCTGCGCATATCCGTCACGCCGCAGGCCAGATACACGCGAACGCCGGTGCCGCGACCGATCATGCGGCTTCCACCGCGCAAATCATCGTCGTCGGCGCGGCCGGGTACATTGCGCTGTCAAAATGTAAACTGCGGCCGCCCTGCAGGCGCAATTCGGTCGCAGTGGCCGGTGGTACTTCGGTCACTGGCCGTTGCGGCACCGGAACTCCAGCCGGGGCCGGAATATCCAATGGGAAGAAGAGCGCTCCAGCATCGGCCGGCCACAGACCCTTCTTCTTCAGGTCATGCGGCCACGCGTAAATCTGCTGCCGAGTCACCTCATGACGCTGTGCCACCTGTGTCACCGTCGCCCCGCCCACCCCAGCCGATGTCACGATTTCGATCTTGTCCTCATCGCGCCATAATCGTCGCCGCTCCAAACGGGGAATTTCGCCCCGCATCGCTGACCCCGTATAAGACATGTCGAAAGTGACGTCATTAAAGACGTATCTAAGTGTCCATCCGAGATCACATCCTTTCTTGGCAAAGCCTTCGCAGCATTGACCGAATGGACGCCCTTCGCAGGAATGCCA
>JAUNVT010000332.1 GCA_030540655.1 Rhodobacterales bacterium
CTAGTAGATTGAACCGGTGAAAGGTTGGGCAGTGGCATTTTCTAATCATTACCTGATAAGGAAAATCAGAAGCAGGGGTTTCAGGATCGCCCGTGCGATTGGCTTGAATACATGGTTTCCGCATGTGCCCATGTCTCTTGCGACGTTCATCGTCGGGGCCTTGGTTCTGAAAACGCATTTTGGCGTGGTTTTCGCAAATTATCTACCCGGACAATTGCTCAACGACATCATCCTGCACCCTTTGCTGCTGCCGCCATTGCTGATCGGTGGCGGGCTGATGATCATCTCTCCGGGGCTTTTGCTCAGATCGCGCATTGCATGGGGCACGGCTGTCACTCTCTTGCTTGTGGGGCTGATGAACATTGCCTTCGCCCGCAGCCTGAATCACATTCCCGTGGAATTTCTGCTGTTCCCGGTATTCCTTCTGATCCTTTTCTGGAAGAAATTCGATCAGACCAGCCTTGCCGCGGCAACACTGTTTGCGCTTGCATCGGTACTCATGGCGCTGACCTATGCCAGCTTCGGCAGCTTTTACCTCGGGGCGGAATTCAAGCCACCGATATCGGACCTGATCACCGCGTTCTACTATTCCGTCGTCACCATGAGCACTGTCGGATACGGCGATATCACACCCCAGACATCCGAGGCGAAGCTCTTTGTTGCCTCGATCATCATCGTCGGGATCGTCACATTCGCCACTTCGCTGACGGCTGTCATCGGACCGTTATTCGCCAGCAGTGTGCATCGCATTCTTTACAGGAGAGCCGGGAAAATGAAACGAGAAAACCATTTTATTGTGATCGGAGATACGCCTCTCGCGATCAGCGTGTGGCGCGAACTTGCAAGACGAGGCCGTCCAGTCACCAGAATCGTTCGACAGCCTCTGTCCGATACTGAAACTTCGCCGGTTGACGTCGTCATAGGAGAGCCAAGCAACGTCGATGTTCTCAAGGAAGCAGGGGCCGAACATGCCGAGGCCGTGCTGGCGATGCTCGATGCTGATGGCGAAAATGCATTTGTCATTCTGGCGCTGCGGGAGTTGGGCGGTACCGCCAGAAGCGTCGCCGCCATCAATGATTCCGCGCATGAACAGCGGATAAGACTTGTGCAGCCCGACATGACCATTTCACCCGAGGTCATCGGGGGCGAGTTGCTTGCCATGGTGCTTTCCGGCGAAACCGTCACCTCGGATTTTATAATGAAACGGGTGTTGCATGAGAATTCATCGCGGAAATCTGACAGGACCGGGCCAGAGGAGGTATAGGCGGATCGCAATAGCGTTCCCGTTCCCACACCTCCATCAGTCCAGGGGAGCGCAAGATGGAACAACGACGGGGCTACTTCCGGGCGGAGCCGAAAGGGTTTGCTGCCTTCGCGCATTTGAATACCTACGTCGGGAATTGCGGGCTGGAGCATTACCTTCCGAAGGTGGTGATGGCGCAGGCTTCCCAAATCAACGGCTGCGCGTCTTGTCTGAACATACACACCGAGGACCCCGGCGCGGCGCAGGGAGCCCGAGCAGCGGCCCTTATACGCCAGTGGTCTGGCGTGAGATGCCGTTCTATTCCGACGGGGAGCGCGCTGCACTGGTCTGGATCTGAGCGGTGACCGCAATTTGCAAAGAACGGTCGAGGATGCGTTTCATGCTGCAGTGCGCACGCAATCTCGGAAAAGGGAAATTCAACCTGATGCTTGTAATTGTTGCGATCAATTGCGGCATTAAACCAATTTGATCAACTGCGGGCAGTTATGAGATGCCGTAACGGGTCCTGCGTTGCGCACCACCATTACCGCTTGCCAGAT
>JAUNVT010000099.1 GCA_030540655.1 Rhodobacterales bacterium
TGGTCGTTGAGTCCAGACTGCGGCGCCCCATCTCCGTCGCCTGTCCCGAGCAGACCATCCGACAGCCCCGCAACGCAGGCAAAAGGCCTACCTGCGCGTGCGGCGTATTCCAGCGCGAGGCAGGCACCCTGACTAAAGCCGAGGATCGCGATGCGGTCGGGTCCGAACCCGTCTTTCTTCAGGTCGTCCGCGATACGGCGGACAACGCACAACGCCGAGGATAGCCCCGGTTCGTTGGCTGCAAGCGGCGCAAGAAAACTGTCACGCCACCATGAATTGCCCGCCGCTTGCGGCGCGAATGGCGATATCGGGCAGGCCGATATGTTCGGCCAAGCCTGCCATTTCCTCGGGCGTGCCGCCGCGTCCGTGCAACATGATCATCGCCAGCCGTGCGCGTGCGGGCGGGGCGCCAGCGGACATGAGACGCCCGCCGGCGTGTGGATTGGTGCTCATCTCGATGGCCCCTTCGGTATGGTGATCGGTGGAAGGATACGCTCAAGCTGATCGCGCAGCCGCTCGTGTTGGGCCGGCAGTTTTAACTCCTGTCCCAGCGTTTCCATCGGCTCATCTGTGGCAAAGCCGGGTGGATCGGTGGCGATTTCGAACAGCACGCCACCAGGTTCGCGGAAATAGATCGCGTTGAAATATTGCCGGTCGATCTGCGGGGTCACGTCAAAGCCGTGGCTGCGCAGGGTTTCCTGCCAGCCCATCTGCACGTCGTCGTTTTGTGCGCGAAAGGCGACATGGTGGATCGACCCCGCGCCTTGCCGCCCGATGGAAGCCGCATCCGACGTGATCAGATCAATGGCAGATCCGCGCCCCCGGCCGTTCGCGATAAACCGATAGCGTGTCTCGCCGTCCTGCGATGCCTCGCCCGCGCTGGCGTAGCCGAATATATCCATCAGCAGACGCGCGGTGCGGTCGGGCGTGTCGAGCCAGAGCGTGACGGAATGAAACCCGTCATCGACTGGCGTGCCATCGGCGCTGGTGCCTTGCGCCACGGCGCGATCGGTTTCGATCAGTTCGATCCGCAACCCGTCTGGGTCGCTCAATGCGATCAACTGCTCGCCGAACCGCTCGAACGGGCCGTCGAAATCGACAGCCACCTCGGCCAACGCCTCCATCCATGCGTTCAGCCCGCCCTTGGGCACCGCATAGGCCACGGCACTTGACATGCCCGGCCCGGCGCGCCCCGGCCCGGCGTCGGCGAAGGGAAAGAACGTCAGGATGCTGCCGGGTTCGGCGTTTTGGTTGCCGTAGTAAAGGTGATAGGTGCCGGGATCATCGAAGTTGACCGTTTTCTTCACCAGCCGTTGTAGCAGCGTGCCGACATAGAAATCGACATTGGCCTGCGGCGGGCCGGAAATCGCGGTGACGTGATGAAGGCCGGAAATCGTCTGGGCCATGACAGCATCCTCCTGTGAGTGAGGTTCACGGATAGTGAACGCCGCCCTCCGCGCGGCGTGGCTTGCCGATGTCTTCGGGCAGCGGGATGAAATCCGCCTCATCCCCGGACACGGTGTCGAACCGGCCCTTGGCCCATTCTTCTTTCGCGGCTTCGATCCGTTCAGGACGTGAGGAGACGAAATTCCACCAGATATAGCGCGGCCCGCCCATCGGCGCGCCGCCGAACAGCATGAAGCGCGCGTTTGAACTGGCCTTGACCGTGATGGCATCACCGGGGCGCAGCACCAGAAGCTGGCCCTTCTCGAAACGATCGCCCGCGATCTCGATCTCGCCCGATATCGTGTAAAGCGCGCGTTCCTCGTAGGCGGCGTCGATCGGCATGCTGCGCCCGGCTTGCAACTCGACATCGCCATAGAGGGTTTCCGAGGCCGTCTTGAGACCGGATTTCTTGCCGAACGCTTCACCCGCGATGATGCGCGCCCTGATCCCGTCGCTGTCGAACATCGGCAGCTCGTCGGATCCATAGTGGATGAAATCGGGCGCGGATTCCTCGTCGGCCTCCGGCAGGGCCATCCATGTCTGCAAACCGAACAGCCGCTGGCCGTTTTTCTTCTTGTCCTCGGAGGTGCGCTCCGAATGAACGATGCCTTGCCCGGCCTTCATCCAGTTGACCGCGCCGGGGCGGATGGTCTGCTCGGTTCCCAGCGAGTCGCGGTGCAGGATCTCGCCCTCAAACAGATAGGTCAGCGTGGCGAGGTTGATATGCGGATGCGGGCGCACGTCGATACCTTGATCGGTCAGGAATTCGGCCGGGCCCATCTGATCAAAGAAGATGAACGGCCCGACCATCTGACGCTTTGTCGACGGCAGCGCGCGGCGCACTTCCATCTCGCCGAGATCGACGGCACGCGGCACGATCAGGGTTTCGATGGCGTTGACTGTCTCGCGGTCTCCCAGAATGGGATCGGGGCAGGGGGAATAGCTCATTTCAGTATCCATTCTTGGTCATGTGAGGGTCACGGCGTCTCAGGTCCGTTTTTTCCACATCGAAAGGGTCGGGAAATCAGCGGCCGTCCCAGCGCGCATTCCAGCGCGGATCGATCCCAGTTCCCGGTGTTGGCGGCGCAAGTCTCCGCCCAGCCGGCGTAAGCGAGATCGGGCCAATGAGTGTCTTGATCGGACCGGCTCACCCGATCGGTTCCATGTTCTGACGCTTGAGCGCGGTTTGCACGCCAGCGTCGGCTTCCATCCGCTCCATGTGCTGTTTCAGCGCCGGGTAATCGTCATAGGACAGCGGCGTCTGGTCGAGCCAGCGGGTCAGGACATAAAGGAACGTGTCAGCAAAACTGCGTTTGCCCAGATACCATTCGCCGCCGTTGTCGCTTAGAATGCCGTCCATCCGCTTGTAGTGGTCGCCGAGATTTTCGTAGGTCTTGCGTTTGACCTCCTCAATGCCTGAATCCGTTTCGGCAAGGTTCTGAGGGCCAAAGTGACCACCATAGGTCGCGTGGACTTCGGACGTCATGTAGGACAGCGCCTCGGCCTCCTTGCGGCCCAATACCGTGTCGCGCCCGTAGCCCTTTTTGCCATAGGTCGCCCCGAGCCAAGCCAGAATTGCCGACGCTTCGGTCAGCACGTCGCCGTCGTCGAATTTGACAGCCGGTACCTTGCCCTTGGGATTGATCGACAGATAATCGTCCTTCTTGTGATCGCCATATGCCATGGTGTGGACCTCGACGGGCGCATCCAGCCAGGCCACCGCAATATTTGGCGATAGTGAGCAGGTCCCGGGCATTGTGTAGAGTGTAGGCATTGGATTTGTCCTTTTTCCTCGTCAGTTGGTGGTGCTGGTATCTGCGCCCCTTCGCGGGGGTGATTGCGTATCTCACGTCGCGCTTTCAGATCAACTAGCTTCAGATCAACTAGCGGGCTGGGCCCCGTTTTGTCGCGCTGTCTTCGCTTGTTTTAGCCGCCGGCGATCTCATCGAAGACCAGATGCACACCGCCCGACGCTCATCGTCTGTGCAATAACGTCGTCGATCACGGTATTATTGCCGGTTTGGTGCACGATCCAAGTCGAGAACGGGACCATCGGGCACGATTCCGTTGGGGTTTATGGTGCCGTGGCTGCGGTAGTAGTGTTGCTTGATGTGCTCAAAGTTCACCGTATCCGCAATGCCCGGCCATTGATACAATTCGCGCGTATAGCTCCACAGGTTCTCAAAATCTTTCAGCATTTTCAGATTACACTTGAAATGACCGTGATAGACGGCGTCAAAACGGATCAACGTCGTGAACAGTCGCCAGTCAGCTTCGGTGATTTGATCGCCCACCAGATACCGCTGCTTGCCGAGCTTGGCCTCAAGCTCGTCCAGCGCGGCAAAGAGTTGGCGCACCTCTCCCTCGTAGACGCGCTGCTCGGTGGCGAAACCCGCCTTGTAAACACCGTTGTTGATCGCGTCATAGGTGAAGGCGTTGATCTCGTCGATCTCCTCCAGCAGGTTCGCCGGGGCATAATCGGCGTCCTTCGTCGCGATACCGTCAAAAGCCGAATTCAGCATTCGGATGATTTCGGCGGATTCGTTGCTGACGATGGTGTCCCGCTTTAGATCCCACAGCACCGGCACGGTGACACGGCCCGAGTAATCAGGCTCCGCGCGTAAATAGACCTCGTACATATAGCGTGCCTGCCCGACAGGGTCGGCGACCACGCCAGGGCCGGGCTCGAAGGTCCAGCCGTTTTCGCCCATATAGGGGTTCACGACCGACACGCTGATCGCGTCTTCCAAACCCTTAAGCGCGCGCAGGATCAAGGTGCGATTGGCCCAAGGACACGCAAGCGAGACATAGAGGTGATACCTTCCCGCCTCGGCTTTGAAACCGGCGCCACCCGTTGGACCAGCCTTGCCATCCGGCGTGATCCAGTTGCGAAACTGCGAGTCGCCGCGCACGAAACGTCCTCCGGTGCTGGAGGTGTCGTACCACTGGTCATGCCAGGTTCCATCGACGAGAAGTCCCATAGTGATTTCATCCTCTAGAAAATGTGGTTTCAGATGCAGGTGGCCGGGGCGCATCCGGGTATCCCCGCAAGCCCCCGAAACCTGTTCAGGCATCGTTAGATGCTTGCAACGTCAAGCGAGTTTGCCAGCAACCTCGACCAGACGCCGCGCCTGATGACCGATGGCGGCTTTCGCCTCGTCGGTGAACGCGTCGCCGGCCTTGTGGCTGTAACCATAGGGGTTGCCGCCCGTCTTGTAGATGACGTCATCGGTATAGCCCGGCGCCACGACGATGCCGCCCCAGTGCATGATGGTGGAATAAAAGGAAACCAATGTCGTCTCCTGTCCGCCATGCATACTCTGCGCCGATGTCATGGCCGAGACCGGCTTGTTAGCCAGTCCGCCCTTGGCCCAGATACCGCCGAGCGTGTCGATAAAGGCGCGCATCTGGCTGGCCATGATGCCAAAACGGGTCGGGGCGGAAATGAGGTAGGCATTTGCCCAATCCATGTCCTCCACTGTCGCGCTGGGAATGTCGGCGCTCTTTTCGGCTTGTGCTTGCCAGGCATCAACTCCGGCGACCACGTCATCTGGGGCCGTCTCCGGAGCTTTCAGCAGCCGCACCTCGGCACCTGCGGCTTTTGCCGCTTCGGCCGCGATGTTGGCCATCTGATGATTGGTGCCGTAGCTGGAATAATAGATTATGGCGAGTTTAACGGTCATGGTCGTTTTCCTTTTTTAGGTATGATAAAGGGTTGTCAGGTAGCGCAGGGCGATTGCAACTGGCTGCTGATTGCTAACCCTGAAGCGGCTGACAGCCTTGTGGTATCGCGTCAGGCACCTGCGCTGATCGTGCCCGACTTCCCGCCACGCGTGGCGTCGACACTCCAAGGGCCGGGGCCCGCAAATACGAGATAAAGAAACACGAAGCAGAACAGGATCGCCGCGTCGCCGCCGTTCAGCGCAGGGTAAAAACTCTGCGGCGCATGCGCGATGAAGTAGGCTGCCGCCATCTGACCTGAGAGGACAAATGCGGCCGGACGGGTGAACAGGCCGAGGACCAATAACGCACCCCCGAAAAGCTCAAGCACACCGGCAATCCATCCCATAGTGAAGGGGTCGGGCATCCCAGCCGATGCCGGAAAACCAAGAAGCTTTTGCGTTCCATGCGCGAGAAAGAGCAGCGCGGTAACGATCCGCAGCACGCTGAGCGTACGCGGGGCCCATGTGGTTTCAAATTCACTGGTGTTCATCGTCCTTTCCTTTCTACATCAAAGGGCGGATTGGTGGTTGTGAGGGTGCAAGACACGGAGCCATCGAAGTGACGACGTGCAAGTTCTTGAACTGCGTAAGCCTCACTTTTCTCTTCAATGGGCCTTTTCTCTACGACCCAATATAGGCTAGCTTCTACTTGCCATGAATAGTTACAATATTGCATTCACTATTGCGAAAATCGCAATAGTGACCCTTGGGGGAGCGTGAGCTGACCTATAACCCGAAAGTTCCCTCAGTCCGATGTTGAGTCTGCCCAACCTGAGAAGGAGCAGACGACATGAGGAAAAGCCGTTTCGCCGAGGCGCAGATTATCGGGATGCTCAAAGAGCAGGAGGTTGGTTTGCCGACGGCTGAGCTGTGCCGCAAGCATGGGCTGAGCCCTGCGACATTCTACAAGCTGAAGGCCAAATATGGCGGGATGGAGAGATATTCGACAGCCTGGCCGACGCCCACCGAACACTGGCCCTCTGGAGTTACGACTACAACAACGTCAGGCCGCATTCATCGCTCGGCAACAAGACCCCGGCAGAAGCGCCGAGCGCTTGAGCCACTTGATGGCACCGCGCCCGGCGCGCCTGCCACACCCGAAGCCGACGACTATCAAAACCAAGGACTCTCATTATGACTGAGGGACGACCGGGGGGCAGGTCAGCCTCTATACGCGTCATTTTTGGCCTTGGCCGAACAACACTGCTCTGCCGGTGCCACGCGACTGTAGAAAATGATCCCGGCATTGGTCACCTTCACGACCACGCCGATCTAAGCGGGCCATGATCCACGGACTGTCCCACACTCCGCCCCGCGTGCGGTATATGCAATTCGGCCAGCATGGTGAATGAAAGGGAAGGCACCAAGTTCGACCTTTGCTGCGATAAGCAACAAAGGCTGCCCTTCACTGAGCCGACGCCGGCGACCGATGCGCCGACGCGCTTTACCCACATGCTTTCACATCTGTTTCGCGCTGGCCGCGATAGCATCTATCGCCCGCAGCGACAAAGCCGCGCTGGTGAGACTTGGATTGGCCGTGGCCGAAGTCGGGAAGGTTCCTGAGCCCAACAGGAACAGGTTGCGATGATTGAAGCTGCGCAAGTCTGCATCCACGACTGAATCTTTGGCAACATTGCCCATGCGCACTGTCCCGATGATGTGTCCTGCGCCCTGAATATCGGGGGAATGGTTAATGTTGGCGGCACCAAGTGCGGCAAACACCTCATCATGCGCTTCTTGCGCAGCGTCCAGACCGGCGCGCGTATAGTCGGAGTAATTAAAATGGATAGGTGGCAGCGGCATACCGTTGGCGTCTCTTTTGTGGGGGTCGAGCGTTATGCGATTTTCGGCCTCGGGGGATTGCTCCACCAGCGAGCTGATACGAATCTGGCGGGATGTTGCATCCTTGATTGCGGCGTCAAGCTCGGCTCCGTGCAAGCCTGTCTTGGCCAGTTCGGCGGCTGTCGACATGGGCGCGCCTGTCGGCCATGCGTGTCCATCATTGGCAATTTCGATCCTGAAAGCCGCGCGATCCTTGCGAAAGTCGCCGTCACGCACATTTTCAATTCCCGAATTGGTAAGCGGACCCTGGAAGGGCCACACCGGCTCGGGCATCTCGGCCCAACTGAGCTTTGAGGGGTGGTCCATCAGATTGCGCCCGACCTGATCGGAACTGTTGGCAACGCCATTCTCGGCGCCTTCTTGGGCGGAATTCAGCAACAGGCGGGGCGTTTCGATTCCGTGGGCGGCGACAACCGCAACCTTGCCCGTGGCTGTACCCGTGCTGCCATCTGCACGCCGAAAGCCGACCGAAGTAATTTGGCCATCCGCCGCCAGATTAAGTCGCGTAGCAGTGGTCTGATCATAAACGACGGCTCCTGCCGCAGCCTTCAGGACGGCGGCGTGAAAGGTCGAGTTTCGTCCTTGGGGCGTCGCGCGGAGCTGATACTTGGTGCCCTCCAGCGCCATACCGACCTGCTTATCAAGATATGTGACAGGAATCATTGGCATCGGAAAATCGCCGGATCTGGGTGAGCCCAGATCCTCGGAGCTGTCGCCCGCGACGCCGATTTCTTGTTCGGCTAGATAAAATGGTTCGAGCGTGCCGTAATCAATGGGCCAATCGACGGCGTGGCCGTATAGCGCATCAAGTTCGAAATCCGCAGGCACGTTGCGCAATGTCGTGCCCAGCCAATGCCCGCTCGTGCCTCCGAACACCTTGATATAGGTCGATTTAAACTTTTCTGGGCCCATCTGCTGGTAATAGTCATTAATTCGGTGGGTCAAAGGGTGCGGAGCGGTCGGGATCATTTGGATAGGGCGATTCCGGCACTTTAAACTTGGCGTTCCAAAAGGTCTCAACAGCGTCAAACCGGTCAATCCGCTTGCCGCTCTCCAGAAAGGCCACCTTCAGTCCTTTTTGTGCAAGTTTTGCCCCGGCAATCGCGCCAGCGATGCCGGTTCCAATGATGAGAATATCCGTTGTGATTCCATTTTTCATTACAAGTTGCCTTCAGGTCAGGTGGGGGAGAGAGGGCTGAACTTGAGTGCTTGGATCAAGCCTCGGGCGGCTCTCCCCAATACCCCACGCCGCCACCGCAGACTGCCTGAGGCTTCCTGTAATCCATCGCCTGCCAGATCAATGCGTCCGTGTAAGCCAGAACTTGGGGATCATCGGGATCAGGTGATACACCAGTGTACCATGCCGCCACAATTTCATCGGCCACCGCATCGTCGTCGCTGCCGTCTGAGAGCGCGGCAATATCGTCTTCTCGGCCTGCCGCAACAAATGCCTTGAGCATCTCAGCCGCGATCTCTTCTGTCAGATCATCCTGCTCCACCAGTTTTTGTGAAAGTGCAAGGAAAGCGTGCACATCCATTATTGGCCGCAAACGCCCGGCTCGGCATCTGCGTCAGGGCAAGCACCGAGAGGGCCGGAACCGCAGACATTCACTCTCGTCGGGTTAGCGGTGGCGACGTTGTAACTTCGGATTGGGTCATGTCGTTTCCCCTTTTATATTTTTGGCAAATATTCTACCAGCTCAGGGTGGAAAGCGCGAAAATGTTCCAATGGTTCCTGAGATTTCAAGTCGTCGAGGTGAGCGCGGGAAAGGCCCCGTAGAATGCTTTATCAGACGAATGCCTAGCCCTTCTGGATCAATTCACCACTAGCCCCTGAAAGCAGGCGCGCTGTTCGAGCGTAAGGCAAAACATTCAGGTCGGTAATCGCGGGCAGTGACTGTTCCAGACGGGCGCTATTCTGACAGTTTCAGTGCCTCGCCCAAGTGTGCCACGTCCTCGTCCCGCGCAAAGCCCGGCTCGTGCGCTGCGATCTCGAACAAATCCCGTCTGCTGTGCAGAAATAATTGCCCAGAAATAGTCACGGCCGATCACCGGTGTGACATGAGCGCCGGCCTTCAGCAGCGTGTTGCGGACCTGTAACTGCGCCGCGCGGTCTTTGATTGCAAAAGTGATGCACCGAGCCTGCGCCCTCGCGTGTTCTCGGGGCATCGGGGCGGGCATCAAGGTCGATGATGTCTGCCCCATTGCCATCAGAGAGAGAAAAGCGGGTTAGGTCACCGCGACGATTGCCCTCCTCCTATCCCATGAGCCTCAGCAATTTTGCAGTCGCCGCATCGTCACGCACTTGCATGGTAACTCCACGAAATCCGTGAATACCCGCTTCCGCCGGGACCGGCCCATCTGCATAAGGCGCGCCTGGGTCATCTGTGACCTCGGCCAGCGCAAAACTATCACCGTCCGGGCCGAGGAAGCGCAGGCGCTTTTCGCCGGACCGGTCATCCAGTGCCATGTCTTCGGCGCCGACGCGCTCAAGCCCATAACGCCAAAAGCCCAAGCTGCCTTCGGGCACGGCAAACGCCGTTTCCGAGACTTCGCCCGTGCCACGATGGCCTTTGCGATATTTGCGAAGGGTAAGCAGGTCATGACTGTGTCAGCCGAGCCCGTCTCGTCGCCATAACACAGGTGTCAGACGTCCGGCGCATCGAGGTTTACGGTCTTCTTGACCGGCCTCAGGTCAAGCAGTCCGGTGAACAATGCGTGGCTCTGCTGCGCGTCCGCCGCCATCGAGGTCACGTGGTGCAGACCTTTGATCTGTGTGAGCATGGTATTTCTCCGGCGTGAGTATTTTTGCTTGCAATCAATACAGGCGGGACGATCATGTCCTTGAACGCGCATAATGTTGTATTCACCATTGTGCGTCGTGTAACAGTTACTCATGGGTGAACTGGAAGCCATTCGCATTTTCCTGACGGTGGCCGAGTTGCAAAGCTTTGCCGGCGCCGCGCGCCAGTTAGGGATGACCCCGGCCTCCGTCACGCGCAAGATCGCAGCGCTTGAGGCGCGTCTTGGCGTGCAACTGCTGGTGCGCACGACGCGACAGGTCTCTCTGACTTCGGCGGGGGCGATTTACGCAGTGCGCGTGACGCCGTTGTCTCACGAGCTGACCGAGGCGGCGAATGAGACGCGCGAAGCGCAAGGCATCATCTCGGGCCGGCTCCGGATCAGTGCGCCGTTGTCGTTGGGAATAAAGGTCCTGCCGGCCGTTTTATCGCAGTTCGGAGCGCTCTATCCGCAGATCAATGTGGATGTCAGCCTGTCCGACAGCTTCGTTGACATCGTCGAGGAAAGCTTTGATCTGGCGATCCGCATTTCCGGCCCACCCAGCGATAAATCCACAATCTGGCGCAAGATCTGCAGGGTTCCGCGCCTTCTTGTCGCCGCTCCCGATTATCTGCGCGCGCGCGGCCTGCCGCAGCAGCCATCGGATTTGGCCGAACACGACTGCCTGGGGTATCGCGACGATTTGGGCGATGAGATCTGGCAACTTTCAAACGGCAAGCGCCGACACAGTCACCGGGCGGCGGGTCGGCTCAGTGCCAACAACGGCGATCTGCTGGCTGGGCTTGTGCGGAACGGCGAGGGCATCGCCCTGCTGCCGCGTTTCATCGCCGAGGCCGATATCGTCAATGGGCGCTTGGCCGAGGTACTGCCTGACTGGTCTACAACGGAGATCTGGCTGACCCTCTACTATCCGCCCTACGAGCAACTGCCATTGCGCGTCGCGACCTTTTCTGACTTCTTTGAAACCCACGTCAACGAGGCACGTCGGCTGTGACATAGGCCGGAAACCGTGCCGCCAAAAAGAGTGTGTTGAGTGATGCAAACCGTGAAATCCGCGCCAGATGCAGCCGCGGTTCGCGTTCAGTTCGGCACAGGGGTTCGCAGGACCGTCGCCACCAAGGTTGCGCGCTTGGGCACCATCCGTGCCTTGATCCTGTCCACGCCCGGACGATCCTGCACCGCAGCGGAAGTCGCCACCGCTTTGGGCACAGGTGCCGCAGGCACATTCAGCAAGACGACGATGCATACCCCCCGTCGCGGCAATGATCGAAGCATTGGACTGTCTGGACACCTGCGCCGTTGATTGCCTGATCGCGATTGGAGGCGGTTCAACAACCGGCCCGAGCAAGGCGTTGGCCTATGGAACGGGCCTGCCCCAGATCATTATCCCGACCACCGATGCCGGCAGTGAGGCAACCTCAATTCCTGGCCAGACGGAGGATTGGATCAAAATCACGCTGAGCGTTCCGAAAGTATTGCCAGCGGTTATTCTCTATCATCCCGAGCTTGTGGTGACGCTGCCTGCCGCCATGACAGTGACTTCAGGTCTGAACGCAATGGCGCACGCCGCCGAGCCGCCGTACGCGCCGGATCGCAACGCGGCCCGGCATCTGCGACCATTTCGTCAACGTCTACATCCACATGTTTGCCGAGGTCGATCTTGTTAATGACCAGAAGATCGGCACCGCTGATCCCGGGGCCGCCCTTGCGCGCCACATCGCCACCACCGGCCACGTCCAGCACGAATGTCTGTGCATTGACCAGAGCCGGTGAGAAGGTCGCAGTGAGGTTGTCACCGCCGCGTTCCACTAGCACGAGTCGAGTGGTACAGAGTCGCGCTCCATGTCTTCGACCGCCATCAGGGTCATCGTCACGTCATCGCGGATTGCCGTATGCGGGCAAGAGCCGGTTTCAACCGCGCGAATGCGTTCTTCAGGCAGCACGCCCTCGGACTTCAGGAACCGCGCGTCTTCGTCCGTGTAGATGTCGTTGGTAATGACACCAATGGCGAGCTCGTCGCGGAGATGTCGGCAAATCGCGACGATCACCGAGCTTTTGCGAGTGCCGACAGGGCCGGCTATGCCGAGCCGCAGGGAGCGGCGGATTTACTCTGCTTATTTTCGTCGTTCAATTCTCATTCTCCTTCATGTCAGATCATCCATGGCGAGCCGAGTGTGTATAATCCTTGCGTCAACAGACGGCGCAACGCAAGGCGAGCGGGTGCCGCCGCAGAGATGGCAACGCCGGGTCCGGCCAAGGGCGTCAGCACGTCGTCTGGATGATAAGGCAAAGCTGGCAGAGCCTCTTCCCCCCACTCAGGAGCTACCGCCAAGATCGACCCGACCGCACGTCCTTCGCCCGGAACGATATTGCCAAGTTGTTCAGCGCCCTGGCTCTGGGGTATCATAGCGGTATGGACATTCCGACCAACATGCCGCGCCTGAAAGGCTTTCGTTATCCTCGCGAGATCATTGCCTACGCGATCTGGACGTACCACCGCTTCGCACTGAGCACGGCAGATATTGAGGACCTGCTGGCGGCGCGGGGAGTAGTTGTCAGCCAAGATGCATCCGGGTTAAGTTTCATGCGAGTTAAGGCTGAAAGTTGGTGATGGCCCGAAGGGCGGGCATATCATGGCGGTGTTCACGCGCCGCAATTCTCTGAAGAGAAAGGGATATGATGGTGTGGATGCCGCCACCTTGGTGGCATCGCAATGTATAGTTATGGTGACGTCACAGCATAGTGCTCGAAAGGACGCATCAAGGTGGGACAATTTACCATCATCGGCCTTGATCTGGCAAAGAACGTGTTTCAGGCTCACGGCGCATCCGAGACCGGCACGGTTGTTTTTCGCAAGAAACTGATCCGCAATCAAGTTCTTCCGTTTCTCTCAGAGTA
>JAUNVT010000100.1 GCA_030540655.1 Rhodobacterales bacterium
GCGAGGGTGAGAAACCCCGAGAACATTTGGTTGAGGCAACGACATGATCTCTCGGAAACATTCTTGGATGCGGCAATAGGTGTTCTCACCTGGATTGTCGCGCTACAGTCGGTTCAGGACCGCCGTGATCCGGCGGTAGCCATAGGTCGGGCGCTCCGCCACCAGCTGCTCGATGCGTGGCAGCACCGCCGCGTCCTAGGCTTTATGATAGCCCCGATGCGGCTTCGCGCTCCCGTTCAGCCGATCGTGCAGGTTGGAGCGAGAAACGTCCAAGGCCGTCGCCACCACTGTCATTGGGAACCGTCCGGTTTTAGCGACTGTACCGCAAGGTCTGTTTTTTTGACCGCGACTTGTCGAGCGCTTCTTTGAGGATCTCCACCTCCAGCGTCTTGCGACTAAGCTGGCGTTCGAGTTCCCGGATGCGAGTTTTCATCTCGCGGACGGTCTTGTTGCCCCCTCCCGGCAGATTTGGCTTTGCCAAATCGCCTGCCGGTCAAGGGGATACACTGTCGCCCCCTGTCACGGCGATACTGCCCCCTTCGAGCATCAGTTTGCGCCAACGATACAGCAGATTGGGCGCCCCGCCATTGCGGCGGGCAACGGCGTGATGGTAGTCTTCGTCATGTGGCATATCCTTTTCTCGACAGAGAATTGCGGCGCGTGAACACCGCCATGATATGCCGCCCTTCGGGCCATCACCAACTTTCAGCCTTAACTCCGCTCTAAGCCGCAAGAGGTTCAGATCAGGCAGTCAGTGCTAAATGCGATTCCCCTATTCTAGACATGACAGTGATATAGCGATAGCGCTCTTTTTGAGGGCTATCGTGCTTTCGAAACGTTGCTACAGGATGAATGACGGTCGGCGCACTAAGCATTGAAATGCGGCGCGGATCAAAGACAAGGAATAAAAGATGACTAAACGGGCATTGATTACTGGCTTGACGGGACAGGACGGCGCTTATCTAGCGCAGCTTTTGCTGTCCAAAGGCTATGAAGTACATGGTCTGGTCCGTCGGAGCGCTTCTGCTGATGTCATAGACGCCCGTTTACGCTGGCTGGGGATTGCGGGTGACATTCAATCCCATGATGGCAATCTTACCGATCTGTCTAGCCTCATCCGCATCATTCGCGATGTGAAACCAGATGAAATCTATAACCTTGGGGCGCAGTCCTTTGTTAAATCGTCTTGGCAACAGCCATTGCTGACTGGATCGGTCACCGCACTAGGGGGGCACAACATGCTTGAGGCGGTCCGCCTAGAAGCCCCCGAGGCGCGTTTTTATCAGGCCTCTTCCTCTGAAATGTATGGCATGATCCAAGAGCCTATTCAGTCAGAGAAAACTCCATTCTATCCCCGCTCACCTTATGCTGTGGCCAAAATTTATGCGCATTGGATGACAGTGAACTATCGTGAAAGCTTTGGCCTGCACGCATCTTCCGGCATTCTATTCAATCATGAATCACCGCTCCGGGGCATTGAATTCGTGACGCGAAAAATCACTGATGGGGTCGCGCGTATCAACCTTGGACTGACGGACAAACTCGCGCTTGGCAACTTGGATGCGACTCGTGACTGGGGCCATGCACGCGACTTCGTGCGCGCAATGTGGTTGATGCTTCAACAAGAAAAGGCGGATGACTATGTTATTGCAACGGGCCGAACCACATCTATCCGGGATTTTTGTACAATGGCATTCTCTCTCTTAGGCTTGCGCATGGAGGATCATGTAGTCGTTGATCCGCGCTACCTGCGCCCAACCGAGGTAGACGTCCTGCTTGGTGATGCGTCCAAGGCCCGTACCAACCTTGGTTGGGAGCCAGAATGTTCGCTGGAGCAACTCGTTTCCGAAATGCTCGAGGCGGATATGGAGCGGATTAAGCTCCAGCAGAAGCTCTGATCCGATGGTTAAGGATCCGTGTATTCTTGTGCTAGGGGGCGGCGGCTTTGTCGGAGCTCATTTGCGCATCGCACTTGTTGCACAGTTCGGGAAAGATGCACGGTTTCTAAACACAACTCGTAACCCCCGAGATTCCGAGACGCTTGAGTTAGATATTCGCGATACCGATGCTGTCCGCGCGGTCGTCCGGCGGGAGCGGCCGACTCATATAATCAACCTTGCGGGGATTGCCGCGCCGATTGAAGCACGCCGCAATCCTGCACTAGCTTGGGAGTTGCATGCGTTGGCCCCGGACCGACTTGGTCGTATGCTGTTGCAAGAGGCGCCGAAATGCTGGCTGTTTCATGTTAGTTCCGGTTTGATCTATGGACGCACTTCATTGGACGGCAAACCTGTGGATGAGCTTGCGCGCTTGGATCCGATGGATACTTACGCAGTAACTAAGGCAGCAGGTGACCTAGCCATGGGCGTTCTGGCCGGCGATGGATTAAAATGCCTTAGGCTGCGTCCGTTCAATCATACCGGCCCTGGTCAAACCGAAGATTTCGTGGTTGCGGCTTTTTCCGCTCAGCTTGCAGGGGTTAAGGCGGGCCGACAACCTCCTGTTATGCAAGTGGGTAATTTGGAAGCAGAGCGTGACTTTTTGGACGTTCGGGATGTAGTGGCTGCTTACATAGCCTTGATTACGCGTGGAGCAGAGCTTCGTTCAGGTGCAATTTATAATATTTCTTCCGGTCGCGCGATTAGCATACGGGAGATGCTCGACCGTCTCATTCACATATCGACGCTGCATGTAAACGTTGAACCTGACCCTTCACGTCAACGTCCCAGCGATCTTCCTCGCATTGTAGGATGTGCTGGAGCGCTTGCGCGTGATGTAGGGTGGAGACCTGCTTTCAGTTTGGATCAGACGCTTTACGAAACCCTTCTTTATCAGGAAGCGAAATTGACCCAATGACGATCTCATATGCGCAGAACTTTGAAGACGTTATATTATGGCGGGCATTGAAGCATGTGTCGTCGGGTTTCTACATTGATGTAGGGGCTTGGTCTCCGGACCTGCATAGCGTGACACGGTTATTTTATGAAGCTGGATGGAGGGGCATTAACATAGAACCGCTTCCGAAAATGCTAGATGCGCTTAGAGCACGGCGTCCGGAAGATATAAATATCGGTGTTGCTTTATCGAATGTCGTGGGCGTGCAAAAATTTCACAACATCGGCGAAACAGGGCTGTCGACCCTGAGCAGTGATGAGGCGAGGCGGGCTTTTGATGCTATAGGCTCCGATTGCGTCATTAATGTTGAAGTGATGACGCTCGCGAACATCTGGGAAACACATGTGCCGCCGGGCCAGCCTGTACATTTCCTTAAGATAGACGTGGAGGGTTCCGAAGAGAACGTAATCCGGGGAGGTGACTGGAAGCGCCACCGCCCGTGGATAGTGGTAATTGAATCGACCATCACCCAAAGCTCAATAGAAAATCATCACGGATGGGACCCGATCCTATCTGAAGCCGGATATAATTTTGTATGGTTCGACGGGTTGAACCGCTTCTACGTGGCTGTGGAACACGCTGACTTAAATCAGGCGTTTAATGCGCCACCCAACGTATTCGACGGCTTTCGTCGTGTTGAAGAGGTCGAATTCGAAAGCCGTGCCCATTTAGCCGAAGAGCAACTTAAAGCTCTCGAAAGCCGTGCCCATTTAGCCGAAGAGCAACTTAAAATTAAAGTTGTGGAAGTGGCGGCTCTTGAGAAATCGCTCGCCGAGCTTCGCAATCAAATTGATATTGAATTAGTGCCCCTGAAGAAATACGCCGTTGAGGCAGAATGGGCGCATAAACCCTTGTGGATCAGGTTGCTCTTCCGCAGTTCGGGTAAGCCCAAGAAATTGTTGCGCCGGGCCTTATTTCACACCAGTGGTAAACCGCGTGGCATTTTCCGTTCACTTGTTCTGCACCCGGATGGCCGTCCACACAGCCTTTTTCGGCAGTGGATGTTCAGTCGAGAGTATCAGAACCTTCGTGCGGCAGTACGGTTGGAGGGCACGGGTCCAACCGGGCCAGTTATGCTTAGCCCCGATGGAGAGCGTATTGCCCGTCGGGTTGCTGCGCTTCGCACGCATTCCTTAGATAAAGGCTGATCAATTCCTTGCGTATTTTAATAGATTTTCAGGCTGTGCAGGCTTCAAATGCTAACCGTGGCATTGGGCGGTACTCCCGCGCGCTGGTTGAGGGCATGCTGCGCAACGCTCCACAGGACGAGTTCATCCTGCTTTTGAATGGTATGATCGGGGAGAACAATGACATACTGCGGCGGGAGTTCACGACGGCGTGGCCCAATGTCTGCGTGCGCGTCTGGACAGCTGCAGCGCCTGTTGGGTTTTTGGCGACCGCTGACCGCCGACAGGCCGCAGAGGCGATCCGTGAGGCGGTGATTGCCGATTGCTTGCCAGACGTAGTGCTGGTTTCCAGTCTGTTTGAAGGCTTGGGTGATGACAGTTTAACAACTGTCGGCTCCAACCCCACGGCAGTGATCCTCTATGATCTGATCCCTTTCATCTTTCCTGACATTTATCTGACAGATCCGAATACAAAAAGATTTTACGAAAACAAGATTGCGGCACTGAAGCGCGCGGATTGCCTCTTGGCGATCTCGGAATGTTCGGCTCGCGATGGGATAGAGCATCTTGGTTTTCCCGATGGCCAAGTTACTAACATCAGTTCCGATGTGGATGCACAATTCGCACCAAGGGTGGTAGATGGAGCCACGCGTGATGGGCTTGCTCAAGACTTTGGTTTGATCCGCCCCTTTTTGATGTATACGGGGGGTATCGACCACCGCAAGAATATCTCCGGATTGATCACGGCCTTTGCCGCGTTGCCGGCGTCTGTTATCGCTGAACATCAGCTTGCCATTGTCTGCAGTGTAAATCCTAAAGAAAAAGCCGGGTTATTGGCCCATGCGCGGGCGGCCGGTCTGCCCGAAGATGCCTTGGTAATGACGGGCTATGTCAGCGACGAGACCTTGGTTATTCTTTACAATACTTGTGCAGCCTTTGTTTTTCCAAGCTGGTACGAAGGTTTCGGTCTGCCAGTATTGGAAGCGATGCGCTGTGGTGCTGCAGTTATTGGCGGGAATGTATCGAGTGTGCCCGAGGTGATCGGGTGTGCGGATGCTTTATTTGATCCCAAGTCGCCTGCCGACATGACTAGGATGATCAAAAAGGTTCTGACCGACGGAGTATTCCGCCAGTCTCTGCGCGAATTTGCTCCAATTCAATCCGCTCGCTTTAGTTGGGACAAAACAGCGCTTCGGGCGCTTACGGCACTTCGGGATCTGGTTCGGGAACGTGCTGCAGCCGCCCCTGTAGCAGCGCTTCCCTCGCGCAAACCGAGCCTTGCCTTTGTGTCGCCAATGCCGCCTGAACGTAGCGGGATCAGCTTTTATAGCGCCGAACTGCTGCCCGCGCTGGCCGCGCATTACAATATAGAACTGATCGTAGATCAAGAAACTGTTGCAGCAACTGCTAATTTGCCGGATCTTCCGGTCCGCGATGTCCAGTGGTTGCGCGATCACTCTCTGGACTATGATCGGATACTTTACCAGTTTGGGAATTCGCATTTCCACGCGCATATGTTCGACCTTCTGGCAGAAATTCCAGGTGTTGTCGTTCTCCACGATTTTTTTCTATCCAATATTGAGCGCGATCTAAATCCAGAGGAATTCACCTGCCTTTTAGGCGAAAATCACGGTTATCATGCTATTCTTGGCCGCTATGACATGGCAGAGGGACGCGATGGTCTACACGAAGCGGTTCAATCCTGGCCTGTTAATGCTCGTGCGGTGAAGGCAGCCAAGGGCGTAATTGTGCATTCTGAGTATTCCCGCATGCTCGCCTGTCGCTTCTATGACAAGTCAACGGTTTCGGACTGGGTTGTGATACCGCTAGTACGCGCGTTTTATGATCTGTCAGCACAAGCCCGCATAAACGCACGCGCCGAGCTTGGCATAGACCAAGACGAGTTGTTGATTTGCAGTTTTGGCTACTTGACCCCCAGCAAGCTCCCTTCCCGTTTGATTGATGGCTTTCTTGGCAGTGTCAGTGGCCGAAATCCAAAAGTACATCTAGTTTTTGTCGGTGAGGAAGGTGATCTGGGCCAAAAGCTTTTATCGAGAGTTTCCTCTACGCCTCTGGAAGGGCGGGTCAGGATCACTGGTTGGGTTTCGGATGATCTTTACCGCCACTATATGCTAGCGGCTGATATTGCAATCCAACTTCGTTCCAATTCGCGTGGTGAGAGTTCAGCAGCCGTCTTGGATTGTCAGAATCATGGATTGCCGACCATCGTGAATGCGCATGGCAGTCTGGCCGATCTGCCAGAGCACACCGTGTTGCGGATCTCAGATACATTCACCGATGTTGAATTGGCCGAGGCTATAGATCGGCTGGTCTCCAGCCGCGATTTACGTGCCGATATCGGTGCCGCCGCTCGCGAATTGGTCGTGACAGAGCATAACCCTATTGCTTGCAGCTCTGCCTATCGTGACGCTATCGAAACCTTCCAACGTCATTACCGGGAGGATGAGCATGACCTCATCCTACAATTGGCGCAATTACCAGTTGACCCCGCACGAGATATAGAACTGGCACAGGCTACGGCTGACAGCCTTCCTTCCGGTGCTCGTCTGCGGCAATTGCTGGTCGATGTGACCGAACTAGCGGAGCGCGATATAAACACTGGTATCCAGCGCGTCGTGCGGGCAGTCCTAGAAGAATGGCTACGCGATCCACCACCGGGCTGGCGAGTCGAGCCGATCTTTGCCGATCCTGAGCAAGGTCGATATCGTTACGCTCGTCGTTTCACCTGCGGCTTCCTTGGAGTGCCTGATAGCTGGGCAAGTGATTCCCCGATAGATTTTTATCCTGGTGATCGGTTCGTGGGGCTCGACCTTAACCCTGCTGTTGGTAAAGAAATGCGTGGAACACTCTCGGCAATGGCGGCATCGGGCGTGGGCATGTCCTTTGTGGTCTATGATCTTCTGCCGGTTCTTATGCCGCAAAATTTCTCTGATTCTGCTACCAAATGGTTTCAATCCTGGCTTCAAACCATCTCCCGTTATGATCAACTGATCTGCATATCGCGCGCTGTGGCAGACGAGATGTGCGGCTACCTGAAAGAGAACCCTCCTTTGAACGGATTGATGCCCGAAATAGGCTGGTTCCATTTGGGGGCAGATATAGAGAATGCTACGACTAAGACGCATCTGCCCCGCGTTGCCAAGATGGAGGTTGAATGCCTCGGGAAGCATCCGCGCTTCCTGATGGTTGGCACGATCGAACCACGCAAAGGGCATGCGTTTGTACTGGATGCGTTCGAGCAGTTTTGGTCCAGCAGCGGCGATGCTACCCTAGTGATCGTGGGCAAAAAAGGTTGGAATGTAGACGCACTCTGCGCCCGGTTGCACGAGCATGCTGAAAACGGCAAACGCTTGATCTGGTTAAACACTGTTACCGATGTGCAACTACAGCAACTTTATGACACCTGTAGTTGTCTGATTGCCGCAAGTGAAGGCGAAGGGTTTGGCCTCCCGTTAATCGAAGCTTCACGGCAGGGCTTGCCAATATTAGCCCGAGACATCCCGGTGTTTCGAGAGGTCGCGGGTGAATACGCAACTTATTTTGATGCTTTCGCTCCTGACAGGCTTTGCCAAGCTCTTAAGGATTGGCTAGCAGCAGATCAGGCAGGACGTGCGCCGCGCTCGGAAGGAATACGCTCTTTGACTTGGCGTGAAAGTTCTGCGGCGCTTCTGAGTAGCTTGTCTATAAGATAACTAAATCGTATGCGCCGTCTCCGCGCCGTTGGGCTTTTGCTTGGAGTCGGGATTTTCGGCGCACTATGCTGATGTTTTTGCCTTCATAATCGCTCAGAATGAGCTCACTGGGAGAGGTGGTTCGGGAAAACTGAACAGGAGCTATGCTCGAATTTGGGTAACGCGTGTCATCAGGCGGCGCGGTTTTATTGGTTGAGCGCTGGATCTTGGCGCGGCTGCGCAATCGGCAATTCTTCAGCCTTGGGGACGTGAACGCTGCCATCCACCCGCTTCTGGCCCGGCTCAACGACAAGGTCTGGCGCCATCTCGGGGCCAGCCGCAGGCAGATGTTCAACCAGCCGGACAAGCCAGCCCTGAAGCCGCTGCCCGTGGAGCCTCCCGTGTAACGCGACAATCTGGGTTAGAAGACGTATTGCCGCATCCAAGAATGTTCCCGAGAGATCATGTGGTTGCCTCAACTAAATGTTCTCGGGGTTTCTCACCCTCGTAGGCCTCCAGTTCTGACGGTTCCTAATGACCTCTGATACGCGCAGCCTCCCTTTTCTCCGTCGGGACATCAAGTATAAGCAAACCACGAAAAATTTAAACCTTGGCTGTTCTTATCAGATGATAATAATTTCCTACGCTCAGAATTTTGAAGACGTGATGCTCTTCCGCGTGCTCGATGAGATAAAGCAAGGCTTCTACATCGATATTGGGGCCATTGCACCTGAAGCAGGCAATGTCACCAAGCTTTTTTATGATCGCGGATGGCATGGCCTTAATGTTGAGGCAACGCCACACTGGCTCGAGCAGCTCAAAGTCCGGCGGGAGCGGGATATTAATCTTGGTGTGGCCGTGTCAGATTATGAAGGCACGACGCCGTTCCAAGTGAGAGGCGATACGGGTTTGTTGTCTATGAGTAACCCGATCATGGACCTGCAAGCCGCAGCGGACCTGCCCGCGTCAGAACCGAGAGTTCCGGTTACGACTCTGCAAGACCTCTGGCGGCAGCACGTCCCGGAAGCTCAGGAGGTTCATTTCCTGAAGATCGACGTGGAAGGAGAGGAAACCCGCGTTATTGGGGGAGGAGACTGGAACAGCCAGCGGCCTTGGATCGTGGTAGTAAAGGCCATTCTCCCAAACAGCCAGCTTCCGAGTCATGAGGAGTGGGAACCCGTTCTGCTGGGACATCGCTATCGTTTCGTCTACTGGGACGGGCTCAATCGGTTCTATCTTGCCGAAGAGCATGCCGCCCTAGCCGCCTCTTTTACCGCGCCTCCTAACGTTTTTGATGGCTTTGTAACGTATCGCCAAGTCTTGGCTGAACAACAGGCACAGCAGGATGCACAGAGAGCGGACGAGTTATCGCAACAGGTCGATACCCTCAGTGACCAGTGCGAGCGATTGGAGGACAGCCGACGCGACATGGCACGCCAGCTGGCGGATTCAACCGCCCGGCAGGAAGACCTCGAGCGCCAACTGCGATATTTCATGCGACCGTTCTGGGAGAGGTTGGTACTCAGGCAAAGTGGTCAGCCGGTCCGCGCGCTGCGCCGCGCACTATTCCACACCAATGGTCGGCCGCGGGGTGAGTTGCGACGCTGGGTCTTGCGGCCTGACGGCCAGCCACGCCGGCTTTTCCGTGACTGGATGACCAGCCCCGAATACCGGGCCTTGCCGCAGGCCCTGAGAGTTGCGCAACCCCTATCGTCAGAGGCCGCAGGACCAAATATCTCGCCCAGAACCCGGTATTTCCTGAACCAGATAGAAGCCGCTCACCCTGCCGGCGAGAGAGGCTAGCATGCGCATCCTGATCGAACTGAACTGCGATCCATCTGATCTGACGCTTGTGGCCGCAATCGCCCGCAGGCGCGGAACGCATGAGATGCTGGTCTTGATCAACTCTTCTGACCGGACGCTGATTGGCGCCGCGCGCGTGGCATTGCACAACCTGATTCCACCAAATGCAATCAGGATTTGGGCGGCACCCAAAGCCCTGACAGGTGAAGTCAGCCCGGAAATTGATGTGAGTGCTGCTGCCGACATCCGGGAGGTGGTAATAGCTTCGCTCGAGGCAGACATTTTACTGTCGATCCAGCGCAAAGACAAAAACAGATATCCCGCACCCGCCTCGCACCCGGCATGTATCCTGCTTGATGCCTCAACCTACTCTGCTCATCCTGATCTTGATGCGGCTGCCGATGCGATTATCGGCGACTGCATGAACGCCGCCGATGCGGCAGCGCCGAAGGAGCCCCCCGTATCAGAGGAGCGGCCTCTGCTGGCCTTCGTCTCTCCGCTTCCACCCGCAAGATCGGGAATAGCCGAATATGCGGTTCAGCTTCTGCAGCCTCTCTCCAGACACTACCAGATCCATCTCATCACTGATCAGGACCAGGTATCGGACCCATCTCTGTTTAAAACATTCCCGATCCACAGTCCTGGCTGGCTCAAAGCCAATGCGGGCCGCTTTGATCGGATCATCTACCACTTCGGAAATTCCCCCATCCATCGTTACATGTACGATCTCTTGCCGATAGTCCCCGGCATCGTGGTCCTGCATGACTTCTTCCTTCTGGACGGACAGAACGGCTTTCTATCCAAGGAGGTCAGACGCGAGACGATCATGCGCCAGCATGGGATAACTGCCCTGATCGACGCCCCCCAACTCGAGGCCGCCTCTCCCGGCATTGAGCCCTTTCCAGGGAATCTTGGCGTCCTCCAGAATGCCACGGGGATCATCGTGCATGGGGAGGAATCCTGCCGACTTGCCGAGCAATGGTATGGCCCGGGCACCGCGCGAACCTGGCATCGCATTCCTCATCTGCGTCCCTTTGCGGAAGTGAGCGCCGAGCGCCGCCGCGCAGCCCGCGCCCGGCTCGGCTTCTCCGCAGACGACATTGTCATCTGCAGCTTTGGTAATCTTGGGAAAACCAAACTCAATCTTGAAATGCTTCGCGCCTTGACGCAGTCCCGACTGGCATCGGACCGCCGGGTTCAGCTGATCTTTTTCGGTGAGGCTGAGGAAGAATACAAGGCCTCGGTTCTCAAGGCAGCCAAAAAGCTGCCCGCGGCCCAATTTCGGATCAGGGGCTGGGCTGATACCAGGACCTATGAGGATCACCTTCTGGCCGCTGACATTTCTGTGCAGTTGCGCAGCCAAAGCCGGGGAGAGACGTCCGGAGCGGTACTGGACTGCATGAACTACGGCTTGCCGACGATCGTCAATGCGCATGGCAGCATGCGGGACCTAGATCCGGATGCGGTCTTTCGGGTCGATGAGCCGCTCAGTAAAAGGGCCTTGGCGCATGCCTTGGAAACGCTCGTCAATGATGCCGACCTGCGATCCCGGCTTGCCGTCAGAGCCCGGGAGGTCATTGTCGAAATGCATGATCCTGAGACTTGCGCCGAAGCCTACCAGCAGGCGATCGAGCAGTCAGTCCGGTCGTGGCATCAGCAGTTAGCCCATCTGCCGGTCAGGCTGGCACAAACGTCAATGAACGAAACCCACCGGCTTGGCCTCGCAAAATCACTGGCGGTCAACTTTCCGCCGTCACCGCGTAGGCCTGTATTGTTCGTGGACGTGAGCAAGGTAGCAGCGCAGGACGTCCATACTGGAATTCAACGGGTCGTGCGTTCGATAGTTAACGCTTTCTTCAAGCGGCGAGATTTACCTCATTTTGTTCTTCCCGTCCGGTTGGCAGACACCGGTGAATTCATGCAAGCTTTGCGCTTTGCCGAAAGGATAGCCGGCTTGCCGATCGGAACCGCTTCGGAAGAACCAATTGACGTATTCCAAGGAGATCTGCTTCTCGTCATTGACCTCGACTTCGGTCATAACGACGTTCGGTGCCGGAATTTCGAAAGATTCCGCGACGTAGGGGCGGAAGTCTGGCACGTGGTCCACGATCTGCTGCCGGTGCAACTTCCGCAATACTTTTCTGAAAGGGATTCGTCTCGCTTCGCGGACTGGCTGGATGTTGTCCGCTCCTGTGACGGAGCCGTCTGCGTATCGGAAGCAACGGCCGATTCCCTGCGGGTGTGGTTTACGGAGCACGAAACTCCGGGAAAGCGCTTGCCAAGGATCCGCCGCTTCCATCTTGGCGCTGACATCAGGAGTTCTGTACCCACGAGTGGCCTGCCGACGGATGCGGCGGAGCTACTTATCAAGCTAGGCGAGCGGCCCACCTTCCTGATGGTGGGCACCGTTGAGCCGCGAAAAGGCTATACACAGACCCTCAAAGCCTTCGAGCAACTCTGGGCTGATAAGGTTCAGGCCAACCTCGTAATTGTCGGTAAGGAAGGCTGGCATGTAAAGCCGTTATCCAAGAAGCTACGAACTCACCCCGAAAAGAGCAATCGGCTATTCTGGCTGGGCGGTATCAGCGACGAGTATCTGGAGCAGATCTATCAGACCAGCGACTGCCTGATCGCCGCGAGCGAGGGTGAGGGCTTTGGCCTGCCCCTCATTGAGGCCGCCCAACATCACCTACCCATCTTGGCCCGCGATATACCCGTCTTTCGCGAGGTCGCAGGTGCGCATGCGACCTATTTCGACGGCCTCGAGCCCGAGCCTCTGGCCCACGCGGTCCGGGACTGGCTCTCGGTTCATGCTTCTGGCCAAATAATCCGCTCTGACGCCATGTCTTGGCTGACTTGGGACCAGAGTGCAGCAATGCTGCTGGAAAAGATCGGAGTCGGTATTACAGGTTTGTCAATGAGCGTTCAAAATTGACCCGGCCTCATTGAGGACGCGGGCGCGCGGCACGCTGACCGTTTCCGCACCGAAGGTGATGGTATCCGCTCCAGTTTCGCCAGATCGCTCGGCCAAGGTATTTCGATGTGCGCAGGGCCTCGTTGTGCGCGATGGCACCCGCCGTGGCTGGCT
>JAUNVT010000333.1 GCA_030540655.1 Rhodobacterales bacterium
GCAATCTGCCGGGAGGGGCGTCGGTCCTGCAGAACGGCAGGACAAGCCGGCGGTGAACATATAGGTATTTTGCTTGCATGTTTTTACCAAGTCATTAGATCGCGTCCCGGTACATGTACCGGTTGTACATGAATCCGGATGCGCCCCCGCTTTTCGTCTACGCGAGCGCAGGAACAAAAACGCGAGCAAAGGAAGACAACATGGCCGAAGCACTCAGTCGGAAAACCATCGAAATAGTGAAAGCGACCGTTCCCGCATTGGAAGCGAAAGGTGAGGAGATCACGCAGCGCATGTATGAGCGGCTCTTTCGTGACGCAGAAATTCGCGCCCTTTTCAACCAGTCCCATCATGGAGAGACAGGCTCGCAGACAAAGGCTCTGGCCAACGCAGTGCTGGCTTACGCGCGTAACATCGAAACGCTCGGCGTGTTGGGTTCTACGGTCGAACGGATTGCCCAGAAGCATGTGGGGCTTCAGATCTTGCCCGAACATTATCCCTACGTTGCCGACGCTTTGCTGGGGGCGATCGGAGATGTCCTTGGTGATGCGGCGACAGACGGTGTGATGGCCGCCTGGGGCGAGGCATACTGGGCGCTCGCCAATATTCTCATGGCGCGCGAAAAAGTGCTTTACGACGATTCTGCGCAGATGCCCGGCGGCTGGACGGGCTGGCGCGATTTCGTCGTTGAGGATCGGAAAAAGGAAAGCGATGTCATCACGTCATTCCTGCTGCGCCCTGCCGATGGCGGGCCTGTCGCTGCCCATCTGCCCGGTCAGTATCTGACCTTCCTGATCGAACGGCCGGGAGAGGTTTCGCAAAGGCGAAACTACAGTATCTCAACGGCGTCGAACGGTGAGGGCTATCGGATTTCGGTGAAGCGCGAGCCGGGCGGCGTCGTTTCCGGGTGGCTGCATGACAGTGCCATGCCCGGCACGAAACTGAAGGTCGCACCCCCTGCGGGCGAGTTCGTTCTCCCCGAAAAATTGTCGCGCCCGGTCGTTCTGCTCAGCGGCGGCGTCGGGCTGACTCCCATGGTTGCGATGTTCGAGACACTTGCGGCCCATTCCTCGCCCACGGCCATACATTATATCCACGGCGCGCTGGACGGCTCTGTTCATGCAATGGGTGAGCACGTTCGGGAACTGGCCGAACAGACCGGCGCGAAGGTAGACATCTTCTACGAACGTCCTCGTCCCGAAGATGAAGGCTACGAAGCTACTGGCCAGATTCCGCTGGATTGGCTGGTTGAGAAGACCCCAACCCATGAGGCCGACTATTTCATCTGCGGTCCGAAAGCGTTCCTGAAGAAGTTCGTGACTGGCTTGGAGATGGCTGGCGTCGCGCAAGATCGGATCCACTATGAATATTTTGGACCCGCAGATGACCTGATGGCCGCTTGATCAGTCCATCAGACGGGCTGGAGCCTTGCGCCGGCGGTCGGAGCAATACAGGGCCATGCGCGGCGTCGCCTTCAGCGTGCCGTGACCGTGGTGGCCGAAGTCGGGGATTTTCACCGGTTCGACAATCCCCGCCAGTTGACAGCCTGTCTGGGACTCACCCCCCCTCGGATCATTCCAGCGGCGCCAGCCTGCGTCGGGGCGGGCTCACCAGGGCCGGGCAGCGGGCTTGAGCGGCGCATGCTGATCGAGGGTGCGTGAAGGCATCGCGTGCAAGCGCGCGCCAGTCGCAGGCTCCCGACAGCATCGAGGATCTGCCCCCGGGCCCTGCGTGACATCGCCTGGAAGGGGCAGATGCGGATGTGCCGGCGCTACCGCCCTCCG
>JAUNVT010000334.1 GCA_030540655.1 Rhodobacterales bacterium
TGTCTCGTTCTGATCATGTCCCTATGGGCGGTGCAGCTTCTGGCAGAGGTGGTCATCGACGATATTGATGAACCTGAATGCGCTTGTAGAAAAGACCCCTGACGCCGATCTGCTTCGTGAGATGACAGGCTTTGCAGCCGTGCGGGTGATGGAGCTTGAGGCAGGCACTGCGACCGGTGCCGCCTGTGGGGAATGACCCGATGCGCCTGGCGCAGCGGAAGGGTATCGAGACCGCGCCTGAAAGACGCGGGCGGGTACCGTCGGGCTGCGCCTACCGAAGCTGCGTAAGGGTCCCTGTTTTCCAAGCTTTTCCGCGCCGCGCCGGATGGCCGGGAAGGCACTGACGGCGGTGATGCAAGAAGTCTGCATCCAAGGGCGTCTCAACCCGGTTTGTCGACGATCTGGTAAGGCGATGGGAATGAGCGGCATCTCCAAGCGTCTCGCGACTCTGCGGCGAGATCGACGGGAAGGTGAAGGCATTTCCCGACCGGCCAGCCGAAGGCGACTGGTCCTGTCGGTGGATTGACGCCACCTCCTTCAAGGGCCGGCGCGGTGGCCGGATCGTCTCTGTCGCTGTCATCATCGCGGTGGGCGCCAACATGGACGGCCGCCGCGAGGTTCCGGGCATGCAAACAGAGCGTCCGGGGCAGAACCGATCTGGACGGAGTTTCTGCGCAAGTTGACCCGGGGCGGCCTGCGAGGGGTGAAGCTCGTGATCCCGGCCGCGCAGGAGGGGTATCAAGTCGGCCGTGACAAAGATGCTCTGCGCAACCCGGCCGCGCTGTCGGGTCCATTTTCAGCGCAAGGCGCCTGCCCCTGCCGGGAAGAGCGGCAGACGGGTTGTACCGGCTTTCATCGCCACCGCATTCGCCCGGGAAACCGCAGAGGCGGCGAGCACTCAATGGCGTGCCGTCGCTGATCAGATCAGACCAAAGGTGCCAAAGCCGGCGTATATCCTGGATGATGCGGAGCACGGAGTCCTGGCCTGCATGATCTTCTCAAGGAAATTTCGCGCCAGGCTGCATTCGACCAACCCGATCGAACGTCTGAAAAAGGAGGTGAAGCGCCGCAGTGATGTCGCCGGCATCTTCCCCAACGTCGAAGCAGTCATCCCTCTGGTCGGCGCGCTGCTCCTCGGACTAGACGACGTGTATGGACCGCCTCCTTTTTGCAAGGGGTTTCTGCGACGACGATTTGACCGGTGCCTGCAGTCGTGTATCCGGCATGTTTACGCGACCATGTGGTCGCTGGCCCTGATGGTTTCCGCTATTCGGCGGCCAGACATGGACGGGCTCATGCCGGCTCGTATCGTTTCAAGGGCTTTTGCCAAACCCCGGTTGCCCGGGTCTGCCATCATCCTTTGCCTGCCCTCGCAAGTCGGCGCCACAAGGTGAGGGCGCCGATCTCTTTCAAGCGGCGGCTTCGAATACCGCAGGGCCGATACGCCTCTTCCCGCCGGATCATGGCCCGGAGCGCGCGCGCCGTCTTGTTGGCCACGGCCACCGCGGCGACGCTGACCGGACGCCGGGCGATCAACGCCTGAAGCCACGGGCGCGGTCGGACACCGCGCCGGACTCTCGTGCCGGCCATGGCGCGGGCGCCGTGGATCAGGAGCGTTCGCAGGTCGCGATCTCCTCCTTTGCCGATCCGCCCGATATGCTCTCGATTACCACTCGCCAAGCCACGCTGCGAAATGGCGCGCCGATGTGAACCTGGAGGCATCGCCCACCGCCGCGATCAAGGCTGTCGCCGCCGGCGGGCCGACGCCGGGCGCGGTGGC
>JAUNVT010000001.1 GCA_030540655.1 Rhodobacterales bacterium
CTTCAAAGTCTTCGTCACCATTGCGGCAACACTCATTCAAATCAGATGAACGTCAGCAACCCGTAGAATGGAACTTTATCAAATCAGTGCTGCCAAACACGTCTCGCGGCGTGAAGCGGGTGGATGACCGGCGCGTGATCGTTGGCGTCTTCCTCGTCTTGCGCACCGGCATCCCTTGTGCCGGTCTGTCCGCATAATACAGACCCCCCGCGATCTGCACCCGCTTCAATCGCTGGACCTGCGCGGGCATCCGGGAGCGGGTCCCGGACGCGCAGAATGGTGACATGGTCATGGTGGACGGCCCGTCTGCCCGGGCTCGCCCTTCTGCAACGACGCTCGGAAAGCGACCCGCGTCGTTGCCACGGGCGCTCGCGCGGCGGGTTGAGGGCGAAAACTCATGCCCTTGCCAATCACGATGGCTTCCCGATCCGGTCCGGATCAACATCCGGTCAGGCCCATGATGGCCCCCATGCAAGCGCCTGTTGGCTGCGCTGCAACAGGGCCAGCACGTGCCCGCCTGCAGAGCATAGGAGGCCGATCGGATCGAGGAAATCATCTGGGAGCAGGGTGCTGTTGACGTAATCCCTTCCAGATCCAGCCGCAAACTACTCAAAGATCTCGACGCCGCACTCTACAGGCAACGCACCAGGATCGAACGGTTCTTTGGATGCCTGAAAGCTTCGTTCAGGCGGATCGCAACACGCTATAAAAAAATGGCACGCAACTTTCCGGCTATGATCAAACCGGCATCTGTGCGCCTGTGGATCGGGTGTTATGAGGCCGCTATCTCGTCGCTCGTGCGCAGTTCCTAAGATTGAACCAGAAATATCGGTGTCAGCGGCAATACAACCGTCAGCACGGCCACTGCAATCACCTGGATGCCAAGTTGGTTGTAATCAGCCCGAAACAGAACTGCGCCAGTCTGCGGTCCGTCACCTCGTGCGTGACCAGAAAGAGATATTTTGTCTCCAAGGCAAACGCTGACAGCGCGATATGGGTGAAGGAAAACATTACTGCAAAGCAGGTCGCCTTGAGATTTCGGGCGCATTGCGCGCGATCCGTGCCAGCATGGGGATAACGGCAATTCGGCTCAATGGGTTTTCGGCGGTGGTGTCCAGCACAGCGATAAAGCGCGAATCGATAATGTCTTTGGCAGTGACGCGGTAATGTTCCGAATTTCATATTACAGCGCAATATTCGGCAGCGTCAGGACTTTCGAGATATGACAGTCAGGATAAGCGGCCAAGATCAGGGTGAAGGCGACAAGCCCCGGCACCGCCGGAAACTGTGTATCGAATTCAAGCCTGCCAATCACGATTCAAGTGGTGCGGGGCCGGGTAGGGGAACAGCCTTGAACACGAACACCATCAGGGGTGCCAATCAACATCCGTGCCTGCGCCGGGCGATCGGACGGATCAACTGCCGCATCAAGAGCAGCATGACGGCCATTGCCCCGCAAAGACGATTTCCTGCGCGAAAGGAAAATCCATCAGCCCGACCGTCAGCGACAGCGTGACAAAAGCACCACCAATGAAATCTCAGGGATTGGGTACGGTCGGGGTGGCGAGGACGTCTCCGGCAGAGCTACATCGCGGCCCAGGCCGCGCCGCCGCTGCCACGATGCCAGCAGAACGCCCGACACGGAGACCGCCGACGCGGTGATTGCGATCGCGTATATACGGGCGTAAACCTCAGCCTTGGAGGATTGCGGCAGGGTTTCGGGCCCCCCGCAAAGGCGATGATGTTGATCGCTGCAACGATCAGCGTGCCGCTCCGATGGGCGCGATCCCGCCCAGCGTCTGCAGCATGGTATGCAGCGCGCACGATATCGCCTCGTCAAGCGGCACGC
The DNA here is from genome assembly GCA_030540655.1 of Rhodobacterales bacterium. Taxonomy (GTDB): domain Bacteria; phylum Pseudomonadota; class Alphaproteobacteria; order Rhodobacterales; family Rhodobacteraceae; genus Roseovarius. The sequence goes on from JAUNVT010000001.1 coordinate 1,850, forward strand.
CCGCGGCATCACCACGGGCACGGCTTCGACCGTCATGGCATCGGCCACAGCGTCCTGTAGCCCCAGCCCGCAGGGAATCATAAGAACAGCGGCGACATACCATGCCTCGACCGGCAGGACCGCACCCATCGCGGCGGGTCCAGTGACCAGCAGATATATGCCGGCTTCAACTGGTCGTCGCAACATGTTCTGCTGGATGCGTCTTGAGCAGTGGGTCGAGAGCTTTGGCGGGTGTTCGTCAGCCGAGGGTCTTGTTGTTCAAAGCGTGCGCAACAGCGATCGCCTGGTGCCATGCTGAAAGATCCGTTCACTTTGGAAATATTAGCGCAGCAGCCCGGTGGTGTTTTCATTGCTTCCGCGCTGCAAAGGGCTTTGTGGGTCACAGAAATGAAATTCCATCGCCGTATCGATCTGGAGTTGTGTATGTTGAGCCATTTCCGCACCCTGACCCTGACCCTGACCCTGCGTCGAGGAGCGCCGAGATGAGTAGGTAGGCACAGGATTGTCGCCGCGCTCGCGTCGCGGACAGCCTCTGCACCATGACCGGCCAGTGCAGGTGCATTTCCCGGCATATCGCCCTTTCAATGGCCCGCCATACGCGGCAGGTGCAAAAGCATGGTGAAGCGTGTTGTGTGCTCGGGCGCAGTGCCAATCACTGAACTTCTCTGACCGGGAATGTCGCCCTTCCAATGCCCAAGGACAGCCCTGTCGCCAATCCCTGCTGGGCGGTCGCTGATCATCAGCGTCTCTGCGAGGAAGGGTCTGCCACGACTTCGGGTACGTTCGCGAGGCAACCGCAGCGCGCGGCCAGAGCGCATACAGGCCGAGAGGTCCACCTCGCCTTAAATACAGAGCGCCTGATAGACGGCCTCCTAGCCGGTACGCATGGTTGAATCCTTGGGGAAGTCTCTCTTCAGACGTTGCGCGATCTGTTCCGGGCTCCAGGCACGGGACCAGCGGCGGCTTTGCCGGTGAACGGCCCGCCGTCCTTTCCATACCGCAACAGGCTCATTAAAGGCGATGCCACCATGCGGGGCGATAAGACCGCACAGTCGGTACTGCGCATAATCATGCAAGGCGGGGTCAGTCGCCAGCCTGATGGATTCCAGGCGCTGGCTGCGCGATCCGCATGCCACACTGGGAGAGCGCGATAGTCGAAATCCCCGCTGCGCGTTGCAGATTACGCCTGATCTCCCGCGAAACTGTGCTGGGTGACCTTGGACAGCTTGCGTGCAATTGCGCGCATACTGTCCCTCTTGCACATTCCAGAGCAATTTCTTCTGGTTCAGAGTGAATCAGGATCCGGCTCGTCAGGGACATCGCCGAGGGTGCAGGATGTGCGGAGGCATTCCGCCAGAACTTCGAAACCACCTGATTCCGACAGGACCGGAAACACCCGCTTCGACGGCGGACACCTCACTGGAATGACCTGCGGCCAACCCCCCGCCAGAACCGGCACAGATGCTCATGTTGCCAGTCTCGATGGCCCTCCCGGCGAGCGTAATTTGCGTTTTGCGTCGAAGGTTCTGATTTACGTCTGCCTGATGTTATCTATACCTCCTGGAACGGGTGTTGCGACGACCGGATGAATCCGCCCTGACTGCCGCGATCGGTGTGATGGGTGCAGCCTTTGGACGATGTGCGAAAGGCAATGGGCATCTTCAACGCGCGGATCGCCAGATCGCGCTTCATCCGGTTGCTCCCGGCCTCACCAATGATGCCGGAAATGCAGATCACGTATCACAGCCAGGTACAAGTAGGATGGTAATGCCCAGAGCAGGCCCGCCCCGAACGCCAAGCCAGCAAGGAAAGCGGCAGACCGGCCAAGATTCCTTGACGAAAATGTGCCCCCAATACCGGTGGTCGACGAAATATCGTAGGCAAGATTGATCATCAGGGGCGGCAGGTAGGACCAACGCATCTGCCGCCTCAGTTCCAGCAGCGCCGGGTCTGCCCAGGTAAAGGCGGCCTGCTTTGAGATTGGTTTGCGCCCGGTATTCAAAGCCACGCCTCGCGCCGCGTGCCCACCGCGCTGGCCACGTTGGGGTGGCCATCAGCCTCCAGAAGCCGATCCAGCCCGCGCGCGATCTGCACCACGAGCGGCAGCCCTGCATAGATCAGCGCGGAATAGAGTTGAACAGCGCTGGCCCCCGCTCGGATCTTGGCATAGGCCTGCTCGGGCGTTGCAATGCCGCCGACGCCGATCAGCGGCATCCTGCCTTCTGTAAGCTGCGACAGCCGCGCCAGAACGCGGGTCGATTTTTCAAACAGCGGTGCGCCCGACAGCCCGCCGGCCTCATCCTTTGCGGCAGAGGTCAGGCCGCCGCGGTCAAGCGTCGTATTGGTCGCGATGATGCCCGCCAGCCCGGCGCCGCGCGCGACATCTGCGATCTCGCCCAGCGCGCCATCCTCCAGATCGGGCGCGATCTTCAGAAAGATCGGAACGGGCCGCTCCAGCCCGCGTCTAGCCTCCATCACGCCCGCCAACAAGGCGCGTAAGGCGTCGCCGCCTTGCAGATCGCGCAGCTTTTCGGTGTTGGGGCTGGACACGTTGACGGTTGCGAAATCAACATACCGCCCGCAATGAGCCAGCACGCGGGAGAAATCCTCGGCGCGGTCGCCGCTATCCTTGTTTGCGCCCAGATTGAGACCGATCACCGCATCCCGAGGCCGCCGCGCCAGCCGCGCCGCCGCCGCCTCCATCCCCAGGTTGTTGAACCCGAAACGGTTGATGACGGCGCGATCCGCAGCAAGGCGGAAAAGACGGGGCCGGGGGTTGCCGGGCTGGGGACGGGGCGTCACGGCGCCCACCTCGATCATCCCGAAACCGGCGCGTGCAAGCGGGGTCAGTGCCTCGGCGTTCTTGTCGAACCCGGCGGCAAGGCCGATGGGGTTGTCCAGCCGCAGCCCCGCCACAGTGCAGGCAAGCCGCTCGGATGTGATGCGTCCCGGCAGCGGCATCAGGCCACTGCGCAGCGCCCGCAAGGCCAGACCATGCGCGCGCTCGGGGTCCATCCGGTGCAAGAGGCCAAGTCCGATCCGGCTCGCCGCGCTCATTGCGTGTTCCACGGAAACCTGTGCGCGCCATCCTGCAAGGGCAGCGGTTCCGCGCTGGTCACATCCTCCAGACGCAGGGGCCGGTAGAGATGAGGAAAAAGCGCGCCGCCGCGCGACGGCTCCCACCGCAGATCGCCGCCAAGCGCCTCTGCCTCAACGCCAAGGAGCATTAGATCGGCTTCGCCCGCGAAATGTCTGGCTGCTGTTTCGGGCGCCTGTGCGCGGGTCGAAAAGTGGATATAGCCATCGGCCACATCGACCGGCGCGCCATCGCTGGTGCCTGCGGCGCGCAGGGCGTCCCATTCGGCGGAACGGAATATCTTGTATATCATCATGAGCCAGTGATGCCGCGCGGCGCGGCGCCGGTCAAGCGCGGGTATAGAGGACAGCCGCGCCCGCCGCCTCCATCGGACCGGTGGCCCGGTCAAACCGCAGATAGGCAATGCCGCGCCCGCCCGACTGGGTATAAAGCGTGCCCGCCGGTTTGCCGCCCGCTGTAATGTCGCTGCCCACCGGGGCGGTGCCGTCCACCTCGACCGTTGCCAGACCCTTGCGTAGTTCGGTCTTGTGCTTCATCCGCGCGGTGACTTCCTGACCGACATAGCAGCCTTTGCGGAAATCGACGCCGTTCAGACGCTCGAACCCGGCCTCCAGGATGAAGGTGTCGGGCGTCAGCTCAATCCCGGTTTCCGGGATGCAATGGGCAACGCGCAGCGCGTCCCAATCGGTGCCATCATCCCCCGCATCCGCACCATAGAGCCGCCAGCCCATATCCGCATGGCGGGGGTCGGCCAAAGCATTTGCGGGCGCCTCGCCAGTGCCGCGCTGAACCTTCAGATCAACCTCGGAAATCTGCACCTCGGCCCGCAGGCGATACATGTTCAGCCGCTGAATCAAGCCGGGCGCAATCGTTTTGGCCACGTCCAGATGAATGACGCCATCCCGCTCAAACAGGAAGAAATCGGCCAGATATTTTCCCTGAGGGGTGAGCATGGCGGTGTATACCAAGCCCTGTGCCAGCTTGGCCAGATCGTTGGTGATCAGCCCCTGAAGGAAGTGGTGGGCATCACTGCCCGTGATCTGGTGGATGGAGCGCATGACTGCTACCTCTCGCTTGGTGCCCGGCCTGTCTACAGGATCAAGGGCGCGGGCAACAGGGGGCGGTGATGCGCGCAGGATTGTCGGTTATCGTGCCGGTGCTCGATGCCGCAGATGATCTTCCGGCATTGCTGGGCGGTCTCATGGCAGGGGTTGAGGCAGGTTTGATTCGCGAACTGATCCTGTCGGACGGCGGATCGCGCGACGGTGCGGCACAGATCGCAAAAGAAGTGGGCGCGGTCTGGGTCGCGGGGCCTGCATCGCGGGGCGGGCAATTGCGCCGCGGGGCCGACGCGGCAGAGGGCGCGTGGCTGCTTTTCCTTCATGCCGACACGCAGCTTCCCGAAGGCTGGGTTCGGGCAGTCAAGGCGCAGATGGCTGACGGCAGACCCGGCTATTTTCGTCTGACCTTTGATTCGCAAGGGATCGCGCCCGGTATTGTTGCTGGCTGGGCCAATCTGCGCGCGCGGCTGCTGTGCCTGCCATATGGCGATCAGGGGCTGTTGATTGCGCGGGACGAATATGAGGCGCTGGGCGGATACCAGGATATTCCGCTCATGGAGGATGTCGCAATGTCCCGCCTGCTGGGGCGGCGGCTGCGGATGATGCCTCTGGCGCTGCGCAGCAGCGCGGCTCGGTATCGGCGGGATGGCTGGCTGAGGCGGGGCGCGCGCAACATGTGGCTTCTTGCGCGCTACCTCATGGGGAGCGACCCCGAGAGGCTGCGTAAACTTTACTGAATAGGGACGCGCAAAAAATTATCCTGCCCGCTTGCCTCGCCGCGCGGCGCGCGCTAACAGAGGCATGTCCGAGCGGGCGTTGTGTAATGGTAAGACCTCAGCCTTCCAAGCTGATGATACGGGTTCGATTCCCGTCGCCCGCTCCAGGAAGCTCATTGCAGTAGTGGGTGTTTGACGCCAATCATTTCCAGCGCAGCGGGAAAGCGACGCGGTCAATCCAGCGTTGCGCCGCTTGATTTTTTGGTTCTGACCGGCAGTTGACGCCGGGCTGACATATAGTCGGCCGCTTTCCCCGCAGAACAAAAAAACGGGCGCCGGAATGACCATCGCCCGTTTTTCCATTGCGAAAGGCGCTACAAGCGGCGCCTCCGATTTTCAAATACCAGCCGCCTCAGATAACGTTCCGGGCCGACAATTCGACCGCGTGGAGGAAGGATTTGGCCGAAGAGCTGGCCGAGAGCAGCAGAAACGAGTCATCGCCGGTACGCGCAATGATGGCGCCCATATGCTCCATCACCGTCCGCGCAACGGCGCCTACGGCAAAGGCATCAGGGTGCAGGTCGATTGGGCAGATCCGCTCCAGCGCACGGCGTGCGCCGGGGCCGGAGATCTCCAGCGAACACCATGCATCGGTCTGATCGGTCGTGTAGGCCGTGCCGTTCAGCTTGGCCGCGATCTGGCGTTCTGCATCGGGCGTGGCGCTGGTGAAGACAACAAAGGCCTGATCGGCGCCAAGGCGCATGAGCGACGCCGTGCCGTCCTTGGTCGGGCTCGACGTGCCCACCGTGTCTGGCAGATCGATGCCGAAAGCCGATGTGATTGCCGCTTTGGCTGCGTCTTCACCCCCCAAGGGCAGGGCGATGGAGACTATGGCCAGATCTTTTGGCGCGCTCAGCTTGATATCGCCAAAGCTGCTGTTGTAGCCCGCCAGAGGCGGTGCGGAGATGAGGGTGAAATCAGGCACGCAGACGCTCTCCTTCGGGATCGATGAAGTGGGCCGAGACAATCTCGACGTCCATCTCGGTGTTGTGAACAGGGCTGACGGCGCGGACAATCTCGCCCATGCGCGTATGGCCTGATTTGATGAAGCCAAGCCCGACCGAGTGATTCAGGCTGGGCGACCAGGCAACAGATGTCATCCAGCCCTGATCGTTGGCCATTGTGGCCTCATCGCCCTTGGTGAGGAAATGCGACCCCGCAATCAGTTTCTGGCTGCGATCGACAGGGCGGAAGCCCACCAGTCTTTCGGCATCGTCACGATTCATGTCAGGACGCTGGGACAGGATCTTGCCGATACTGTCCTTCTTCTTGCTGACCATTCCGCCCATGCCCAGCATGTGCGCCGTGGTGCGCCCGTCCAGCTCGTTCCCGGCCGCGTGACCCTTTTCGATCCGCATCACCCCCAGTGCCTCGGTGCCGTAGGGGCAGGCGCCGAATTCCTCGCCCGCCTTCATAAGGGCTTCGATCAGCGAATTGCCGTAGCGTGCAGGCACCGCGATCTCATAGGCCAGTTCGCCCGAGAAGGAGATCCGGAACAGGCGACCCGGCGTGCCACCGCAGACTGTCACCTCGCCGCAAGCCATGAAGGGGAACGCCTCATTGGACATGTCCTGGCTATCGGCATCGACGATCTTGCTGAGCAGCTTGCGTGCATTCGGCCCGGCAACAGCGAACTGCGCCCACGCATCGGTGGTCGAGATCAGGTGCACGTCCATCTCGGGGAAAAGGCACTGACGCGCGAATTCCATCCGCCGGAACACCAGAACCGCGTTGGCCGTGGTGGTGGTCATCACGAAGTGGTTTTCCGACATGCGCGCGGTAGTGCCGTCATCATAGCAGATGCCGTCCTCGCGCAGCATGATGCCATAGCGCACCCGGCCGACGGCCAGCTTCGCAAAGGCGTTCGCATAAACCTTGTTCAGGAATTCTGCCGCATCCTTGCCCTGGATATCGATCTTGCCCAGCGTGGTCACGTCGCAGATGCCAACGGAATTCCGGGTATTCAGCACCTCGCGGTCAACGGAATCGCGCCAGCCGTTTTCATTGCCTTTGACAAACCATTGCGCGCGCAGCCAGTTGCCGACCTCGACAAAGGTCGCCCCATGCCTGGTGGCCCATTCATGGCTGGGTGTCAGGCGGTAGGGGCGGAAATCCTTGCCGCGCGACCGGCCGGCCAGCGCGCCGATCGGCACGGGCGTATAAGGCGGGCGGAAGATGGTGGTTCCGGTTTCGGGGATCGACTTGCCTGTGCATTCCGACATGATCGCCAGCGCCGACATGTTCGATGTCTTGCCCTGATCGGTGGCCATGCCGGTGGTGGTGTAACGCTTCAGATGCTCGACCGATTTGAACCCCTCGCGGTGGGACAATCTGATGTCCTTGACTGTCACGTCGTTCTGGAAATCGACCCAGGCGCGCTTCTTGCCCGAAGGGATGTGCCATTTCGGCTCGCAGCTGAATCCTTCGTCCTCTGCCGTGGGAGCGGCGGTGTCCGGCGCGGTAAAGCCGAGGTCGGACAGTTGCGCGTTCGCGGCATCCCGGCCTGCGGTAAGAGCCGCGCCCAATGACAGTGCGCCGTTGGCCGCACCCGCGACGACCATACCCGCAGGCAGGATATTGCCGGGTACGAAAGCCGAAATCTGTTCATTCCACACCGGGCGACCCTGCTGGTGGCAAGTCAGGTGCACAGCCGGGTTCCACCCGCCCGAGACGGCAAGACAATCGGTATCGATCATCTGCCCATCAGTCAGGGTGATGCGCGACAGCGCCCTGCGGCCCGCCGTGTCAACCACGCCCGCGCCGCGGATGTGACGCGCGCCGGCAACCTCAAGTGGCGCTGGCCCGTTGCGCGTATCGATCACCGCAGTGACCGCGATACCTTTGGCGACCAGATCGTGAGCGGTACGCCAGCCATCGTCATTGTTGGTCAGAACCGCGACGCGCTTGCCCGGTGCCACGCCGAAGCGATTGACATAGGTGCGCACGGCGCTGGCCAGCATGATGCCGGGGCGGTCGTTGTTGCCAAAGGCGATGGGCCGCTCGGTTGCGCCCGCCGCCAGCACGGCGCGTTTGGAATAGATCCGCCACAGAACCTGCCGCGGCTTGCCGCCTGCGCCGGGCAGGTGGTCGGTGCAGCGCTCAAGCGCGCCATAGATGCCGTGGTCATAGGCACCATAGACAGTTGTGCGTGTCATCAGACGCACGTTATCCATCGAAGTCAGTTCGGCCACGGCCTGCGTGGCCCAATCCGTTCCGGACATGCCGTCCACAGCGTATGTTTCCGAGTTCAGACGTCCGCCGGGCGCGAAATCCTCATCCGCGAGAATGACCCGAGCGCCGCTGCGCGCCGCAGCCAGCGCGGCCGAAAGGCCAGCAGGGCCAGCACCGATAACGAGCAGATCGCAATGAAGGAACCCCTTGTCATAGGTGTCGGGATCTTCCTGCATCGACAGACGGCCCAGACCGGCCGATTTGCGGATGATGGGCTCGTAGACTTTCTCCCAGAAGGCGGCGGGCCACATGAAGGTCTTGTAGTAGAACCCTGCGCTCAGAAAAGGCGAGGCCAGATCGGTTATCGCCATGAAATCGTTTTCCAGCGAACCGCGGTGGTTCTGGCTGGCGGCGGTCAACCCGTCAAAGAGCTCGGTAACGGTGGCGCGGGTGTTGGGTTCCTGCGCGGCACCGCTGCGCAACTCCACCAGCGCGTTCGGCTCTTCGGAGCCGTCGGTGAGGATGCCACGGGGGCGGTGATACTTGAACGACCGCCCGACCAGCACCTGACCGTTGGCCAGCAGCGCCGAGGCCAGCGTATCGCCAGCATAGCCCTGCATCGACTTGCCGTTGAACGTAAAGTTCATCGTCCTGGAGCGGTCGACAAGACCGCCAGTGATACGGTTGATCTGGCTCATTTGCTGCGCCCCCGTGCGCGGGCCACGTCGCGGGCCATTTCGACATTCGTGATTTCGTGGGTCAGGGTATCGCGGGTCACGACGAGCCAGCTGCGGTCGCCCTGTTCGTGATACCAGAGTTCCTGCATCGGACCGGCAATATTGTCGCGCAGATAGCCGTATTCATGAAAGGCCTCGGCTGCGTCATCGGCCTCCCAGTCGGGGCGGTCGATAAGGCACGCATCGCCGAGGTAAATGAATTCGGCAACGTCGCGCGGTCCAAGAAGGGGATGGTTGATGATCATTTGCTCACCTCGAAGTGACACGGAATTCGCGCGAATTCCGGGGATGCAAGTTGCGATGTCTGCGCGTCACACGATTTTGACGAATGGCGGCAGAGCGGGGCGTGAGTATTCTGGTCTGACAAGAACATCCGGCCCCTCAATGCAGGTTGGGCTGGTTGCCCTGACCCTTTTCGTCGATCATGTGACCGCGTCTGAACCGGTCCAGCCGCAGTTCCGTGGCGACGGGGTGGTATGTATCCTTGGCGATCAGATGCGCATAGCACAGGCCCGATCCGGGAGTTGCCTTGAAGCCGCCATAGCACCAGCCGCCGTTGAAATAGAGTCCGCCGACAGAGGTCTTGTCGATATAGGGCGAGCCATCCATCGACATATCCATGATACCGCCCCAGCTGCGCAAAAGACGCGCACGGCCGATGATGGGCATGATTGCCATGCCACCTTCGGCCACGTCCTCGACCACCGGAAGGTTGCCGCGCGAGGCGTAGGAGTTGTAGCCGTCCAGATCGCCGCCGAATACAAGCCCACCCTTGTCGGACTGGCTGACATAGAAATGCCCCGCGCCAAAGGTAATGACGCCCGGAATGACCGGCTTCAGCCCTTCGGTGACAAAGGCCTGAAGGACGTGGGATTCGATGGGCAGGCGCAGGCCCGCCATGGCAGCAACGCGGCCCGAGGAGCCGGCGACGCACATCGCCACTTTTCTGGCGCGGATCGGCCCGCGCGATGTCTGAACGCCGCGGCAGACGCCGTTTTCGATGTCGAACCCGGTGACTTCGCAGTTCTGGATGATGTCGACGCCGCGGCGGTCCGCGCCGCGCGCATAGCCCCAGGCAACCGCGTCGTGGCGCACCGTGCCACCGCGCCGCTGAAAAAGACCGCCTTTGATCGGAAAGCGCGCATTGTCGAAATCAAGGAACGGAAGTTCTGCGCGCAGCTGGTCGGCCGTGGCAAATTCCGCGTCCGCGCCCGCCAAAAACATCGCGTTGCCGCGGCGGATGAACGCATCGCGCTGCGCGTCCGAATGCAGCAGGTTCAGAATCGATCGCTGGCTCACCATCGCATTATAGTTGAAATCCTGCTCCAGCCCTTCCCACAGCTTCAGCGACAGCTCGTAGAATGGCTCGTTGCCGGGCAAAAGGTAGTTGGAGCGGATAATGGTGGTATTACGGCCGACGTTGCCGCTGCCGATCCAGCTTTTTTCCAGAACGGCGACATTGGTGATGCCATATTCCTTGGCCAGATAATAAGCTGTCGCAAGCCCGTGGCCACCGCCGCCGATGATGATGACATCATATTCGGCTTTCGGCTCTGGCTCGCGCCAGACGGGTTTCCAGCCCTTGTTGCCTGTCAGGCCTTCTTTCAGGATGCGGAGTGCCGAATAGTGCATGGGAATTTCATCCATCGTTGGGTGAGTTGCGGTTAACATATACCGCGTTGATATTTGCACTTTCCCATAAAGGTCGCGTATATGTCGAAAATGGACATGCGCTCTGATCAATCTCCAAAGGTTACCCGAATCGGTATCCTGCCGATCGCCAATTTTGCCGTGATGTCCTACGCCGCAACGGTCGAGCCTTTGCGCGCGGCCAATCTGCTTGCCGGACATGCGCTTTACGAAGTGGTGCATCTGGCGGCGGATGGTCTGCCAGTGCGCAGTTCCGGCGCCGCGGTGGTGCCACCCGATGCCCAGATCGGCGATGCGCCGAGACTGGATATGCTGTTCCTGATCGCGGGGGGCGATATCAGCGAATACAACGACGCGAGGCTGTATAAGTGGCTGGCGCGGCTGGCGCGCGAAGGTGTTGCCCTTGGCGGAGTGTCAGGCGGGCCCGTAATTCTGGCGCGGGCGGGGCTGATGGTGGGGCGGCGCATGACGCTGCATTGGGAATATGCCGAGGCATTGGCCGAGCTTTCCCCTGATCTGGTGATCGAGCGCACACTCTACGTGATCGACCGCGACCGGATGACCTGCGCCGGCGGCACCGCTCCCTTGGACATGATGCACGCGCTCATCGCGCGCCAGCATGGCGCGGCCTTTGCGCGTCAGGTGAGCGATTGGTTCATGCATACCGATATCCGCCCCCCCGTCGGTCCGCAGCGCGCCGGGCTGGTCCAGCGCGTCGGAACCCATACGCCGGCCATTCTTGACGCGGTCGAGGCGATGGAAAGCCATGTGGCCGATCCACTGGATCTGACCCAGCTTGCGGCAATCGCGGGCGTCTCGGCGCGGCAGCTGAACCGCTTGTTCACCGATCAGCTGCAGGAGCCTGCAATGCGGTATTACCGCGCGCTTCGGCTGGACCGGGCGCAAAGCCTGTTGCGCAACTCTTCCCTGCCCCTGACGCAGATCGCGCTGGCAACAGGGTTTGCCAATTCATCGCATTTCAGCCGTGCTTATTCGGCCCGCTTCGGGCAGGCGCCATCGCGTTACCGCTGAGGCTCAGGCCAGAAGACCCGCGTGACGCATTGCCGATTCGACCTGCGCCTTGGCCCCATCCGTCAAAGGCACGAGGGGCGACCGGACATCCGGGCTGCACCGGCCCAGAAGCGATAATGCATATTTCACTCCAACCAGCCCCGGCTCGGTAAATATCGCATGATGCAGTGGCATCAGGCGGTCCTGAATTTTCAGCGCCTCGGCATAATCGCCGCGCAGGCAGGCCGCCTGCAGTTCCGCGCACAGACGGGGTGCCGCATTTGCGGTGACGGAAATGCAGCCCACGCCGCCCTGCGCGTTGAAGCCATGGGCGGTTGCATCCTCGCCCGAGATCTGGATGAAATCCGGCCCGCAGGTGATGCGCTGCGTGCAGACGCGGGCAAGATCCCCGGTCGCATCCTTGACGCCGATGATGCGCGGCAATTTTGCCAGCTCGCCCATCGTCGCGGGTGACATATCTACGGCCGACCGTCCCGGGATGTTGTAGATGATGATCGGCAGATCGCAGCTGTCATGTGCGGCGGTAAAATGCGCGATCAGCCCGGCTTGGGTCGGCTTGTTGTAATAGGGGGTAACGACCAGAGCGGCATCGGCGCCAACCTTGTGCGCGTGCTGCATGAATTCAACCGTTTCGGCGGTGTTGTTGCTGCCCGCGCCCGCTACCACGGGGATGCGGCCCGCGCTGGCGCGCACCACCTCCTCGACGACCGCCATATGTTCGCTATGGCTCAGCGTCGGGCTCTCGCCCGTGGTGCCGACGGGCACCAGACCGTTGCTGCCTTCGGCAATGTGCCATTCCACCAGTTTGCCCAGCGTATCGAAATCCACCGCGCCGTTCTTCAAGGGCGTGACCAGGGCCGGAAGGGATCCTGTGATCATAGTGCACTCCTGTTCGTGATGGGGCATGCTTGCCCGGTGCTGCATCGCCCGCGTTGCAGCATCCGTTGTTCCGGTGTAGCGGACCGTCTGGACGGCGCATCGGCGCGCGCATAGGTTGGCGCCGTCTATCCTTTGCAATGACGGAAAATGCAAGCCATGTTGCGTCCTCTTTTCGCGGTCCTCTTCCTGATTTCGGGCGCTCTGCCCGCGTTTGCCGAAGGGCCGTCGCGTATCTTGCCGCCGCGCCCTCTGGCCTCGGCGCTGGACGCGGCGGCAGAGGGGCGGTGGAACCGTGCCGGGCAATTGGCATTGCGGGACGGGCCTGTCGCCCAGCGGCTGATCGAATGGGCGCGCCTGCGCTCGGGGCGCGGCACGGTGGACGAGGTGCTGGCTTTTCTGGCTGCCTATCCGCACTGGCCCGGTCTGGACAGGGTGCGCGAAAAGTCGCTTGTGATGTTCAGGGATGCAAGCGATGCGCAGATCCTTGCCTTTTATGACGGTGCCCCGGCCGAGACGGGCGCTGGCGTTCTGCGCCATGCACAGGCGTTGAAAAACGTGGGCCGTCTGCCCGAGGCGGAGGCCGAGGTCATTCAGGCATGGCTGACCTTTGACCTGGGTGCCAGGGACCACGCTGATTTTCTGAACGCCTGGGGCAGACTTCTGACTCCTTACCACGAGGCGCGCATGGATATGGCGCTGTGGCGGGGCCTGCGCAATGCTCCCCTGATGCTGCCTCTTGTCAGCATGGATACGCGCGCGCGGGCGAATATCCGCATGATGGCTATCGACGGGCGCGGCGGGATCGAGGCGAAAGTGACGGGCCTGCCGGATGCGATGCAGCGCGATCCCGGCATCGCCCACATGCTGTTTGATCAGTACATCAAGGCCGACAAGCCGGAAAAGGCGATGGATCTGATGCTGCGCCAGAGCCGGATTGATGGGGGGCTCGGCGAGCCTGAACGCTGGGCGGGCTGGCGCCGCAGCTTTGCCCGCAGAATGATGCGTGACGGCGATTATGTGCGTGCCTACGATCTGGCGGCGCATCATCAGCTGACCGGCGGCAGTTCCTATGCGGATCTGGAGTGGCTGTCGGGCTATCTTGCGCTTCGCTTCATGGATGCTCCGGCCCTTGCGCTGGATCATTTCCAACGGCTGCGGGCGGCAGTGGCCAGCCCCATCTCCATGGGGCGCGCCGGTTACTGGATCGGCCGCGCGCAGGAGGCGCTGAAAGATCCTGAGGCGGCACAGATCGCATATCGTGAAGCCGCTGCCGAACAGACCAGTTTCTACGGCCTGCTGGCGGCTGAAAAGGCGGGTCTGCCCAGCGATCCCGCGCTGGCGGGGGGCGAGGAATTTGCCGCCTGGCGTGAGGCGGCATTCGCCCAGACGGATCTTTTCCGGGCGGCGGGCCTTTTGGCCGCCTCCGATCAACTGACGCTGGCGAAATGGTTTGTCATCGCCTTGGCGGACACGCTGGAGCGGCCCGACCTGGGCAGCCTTGGCGCCGCGCTCGGTGATATGGGCCAGCCATATTTGCAGGTGATGTTGGGCAAGGCGGCGGCGCAGCGAGGTATCGTGCTGCCGGGCGCCTATTACGCGCTGCATCCGATGACGGATATGGACCTGCCCGTGCCGATGGAGATGGCGCTGGCCATCGCCCGCCGCGAAAGCGAATTTGATTACCGGATCGCCAGCGGGGCGGGGGCGCTGGGCCTGATGCAGGTGATGCCCGGCACGGCGGGGGATCTGGCGCGCGATCTGGGCATTGCCTATAATGGACCTGCGCTGGTCAGGGACTGGCGCTATAACGCCCGGCTGGGCACGACGTATCTTGCACAGATGTCGCGGCGCTTCGGCGCAAATATCGTGATGATCGCCGCCGCCTATAACGCGGGCCCCGCGCGCGTGCCTCGCTGGATCGACGGGTTTGGTGATCCGCGCACCGGCGCCGGGATGAAGGGGCTCGATATCATAGACTGGATCGAGTTCATTCCCTTTGACGAGACGCGAAATTACATTCAGCGCGTGGCGGAAAGCCTTCCGGTCTACCGCGCCCGCTTGGGCAAGATACCGCACCCCGTGCCTTTCAGTCAGGAACTGACAGGCGCCACCATCCTTTCAAGTCTCAAATAAGGTGCCGTGTATATACGTGGCCGCCTCGCTACCCGACCTTGCGTTGCCGCCAGAGCGTGAAAAGCCCCGCTCCGACGACCACCGCCACACCGACTGCCACATTCGTGCGGATCGTCTCGCCAAAGATCACGACCCCGATGATGGAGATGAACACCAGTTGGAGATAGGCAAAGGGCTGGACGGCGCTCGCCTCGGCCACCTCATAGCATTTGATCAGGGTGAAATGTCCCAGAACTCCCGTCAGGCACAGCGCCGACATCCAGCCCCAGTCAGCCGCCGCCATCGGCTCCCAGAACCACAGGCCAACGCACGTCATCCCCAGCGCGCCCACGGTGCCGGTCCAGAAAAAACTGGTCGCCGCCGTATCGCGCCGCGCGGCATAGCGTGTCAGCAGGCCGTATAGGGCGAACATGAGGGCGCCGATCAGCGGCAGGATCGCGGCAGGCTCGAAGACGGTAATGCCGGGCTGGAGAATGATCAGGACCCCAACGAACCCGATGCCGATGGCGGTCCAGCGCCTCCAGCCCACGTGCTCGCCCAGAACCGGCCCCGAAAGGGCGGCGATGAGCAGCGGATAGGAGGCGAATACTGCATGTGTCTCGACCAGACCAAGAATGGTGAAGGCCAGCACGAGAATACAGATCTCCGTCACCAGGAGCAGCGCCCGGAAGCTTTGCAGCAGGGGCTGCTCCGTGCGTGCCGCCGCACGCAGCCCGCCCGCCTTGCGCGACGATACGCTCAGAACAAAGGCAGCAAAGAACCAGTAGCGGATCATGATGACCATGTAGACGTTGTATTCTCCCGCCAGATGGCGCGACAGCCCGTCCTGAATGGCAAAGACAAGCGTCGTTGCCATCATCAGGAGGATCCCCAGCCGGGCGTTCTGTTCCGTCATCGGGGCATCCTTGCAATTGTCATGTGCCTCTTGCGGCCATAGCCGGGCACGCGGGACACGTCCATGCCGGCCGCCGCAAGCGCGCGGCGCACATGGCCTGCGGCGGTATAGGTCGCCGCCGTTCCGCCCGGCGCCGTATGGGCGGCAACGGCCGCTAGCAGATCCGGCTCCCAGAGCTGCGGATTCCGGGCGGGGGCGAACCCGTCAAGGAACCACGCATCCGCGCGGCCCGTCCAGTGGGGCAGGGTGGCGCGCGCATCGCCGATGATCACCTGCAGAAATGCGCCATCTCCCAAGTCAATCCGCCCGGCATTGCCTTGCCATCCATGGACGAGCCGCGCCGCGCGAGGCGCCAGAGAGGGAAATGCCGCCAGCGCGCGCACCATATCCGGCGCCGAGATGGGATGCGCCTCGAACGAGATCAGATGGAGCGTGCCCGGTGCTCCCTGTCCGGCCCACGCCTCTGCCGCGACAAGCATGTTCAGCCCGGTGCCGAAACCCAGTTCGGCCACGCGGAAGCCATCGCGAAACCGGCCGGGCAGATCATTCCCGGCCAGAAACACATGCCGTGTTTCCTCAAGCCCGTCGTCAAGGCTGAAATAGGGATCGTCATACTGGCGCGAGACCGGAACATCGCCTGCGCGCCACTCGAGGCGGGCGTGCTGGTCCTGCATGGCGCCGTCCTTTATGCAATGGGGTAAAGGAACAATGAAGGGGGACAGGGCGAATGGCAATGGCCGATGTGACGGTGCGCGGCGCGGGCATCTTCGGGCTTTCGGTGGCCTGGGCCTGCGCGCGGCGCGGCGCGCGGGTGCAGGTGATCGACCCGGCCGGGCCGGGAGCCGGTGCATCGGGCGGCATCGTCGGGGCACTGGCACCGCATGTGCCGGAGAACTGGAATGACAAGAAGGCGTTCCAGTTGGCCAGCCTGCTCATGGCAGAGAATTACTGGGCCGAGGTGGCCGAGGCATCTGGCCTCTCGCCCGGCTATGCGCGCACGGGACGGCTGCAACCGCTCGATCCGGGCGGCACGGCGCTGGCTGCGGCGCGCGGCGCGGCGGCAGAGGCGCTTTGGCAGGGCCATGCCCGGTGGCGCGTGGGGCGTGCCTCCGAATTCGATCATCCGCCGCGCAGCGCCGAAGGTCTTGTCATCCACGACACGCTGACAGCCCGCCTGCATCCCGCCCGCGCCTGCGCCGCGCTGGCGACCGCTCTGATCGCCAAAGGGGCAGTGATCCGCGAGGAGGGATTGGACGCGGGCCGAACGCTTTGGGCTACAGGCGCGGCAGACCTGTTGGCATTGAATGCGTCCCATTCCCGCCAGGTTGGCACCCCGGTCAAGGGACAGGCGGCGCTCATGGATCTGGCCCTTCCGGATCATCCGCAGATTTTTGCGGCCGGCGTGCATATTGTCCCGCATGAGGACGGAACCACCGCGATCGGATCGACCACGGAGCGCGACTATGATGGTCTAGGTATTGATGCGCTGCTGGATGACGTTGTGGCCGCCGCGCGCCGTGCTTGGCCGCCGCTGAAGGAGGCGCGTATCATCCGCCGCTGGGCGGGTCTGCGCCCGCGCACGCGCAGCCGCGCGCCGATGCTGGGTGCTCATCCTCTTCATCCGGGGCAATTCATTGCCAATGGTGGCTTCAAGATCGGCTTCGGGATGGCTCCCAAGGTGGGCGAGGTCATGGCCGACCTGCTGCTGGAGGGCATTGATTGCATCCCGGCAGGGTTTCGTCCGGAGGCATCGCTGTGACGGGGGCAGGGGCGAGCCCGCGGGATATGGTGCTGACGCCCGTTGGTTTGAGATATCGCGGGCGCCTCTATCCCTGCAGCATCGGCAAGGGCGGCAGATCTTGCACGAAGCGCGAGGGCGATGGCGCGACGCCTTCGGGTATTCACCGCGTGGCGATGACGCTTTATCGCCCGGACCGGATGGCGCCGCCTGCACCCTGGGCCCTCCCGATCCGTACCGGCGATCTGTGGAGTGACGATGCCTCCGATCCCGCCTATAATACGTGGGTGCGCGCGCCCTATGAGTCGAGTGCCGAGGACCTGCGCCGGGCCGATCCGCTCTATGATCTGGTGCTGGTGACGGATTGGAACTGGCCGCACCCGATACCGGGCCGCGGAAGCTGCATCTTCATCCATCAATGGCGCAGGCCCGGCTATCCGACTGAAGGCTGCATAGGGCTGCGCCGCGATCATCTGCGCGTTCTTGCGGCCGTGGCCGCTCCAGGGACACGACTGATCGTGCCGCGCGAATAAGAAATTCCTGAGCCATCAAACTTGTGTGAAGCGTTTCAGAAAAAGCAAAGTCGCTGACCAAGGTTTTTTGCAGTTATATTGGCAGAATTGATATATGATAGTTTGAAACTATCTCTACGATTCAATTGTGACATGCCGCTTCGTAACCTGAAAGTTTCTTTTGCAACGTTCCGGGATATCTAGTAAGGCCTGAGAAAACATCATGGGAAGAAAATGACAACATACGATCTTAAATCGATGAGCATGCAGGAGTTGAAAACTCTGCAAAAGAAAATCGATCGAGAAATGACTGGTCGTGACAAAAGGCAACGCAAGGAAGCCTTTGCTGCCGTCAAGGAAAAAGCCAAGGAATTGGGATATTCGCTTGATGATCTGGTGGGCCCGGATGCCAAACCCGCCGGGATCAGTGACAAGCCCCGTGCCGGATCGGTTCCTGGCCCTGCAAAATACCGGAGCAAGGATGATCCTTCGCTGACCTGGAGCGGTCGCGGTCGTCCGCCCCGCTGGATCAAGGAAGCCCAGGAAAGCGGCATCGACCTGGAAACGCTGAGCGTTGATACAGAAGAGTGATTTCACGGCGTAAGCCACGAAACCGGCTTTTCCCCGAAACGGGTTGGCATCAGCTATAATCGCGCTCACCGAAAATGGCGCTGCCCACGCGGATGTGGGTGGCGCCTTGTGCTATTGCGCTTTCAAAATCGCCGCTCATGCCCATGGATAGCCCGTCCAAATCGTTGCGCGCCGCAATCTTGGCCAAAAGTGCAAAATGCAGGCTCGGCTCCTCATCTACGGGGGGTATGCACATCAATCCTTTCACCGGAAGGCTCAGCGACCGGCATTCGGCAATAAATCCGTCCGCATCACGGGGAAGCACGCCTGCCTTTTGATCCTCCTCCCCGGTATTGACCTGCAGGAAAAGATCGGGGCAATGCCCGAGCTCATCGGAAATGCGAGCAATTGTCGTTGCCAGTTTTGGCCTGTCTACGGAATGGATCGTCTGAAACAGATCGAACGCCTGCCTTACCTTGTTGGATTGCAGAGGGCCGATCAGGTGCAGATCGATGCCGGAATATGTCTCGCGAAAGCCGGGCCATTTGCCTGCCGCCTCCTGCACGCGGTTTTCGCCAAAAACGCGGTGCCCCTCACGCAGAACTTCCTCGACGCGCGCGTCGGGCTGCGTCTTGGATACCGCAATCAGTGTGACGCATCCGGGGCTGCGCCCTGCGGCTTTGGTGGCGGCAGTCATGCGGGCGGTAATATCGGCAAGGCTCATGGGTATTCTCGTTTCGTAAAGGCAACTAGACTGGCCCACCTTGCCAGCCCCGCAGGGCGGATGCAAAGTGTCATATGCAGGGTCGATTGCAAACAGCTTGCCCCACCGCCGTGCGTTGGTTACTAGAAGGACAGGCAATTTCGGACGGTAAAATGATGCTAATTTCGCTGAAACGCACGGTGATCGCAATTGCGGCCCTCGGTATGGTCGCAGCTTGCGGTGATCAGCCGCCGAAACTCGACCCGGAGGCGATGCAGGTCAAAAGCGGCCGCGAAGCAAAGGGACCCGCACGCGTGGGTGCTGCGCCCGGTGAGCCGGGCACCAGCGTCTTTGATATTTTTCGCAGCAAGGAGGCGGGCGTCAAAGTGAACCGCTTCTTGTGGACCGCGTCGCTTGAGGTGCTGGATTTCTTGCCGATACAGTCGGCTGATCCGTTTACCGGTGTCATCTCGACCGGTTATGGAATCCCGCCGGGCGGCGGGCGCGCCTATCGCGCCACGATTCTCATCAGCGATCCGGCGCTGGATGCGCGGTCTCTGAACCTGTCGCTGTCCACGCAGTCGGGCACCGTGGATGCAGGCACCCGGCGCGCGGTCGAAGATGCGATTCTGGCCCGGGCACGCCAGTTGCGAATGCAGGCCGCGAACTACTGATCGCCGCGCCACGTTTTGCCGACTGGTGCCGCGCCGCGCAATTTTATCCTGCGCCACTGGACGATGGGCTCTGCGCCGCCTATCACCGCAGGCGATCCATATGCCTTAGTGAAAGCCGCCGTCATGTCCCGCTATTCCGCCGCCGAAATCGAAGCCAACTGGCGCAAGGCCTGGGATGAGGCCGGTATTTTCCGCGCCGAGCCGGACCTCTCCAAACCCAAATATTACGTGCTGGAGATGTTTCCCTACCCGTCCGGGCGCATCCATATGGGGCATGTGCGCAATTACACGATGGGCGATGTAATCGCGCGGCACAAGCTTGCCACCGGGCATAACGTGCTGCACCCGATGGGCTGGGACGCCTTCGGAATGCCGGCCGAAAACGCAGCGATGGCATCGGGCGGTCATCCCAAGGACTGGACCTATCAGAACATCGCCGACATGCGCGACCAGATGAAGCCGCTGGGCCTGTCGATTGACTGGTCCCGCGAATTCGCGACCTGCGATCCGGAATATTATGGCCAGCAGCAGGCGCTGTTTCTGGACATGCTGGAGGCCGGGCTGGTCTACCGCAAGAATGCCGTCGTCAACTGGGACCCGGTGGATATGACGGTTCTGGCCAACGAGCAGGTCGAGAACGGCCGCGGCTGGCGCTCGGGCGCGGAGGTGGAGCGGCGCGAGCTGACGCAGTGGTTCTTTGCCATCTCCAGCATGGCCGAAGAATTGCTGGAGGCTCTGGACGGACTGGACGACTGGCCCGCCAAGGTGCGCCTGATGCAGGAAAACTGGATCGGCAAATCGCGCGGGTTGCAATTTGCCTTCGGGCTGAATGACGGGCCCGAAGGATTCGACCGGATCGAAGTCTACACCACCCGCCCGGACACGCTGATGGGAGCCAGTTTTGTCGGCATTTCGCCCGATCACCCGCTTGCAAGACATCTTGAGCGCGGCGACGCGGAACTGGCCGCCTTCAACGCCGAATGTCGCAAGGGCGGCACTACCGAAGAGGCGTTGGAGAAGGCCGAGAAGCGTGGTTATGACACCGGCTTGACCGTGCGCCATCCTTTTGACACATCCTGGGAATTGCCTGTCTATGTCGCCAATTTCATCCTGATGGATTACGGCACTGGCGCCGTTTTCGGCTGCCCGGCGCATGACCAGCGCGATTTCGATTTCGCCGCCAAATACGGGCTGCCGATCATTCCCGCCTTTCTGCCGTCTGAGGATGCAGATCCCCACCTGACAGAAGCCTATGTTCCGCCCAAGACGGACACCGTGCATTATGTCAGCGATCTGGCTGGCGCATCCTGCCGGACGGGGGCCGAAGCGATCGAGGCGACGATTGCCTTTTGCGAGCAGAATGGCGTCGGGCAAGGCGTGACCAAATACCGCCTGCGTGACTGGGGCCTTTCGCGGCAACGTTATTGGGGTTGCCCGATCCCGGTGGTACATTGTGCCGCCTGCGGTGTGGTGCCTGAAAAGAAGGAAAACCTGCCCATACGCCTGCCCGATGATGTCAGTTTTGACGTGCCGGGCAATCCGCTTGACCGTCATCCGACATGGCGCGAGGCACCATGCCCCCGCTGCGGCGCCCCGGGGCGCCGCGAGACGGATACGATGGATACGTTCGTCGACAGCTCGTGGTATTATGCACGGTTTACCGCGCCTCACGCAGAGGCCCCCACCGATCTGGCAGCAGCGGAATACTGGATGAATGTGGACCAGTATATCGGCGGGGTCGAACACGCGATCCTGCATCTGCTCTACAGCCGCTTCTTTGCCCGCGCGATGCACATCACCGGACATCTGCCCAAATCAGCATCCGAGCCGTTCAATGCCCTCTTTACTCAAGGAATGGTGACGCACGAGATCTACCAGACCGAAGGCGATAACGGCCGTCCCGTCTATCACCTGCCCGAGGATGTGCAGGACGGAAAACTGTCCAACGGCACTGCGGTGCGAGTCATTCCTTCGGCCAAGATGTCGAAATCCAAGAAAAACGTGGTCGATCCCATCGGCATCATCAATGCCTACGGCGCCGATACCGCGCGCTGGTTCGTTCTGTCCGATAGCCCGCCCGAGCGGGATGTGGAGTGGACCGCCGCCGGGGCGGAGGCCGCGCACAAGCATCTGTCGCGGGTCTGGCGCATTGCGTCGGAAATCGCAGCGGGCGAAGCGCCAGGCACAGCAGGCGCGGATGACGCGCTCCTGCGCGAAATGAACAAGGCGATTCACGATGTCACCGGCGGCGTGGACAGTTTTGGCTTCAACGCGGCAATCGCGCGACTTTACGCCTTTACCGCCGTTCTTGCCAAAAGCGAGGCGGGCAACGCGGTCAAGCGACAGGCGGCGCGCACGCTGGCACAACTCATGTCGCCCATGACCCCGCATCTGGCCGAGGAAATGTGGCACATGCTGGGAGGCGAGGGGCTGGTTGCGGTGGCGCCCTGGCCGGTTGCGGATCCGTCGATGATGCAGGACGACACCATTACCCTGCCGATCCAGATCAACGGCAAACGGCGGGCTGAAATCCAGGTTCCCCAGGACATGCCGAAAGACGAGGTTGAAAAAATCGCCCTTGCGACCGATGCCGTGCAGCGCGCGCTGGAAGGGGCCCAGCCCAGAAAAATAATCGTCGTCCCCGGCAGGATCGTCAATGTGGTCATTTAACCGCCGTTCTTTCTGCCTCGGCGCTTTGGTTGCGCTGCCTGCCTGCGGATTCACGCCGGTCTACGGTCCGGAGGGCGGGGGTACGGCGCTGCAAGGGCAGGTGCTGGTCGATGCGCCCAATTCGCGTGATGCCTATCTGCTGACGCGAGCACTGGAAACGCAGTTGGGCCAAGCCAATCCGGGGCGCTACGGGCTAAGTTATTCCATTTCTGTCGGAACGCAGTCCATCGGTATTTCCAAGAGCAACGAGACGACGCGCTACAACCTCTTGGGTAACGCCACCTTTGCGCTGCGGAATCTGGAGACGCGGGCGGTGGTCACCTCGGGCAGGGTCACCAATTTCGTCGGCTATTCCGCGTCGGGGTCGACCGTGTCGACACGGGCCTCCGAAGTGGAAGCGCGGGAGCGGTTGATGACGATCCTTGCGGACCAGATCATCGCGCGCCTGTTCGTCGCCGCCCCGTCATGAAATTGTCCCCCCGCGATGCGCCCGGCTATTTCGCGCGGCCAGAGCCGGATCGGGCGGGGCTGTTGATTTACGGTGCGGACGCCATGCGCATTGCCCTGCGGCGGGCCGAGGTGATCTTTGCCCTGACCGGCCCGAAGGGCGAGGAGGAGATGCGCATCACCCGGATGCAGGCGGGCGAATTGCGCAAGGATCCGGCGCGGCTCAATGACGCGGTGAAGGCAGCCAGCTTCTTTCCCGGCCCGCGCGTCGCCTTTGTCGAGGATGCGAGCGAGGCGTTGGCAGCCCCCATCCTTGCCGCGCTGGAGGATTGGCGCGAGGGGGATGCGCAGATCATTGTCACGGCGGGCCAGTTGAAACCTGCATCCAAACTGCGCAAAACCTTCGAGTCGCATAAGAACGCCTATGCTGCCGCCATCTATGACGAGCCGCCCAGCCGCGCCGAAATTGAGGCAGAACTGGCAAAAGCTGGGTTGAAAAATATCGGCTCCGATGCGCTGCGCGATCTGCACGAGTTGGGCCGCGCGCTGGATCCCGGTGATTTCCGCCAGACAATGGACAAACTGGCGCTCTATAAGCTGGGCGATGACACAGCCCTGACCCCGGACGATATCGCCGCCTGCGCGCCCGCCTCGGTCGAGGCGGATCTGGACGACATTCTGCATATCGTGGCCGAGGCGCGGTCCGGCGAGATCGGTCCGATGATGAAGCGCCTGCGTGCCCAGGGCGTGCAGCCCACGGCGCTCTGTATCGCGGCGACGCGGCATTTTCGCACGCTTTACACAGCGGCGTCGGATCCCGGCGGCGTCAGTCAGGGGATGGCCCGGATGCGCCCGCCTGTATTTGGCCCGCGCCGCGACAGGATGCAGCGCCAGGCGCAGGCTTGGGGCGCGGCCAATCTGGAAACGGCGCTGAGTGTTCTGACAGAAACGGATCTGGCGCTGCGGTCGGCCGGACAGACGGCGCCGCCGATGCCGCTGGTCGAACGCGCACTGATCCGGCTGGCGATGACGGTGCGCCGTTAGCTTCCGCTACCTTTGGCCGCGTCTTCCATCATGGCAAGGAATTCCGCGCCTGTGATACAGGTATGGTCACCCGACAGCGCATATCCAGCCGGCTTCGCATCGATGAAAAGCTCATGTGTCAAGGTGATGCCTGTGGTATCGTCCAGCGTCCCCATATTGACATAACAGGTGCCGTGATGTGGCCCTGGTGCCACCAGCCGATACCACAGCCCACTGCCACAGGCAGAGCAAAACGCACGCTCGCCCCATTCGGACGAGGCGTAGACGGTGATCGTGTCGCCGCTCTCGATGTGCAATCCGTCGGGCGGCACTTCGACCGACATCGCGATCCCGCCGGTCCATTTGCGGCACATGCTGCAATGGCAGGCTGCGGCCTCGGTCACGGGGGTTTCAAAACTGAATTTGGTGGCGCCGCAAAGGCAGGATCCGGTTCGGGGCATATGATATCCTCAGGCTCGGCGGCCGGTCATTCGGTCGCGGTTTCGGATTCCGGCAGCGGCGCCGGGTCTGCAGGTTGCGTTCGGGCTTCGGGCGCGGCTGGCGCGTCGCTGGGCGTTTCCGGTGCGGCGGTGTCTGATCCGCGGGCCGGACCCGCGGCCGGGTCGGCAGCCAATGCGCCATTCTGCCAGTCGCCGGTTTCCTCCTGACCCGAAGCATAGCGCATGGTCCCGGCCCCTTGCCGCTTGCCATCGACAAAAAGCCCCTCATAGATGTCGCCATTGACGTATTTTGCCACGCCCTTGCCGTTAATCTCGCCGTCTTTCCATTCGCCCTCATAAACGAACCCGTCCTGCATTTCGATCCGGCCCATGCCGTCGCGCTGGCCCGCGTTGAAATCGCCGGTATAGACCGTGCCATCGGGGTAGGTGGCGGTGCCCTTGCCCTGCCGCTCGCCGTCCTGCCATTCCCCCTCGTAGCGATAGCCATCGGCATAGGTCATCACGCCCTGCCCATTGTTGCGGGCGTTCCTGAACATGCCCTCATAGACAAGGCCCGAAGGATAGGTGGCGCGGCCCTTGCCCTCGATCACCCCGTCCTTCCACTCGCCATCATAGGTGGCGCCGTCGGGATAGGTGATCTTGCCCTCGCCATTGGCCAGATCGTCGCGGAACTCGCCCTCGTAGACCGACCCGTCGGGATAGGTGACGCGGCCCTTGCCCGAAATCTTGCCCGCGACCCACGAGCCCTTGTAGACGTAGCCGTCGGTGCCGGTGAATGTGCCTTGACCGTCGCGCTTGTCGTCCCTGAACTCGCCCTTATAGACGTCGCCATTCTCATAGGTGACGCGGCCCTGGCCCTCGCGGTGACCGGCGACCAGAGCGCCTTCGTAGACATCGCCATTGGCCTGGGTCAGCTTGCCCTCACCGTCGATCTGGCCGTCTTTCCACTGGCCGGTATAGATCAGCCCGTCGGGCATGGTCAGCGTGCCGGTGCCATCGCGCGCGCCGCGCTTGACCTCGCCCTTGTAGGTGGCGCCGTCGGGATAGGTGATGGCGGCTTCGCCATCCTTGGCGCCTTCGGTCCATTCCCCATCATAGACATAGCCGCCGGGGGATGTCATCTTGCCCTGCCCGTGATGCATCGCGTTCAGGAATTCGCCCTCGTAGCGCACGCCATTGGCATAGACCGCGACGCCGCTTCCCGTGATCTGGCCATGGGCCCAGGCGCCTTCGTAGGTGCCGCCATCGGCGAACACGATCTTGCCGGTGCCGTCCGGTTTGCCCTGACTGAATTCACCTTCATAGACCGACCCGTTCGGAAACCGCGCGATGCCCTTGCCCTTGATTTCGCCTTCGACCCAATCGCCGGAATACTCATAGCCGTTGGGCAGGGTATAGGTGCCGGTGCCATGCTGAAGCCCGTCCTTGAACGTGCCCTCGTAAACCCCGCCGTCGTCATATTGCTTGGTCTGGATCGTATCGTCCTGAGCCGTCAGCCCGGTGCCGGGAATTGCAGCCATCAGCGCCATGGATGCGGCAAGGATGATCGGTCGTGTCGTTTTGAATGCCATGCTATGCCCCGGATGCGCCTTTGCCGCGCTTTTCGCCGCGGCTTTTTCGCAAAACTAAATGACCGGTCTCCAAGGGGCAACGCGATTCGGCCCCGCCAGCGCCGGACGGCATGGGGCGGCGCCATTTCTGCCATTGGGGCCGGATCGAAAACACTTTAGATCAGGGTGGAGTAATAGAAGGTATGCACAGATGTCCGATTTGTTCCGTCTGACCCTTGGTCAGCTAAACCCGGTGGTGGGTGATATCGATGGCAACGCTGCGCAGGCCCGCGGCGCATGGGAGAGTGCCCGTGCTGCAGGTACCGATATGCTGGCCCTGCCCGAGATGTTCATAACCGGGTACAATACGCAGGATCTGGTGCTGAAACCTGCATTCCATCAGGCCGCCATTACGGCAATTCATGCGCTCGCGGCGGACTGTGCGGATGGCCCCGCCATCGGGATCGGCGGCCCGGCGCTGGAGGGGGCGGCGCTGTGCAATGCGTATTACATCCTGCAGGGCGGCGAAGTCACCGCCTGCGTGCTGAAGCATCATCTGCCCAGCGAGACGGTTTTCGATGAGGTCCGGCTCTACGGCGGGGCGCCGGTTGCTGGTCCCTATACCGTTGGCGGCCTGCGGATCGGCAGCCCGATCTGTGAGGATGCCTGGCACGAGGATGTGACCGAAACACTGGCCGAGACGGGGGCCGAACTGCTTTTGGTGCCCAATGGATCGCCCTATTGCCGGGGCAAGATGGACCTGCGCCAGACCCTCATGGTCAGCCGTGTGATCGAAACCGGTCTGCCGCTCGTCTATCTGAACATGACGGGCGGGCAGGACGATCAGGTGTTTGACGGCGGCAGCTTCGTGCTGAATCCCGGTGGTGGTCTGGCCGTGCAGATGCCGCTGTTCGAGGAGGGTCTGGCACATGTTGATTTTACACGCGGGCCGGAGGGTTGGACCGCGCAGAAGGGGGATCTTGCGCATATCCCCGGCAGTCTGGAGCAGGATTACCACGCAATGGTGCTGGCTTTACGGGATTACATGCGCAAGAGCGGGTTTGAGAAAGTGCTGCTGGGCCTGTCGGGGGGCCTCGATTCGGCAATCGTAGCGGTGATCGCCGCCGATGCGCTGGGCGCGGACAATCTCCGCTGCGTCATGCTGCCGTCCGAATACACGTCCGAAGCCTCGCTTCACGACGCGCAAACTGTGGCGAATGCCCTGGGCTGCCGGTATGACCATATTCCGATCGACGCAGGCCGGGCCGCGATCGCAAGCAGCCTGGCGCCGCTGTTCGAAGAAACGCAGCCAGACGTGACCGAGGAGAATATCCAGTCGCGCCTGCGCGGTCTGCTCTTGATGGCGTTGTCCAACAAGTTCGGAGAAATGCTGCTGACCACCGGCAACAAGTCCGAGGGGGCCGTGGGATATGCCACGATCTACGGCGACATGGCAGGGGGCTACAACCCGATAAAGGATCTGTATAAAACCCGCGTTTTCGATATCTGCCGCTGGCGCAATGCCAATCACCGCCCCTGGATGATGGGCCCCGAAGGCGAGGTGATCGCGCCCCGCCTCATCGACAAGCCACCCTCGGCGGAACTGCGTACCGATCAGAAGGACAGCGATTCGCTGCCTGATTATCCGGTGCTGGACGGCATTCTGGAACTGCTCATCGACGGTGATGCCAGCGTCGCCGATTGCGTTGCGGCGGGGTTTGACCGCGCCGATGTGACACGCGTTGAGCGTCTGGTTTACATGAGCGAATACAAGCGGTTCCAGTCCGCCCCCGGGACCCGGCTCAGCAAGCATGCCTTCTGGCTGGACCGGCGTTATCCCATCGTCAATCGCTGGCGCGACAAGGGCTGAACCCTATTCCCACCATCGGTCGACGGTGGCGATGTCATTGTCGGACCAGCCGAAGTGATGCGCGAATTCATGTATGGTGACGTGGCTGACAAGCTCCTCCAGCGTGATGCCATCGCGAGTTGCCAGCTCGGCCAGGATCGGTCGGCGAAAGAGCCAGACGGTGTCGGGCCAGGGCGCGGGGTAGCTGACTGATTTATGAGTCATGGGTACCCCCTCGTAAAGGCCGGTCAGAGACATCGGATCATTTATGCCCAGATCGGCCAGCATCTGCGGATCCGCCAGATCCCGGACGCGAAGCGCAACATCGGCCGCCGGGGCGGCAAAGGGCGGCGGCAAGCCCGCGACAGTATCACGCGCGATCTGCTCGATCTGGTCGAGGCTGGGGGGAGGTATGCTCATCGCGCCGATATGGGCGCTGGGGCCCGCCAAAGGAAGGGCGGAGGTCAAAGGGGGATGCGCAGTTTCAAGAATCCCTCGGGCGTGATGCCGAGATCTTCGGCCCCTGCCGCGTGGATGGAAGCGCGGTCAGTCCGCAGCCGCGGTCCGGTATCAAGCAGGATGGTGTTGCCTGCCATGGGCGCAAACCGCCAGTGCGCCGCGTGATCGGTGGGGGCAGAAAGCGGCGTCCGGGTGATTTGGGCAACCATTTCGTCGCGCAGCAGCGGGGCCGAAATATGCACGATGGCGTCGCGCTCCGCCCTCATGAAGGCGCCGCCACTGGTGCGGTAGGTTGTTGTGGCCAGCAAAAACCTGTCTGAATCCCGCAAAGGATGACCGTCGTGGCACAGATCCCTGATGCGCCACGCCTCTGCGTTGATCACGTTGCTGTGCCGGTCAAAGCGCGGCAGTGCCGAAAGATCAATCTGGTAAGTCAGCCCTGCGATGACGTCGAAATCATGACCGGGGATCGCCGGATCACGCAGTGCCGCCTCGGGCATGTCCGGCATCTGCGTCGCAAAGCAGATTGCCGCCCGCTCCAGCCAGTCGCGCAGCTGGGCACCGGTAATCAGGAGGCCGCACAGGTGGTTCGGAAAGGTATAGAGATCGGCGGCATGACGCAGCGATATGGGGCCTGCAGGCACGTCGGTAAAATTCCGCGGCCCGCCGCGCCCGCCTGTCTTGAAGGCGGCGGTGGCGGACAGGATCGGCAGCTCCTCATGCACGGTGCCCTCGACGGCGCGCGCCAAGATCCGTTTTTGCAGCTGATTGACCGCGGCAACGGACGGATCGGGCCGCACCAGCGCAAGGTAGCTGTGCAGCCGCTGCGCGCATTGGCCGACAGGCTTGCGCATATGACGCCGCGTGAGGATATGCGCGGCACGCACCGTGCGGGAAAGATCAGGATCGGGCGGAATTCGGGGGACTGCACCCCGCGTTCCGACGGCACGCAATTCGCAGTGATGGCCCGTAACGGCCCAGCGTTCGTTCAGGCGTTTCAGGGTCAGGTCCATGACGCCCAGATGCGCGCCGAACGCCCCCGCCTGAAGCGCAGGCGTTCCGTTCAGCGTGCCGCGCGCGTGATCAACGCTGCCCGCCTGTGTTGACACAGCATCGGAGCGCAAGGGGTGCGGAAACAGATCATGGCTATGCCCCGTCATGATCGCGTCCACCCCAGGAAGCGCCGCCAGCGCCAGCGCCGCATTTTCCGCCATCGGTCCGGCCGGGTCCGCCTCGATGCCGGTATGGGCGAGCAGCAGGACCAGATCGGCGCCTGCCGCCCGCACTTTGGGAATCATGTCGCGCGCAACTTCAACCATGTCGCGGGCCTCGATGCGCCCACACAGATACCCCTCGTCCCAGGTTGTGATCTGCGGCGGCACCAGCCCGATGATACCGAGGCTCAGATCGTGCAGATCCCCCGACATATCGTAAAACTGGCGGCGGAGCAGCAGGAACGGTGGCAGGTAACTGCATTCGCCGGCCGGGCAGGGATGCGTGAATATATTGGCACAGGTAAAGGGAAAGGAGGCATCGGCCAAAGCGCGGTTCAGCCAGTCGACGCCGAAGTTGAATTCGTGGTTGCCGAGGCCCGCCGCATCATACCCCAGACAGTTCATCGCGGCGATCACAGGGTTCGGGCCGCGCCATCCGCTGGCGGTGTGTCGCGTGATATCGCCCAAGGGGGTACCCTGAAGCGAGTCTCCATTGTCGAACAACATTGTGTTGGTTGCTTCCAATCGTGCCTCGCGGATCAGGGTCGCGGTGCGAAGCAGACCATAGGGGCGTCCGTCCTCCTCTGCATAATAGTCGTAAGGCATCAGATGGGCGTGCAGATCGGTGGTGCCCAGCAGGCGCAGGCGCAAGGTGATGTCCGACGTGGTCCGCGTGCTGGTATCGCGCGCGGATGCAGGAAATCGTGCGTTCATGCTCTCTCCGAATCGCACCTGCGTGCGATGTAGGGTTACTGGCTGCTGCTCACACACCTATAAATAATCAATTCAAATTGAACACAACCTAAAGTTGTAATCAATAAGATTGTATTCATCCGTTGCAGTCCTATCACGCTGCTTGCGCGGTCCCGGGGGTCGTGGCACTGGGTGCAAAAGCCGAGGGAGATGTGGATGAAGCTGGCTGAAGCGGTGACATTCGGAGGCGCCGCGCTGGACCGCGCAGCGCATCTGCGGGGGAATGCGGCGGATCTGGACCGTGCAATAGCGGCGGCGGGAGCCGAAACGATCCTGATGTGGCGCGGCAAGCCCTTGGTGCATGCGGGGTCGCTGGCGCGCCTGGTGCGTTTGGGGCTGGATCATCCGGTACTGGCCGGGGGGCGGCGCATTCTGCTGGGGCGCGCGGGCACGGCCGGGCCGCTCATCATGGCGCACGACATTTCACATTGGGTGCCCGAGGGGCAGGATACGGCGCCTCTGGACAGTTTTACAGACCCCAGCGAACAGCACCATCCTGCGCTGGCAGAAGAAGGCGTGTTTGCGGAACTGCGGCGCATCATGACGCTGCTTTCGCCGGGCGATGCGGAACTTGCGGCAACGGCGCGCGGATTGTTTGCCTGGCATGACAGCCACGGGTTTTGCGCGTGTTGCGGCGCGGCCAGTGACATTTCGATGTCTGGCTGGCAAAGGTGTTGCCCGGTTTGTGGCGCTTCGCATCATCCGCGGACCGATCCGGTCGTGATCATGCTGATCACGCAGGGCAATTCGGCGCTGATGGGGCGCTCGCCGGGTTGGCCCGAGGGGATGTATTCGCTGCTGGCGGGGTTCGTCGAGCCGGGCGAGACGATCGAGGCTGCGGTGCGCCGCGAGGTGCATGAAGAGACGGCTGTCAGGGTGGGCGAGGTCGGGTATCTGGCCAGCCAGCCCTGGCCGTTTCCGGCGTCTCTGATGATGGGCTGCCACGGCACCGCGCTGAGCCGTGAGATAAAGATCGACCCCGGCGAGATAGAGCACGCTTTGTGGATCACGCGCGAGGATATGATGGAGGCGTTCGCTGGCCGTCACGCCTTTCTGGCCCCGGCGCGGCGCGGCGCGATTGCGCAGTTCCTGCTGTCCAACTGGCTTGCGGATCGTCTGGACTGATGCGTAAGGTCCCGCAGCGCGGGCCCCTTTTGCTGCCGACGCAGATCAATCACGACGGGAATCGCGGGGATAGACGCCGAGAATGTTCATCTCGCTGGTGAAATAGGCCAGCTCTTCCAGCGCGAGCGCAACATTCGGATCTTCGGGATGGCCTTCGATATCCGCATGGAACTGCGTCGCCGAAAACGTGCCCCCTACCATGTAGCTTTCCAGTTTCGTCATGTTGACGCTGTTGGTGGCAAAGCCGCCCATCGCCTTGTAAAGCGCGGCAGGAATGTTGCGCACGGTAAAGAGAAGGCTGGTCATCATGCCCGCCGCGCCGCGCCGCGAATGGTCGGGGGCGGGGGCCATGACCAGAAAACGGGTGGTGTTGTCGCCCTCATCCTCGATCCCGTCGGCGAGCATTTCCAGCCCGTAAATTTCGCCTGCAAGCGCGCTGGCCAGCGCGGCAGTTTCCGCAACGGCCGCCTCGGATACCTGACGCGCCGATCCGGCGGTGTCGGCGCCGGTGATGCGCCGGATGCCATGCGCCTCAAGAAAGCCACGGCACTGGCCCAGCAACATGGGGTGGCTCATGGCCTGCCGGATGCCGTCTAGCGGCGTGCCGGGCACCGCCAGAAGGGCAATGCGCACCCGCACGAACGCCTCGCCTATGATGTGCAGCCCGCTGCCCGGCAGCAGGTGGTGAATGTCGGCCACGCGCCCGAATGTCGAATTTTCCACCGGCAGCATCGCAAGGCCTGCTGCGCCGCTGCGCACTGCCTCGATCGCCTCCTCAAAGCTGCGGCAGGGCAGGACGGATGCGCCGGGATATGTCTCGCGGCAGGCCTGATGGGAATAGGCTCCGGGCTCTCCCTGAAAGGCAATGGTCTGCGGCATGGTCTGATATCCCTTGGATGAAGCGCCCGCGGGGCAGGCTGTAACTGGCGGAGGCAGGCATTTGACCTTCGGAAACTATACCTTGCGCAAAGGGAGGGGAAGCGGATAGATACGCGGCCAAAGCACATCAAATGGAAGCGAGTACATGTTCGACACAATGACACTCACAAAGGTTTCAGGCGCTCTTTTCGGCGCGCTTCTGGTCTTCCTGCTGGGCAAGTTCGTGGCAGAAGAGATTTACTCTCCGCGCGTGGCTCATAATGGTGACGAAATCGTGCAGGGTTATGTGGTCGACACCGGCGACGATGATGCGCCCGTAGAGGAAGATACCGGCCCCTCCTTTGACGAGGTCTATGCCTCGGCTGATGCGGGCAAGGGCGAGAAGGTTTTCAACAAGTGCAAGGCCTGCCACCAGCTTGAGAAGGGCGCCAACGCAACCGGCCCATATCTTTACGGTGTTGTGGACCGCCCCGTGGATACTGCCGAAGGTTACAGCTATTCCGGGGCGCTGGAAAAAGTGGTTGACGTATGGACGCCAGAGCATCTGAACGGGTTTCTGGAGAATCCCCAAGGCTACGCACCGGGTACCGCCATGGGCTTCGCCGGTTTGAAAAGCGTTGACGACCGCGCCAATGTCATCGCGTATCTGGCAACCATCGACGACTGATCACCGTCTTTAATGGCAGCGATACGAGGAGCGGCCCGAGGCCGCTCTTTTTTTTGCATGTGTTTGCGGAAAATCATGCAGCGTATCGCAGGCCTCTTTTCCGTGCTTGAATGTTGCATCCCCGCTCCGGTAGCGTGCGCGGGAATGTCCGCCTTGCCGCCCGGCGGCGCGGATCACGCAAGGAGGACACCCATGCCCCGGCACATCATCGCCACATCCTGCGCCGCCGGACGACGGCCCGCGCTGCTATCGCTTTTGCGCGCCGCTGCCATAGGGCTTGGGGCGCTGGTATGGGCGCAGGCGGCTTGCGCGCAGGAGGCGGGGGAGGATATCATTCAATCGCACGGGTACAGCTATTTCGGCGATCTGAAATATCCCGCAGATTACGCGCATTTCGATTACGTGAACCCGGATGCGCCCAAAGGCGGTGAAATTGCGCTGGATGCGGCGGGCACGTTCGATTCGATGAACCCCTATTCCCGCAAGGGCCGCGCCGGGGCCTACTCCTGGATGGTTTATGAGAGCCTTCTGGGCGACATGTTGGCCACAAGCGAGGGGTTGCCTGCCGACACTTATGGCGAGGCATATGGGTTGCTGGCCGAAAGTCTTGAATATGACGCGGGGAAGAACTGGGTCATCTTTCACATGCGCCCCGAAGCGAAGTTCTCCGATGGCACGCCCGTCACGGCGCAGGATGTCGTATTCTCGCATAACCTGTTTCTGGAACAGGGGCTGCAATCCTATGCCGACGCGGTCAAACGCCGGGTAACCGGAGCCGAGGCACTGGATGATCACACGGTAAAATTCACCTTCGCGCCCAATATTTCACGCCGGTCACTGGTGGATCAGGTGGGCGCGGTGCCCGTGTTTCCCAAGGCGTGGTACGAAAAGACCGGTGCCCGTCTGGACGAGCCGCGCCTTGATGCCGCGCCGGGATCCGGGCCCTACATCATGGACAGCGCCGAAGTGAACAGGCGCATCATCTACAAGCGCAACCCTGAATACTGGGGCCGCGATCTGCCGATCAACGTCGGGCGGCACAATTTCGACACCATTCGAATCGAGTATTTTGCCGATGATTCCGCCGCGTTTCAGGCCTTCGCCGCCGGGGAGTATACGTTTCGGCAGGAGACGAATTCAAAGACATGGGCGACGGGGTATGACTTCCCTGCTGTCAAAAAAGGTTTGATAAAGCTGGAAGAATTGCCTGATGGTACTCCGCCGAGCCCTTCGGGGATCATCTTCAACCTAGGGCGGGAGGCGTTGAAGGACAAGCGTGTGCGGCAGGCGATCGCGCTCGCCTTCAATTTCGAATGGACAAACGAGAGCCTGCAATATGGCCTGTTCAAGCAGCGTGCCTCCTTTGTTCAGGATACAGCGCTGCAGGCCGAGGGCCCGCCCGAAGGCGCCGAGCTGGAACTGCTGGAAAGCCTTGGTGATGTCATTCCGCCGGACATGCTGACCGAACCTGCCGTGATGCCGCATACATCCGATCCTGAACGGCTGACCGACCGGCGCAACCTGCGCCGCGCGATGGCTCTGCTGGACGAAGCCGGCTGGCCTGTGGGCGCCGATGGCATCCGCCGCAATGCCGCGGGCAAGAAGCTGAGCCTTGAATTTCCCATCCCCTCCTCGGGGTCCGCCACCATCGGCGCGGTGGTCGAAAACTTTGTGCAGAACCTGCAATCGATGGGCATTGACGCCAGGATGGACAAGATCGATCCATCGCAATACACCTTGCGCAGCCGTGATCGCGATTACGATCTGGTCTTTGATAATTACACGTCCTTCCTGCAGCCCGGGACCGGCCTGATGCAGCGCTTCGGCAGTCAGGAGGCGGCCTTCAGCCTGTTCAACCCCGCCGGACTGGCCAGCCCGATGGTGGATGCGATCATCAACGCGGCGCTTGAGACGGAAGATCAGAAATCACAGGATGCCGCGCTGATGGCGCTGGACCGGGCATTGCGGTATGAATTTTTCATGATCCCGGTGTGGTATAACGACGTCCACTGGGTCGCCTACTGGGATATGTTCGCGCATCCGGAAAAGATGCCGCCTTATGCGCTGGGCGTGCTGGATTTCTGGTGGGTGGACGCAGAAAAGGCAGCGGCGCTGAAATCCTCCGGCGCGCTGAGGTAGGCGGGCGATGGGAGCCTATATCCTGCGGCGTCTGCTTCTGATCATTCCGACATTGCTGGGGATCATGGTCATCAACTTTGCGCTGGTACAGTTCGTGCCGGGCGGCCCGGTGGAGCAGGCAATCGCGAACATGCAAGGCAAGGGAGATGTGTTCGACAGCTTTGCCGGCGGCGGCAGCGATGCGGGCCCCGCCATGGATGCGGGCGGGGGCGACAAATATGTCGGCGCGCGCGGCCTGCCGTCCGAGATGATTGCCGAGCTTGAAAGGCAGTTCGGTCTGGACAAGCCGCCGCTGGAGCGATTCCTGAACATGATGTGGAATTACGCCCGTTTTGATTTCGGCGAGAGCTACTTTCGCAAGATCAATGTCACCTCTCTGGTACTGGAGAAGATGCCGGTATCCATCAGCCTTGGCCTCTGGTCGACCTTGATTGCCTATCTGATTTCCATCCCCCTCGGCGTGGCCAAGGCGGTGCGCGACGGCAGCAGTTTCGATACTTGGACGAGCGGCATCATCATCGTCGCCTATGCGATACCTGCGTTCCTTTTCGCCATCATGCTGCTCGTGCTGTTTGCGGGAGGAAGTTACTGGAAACTGTTTCCGCTGCGCGGCCTTACGTCGGATAATTTCGATCAACTCAGCCTGATCGGGAAAGCGCTGGATTATCTGTGGCACATCACCCTGCCGGTGCTGGCCAGCACCATCGCCGCCTTTGCGACCCTGACATTGCTGACCAAGAACAGCTTTCTGGACGAGGTGAAGAAGCAATACGTGATGACGGCCCGTGCCAAGGGTCTGAGCGAGCGGCAGGTGCTTTACGGTCATGTGTTCCGCAACGCGATGCTGATCGTGATTGCCGGATTTCCCACGGTATTCATAGGTATCTTTTTCGGCGGATCTGTTCTGATCGAAACGATATTTTCACTTGATGGGCTGGGCAGGCTGGGATTCGAGGCCGCGGTGGGCCGGGATTACCCGGTCATGTTCGGCACGCTGTTCCTCTTTGGCCTGATCGGGCTGGTGGTCAATATCCTCAGCGATCTGATGTATGTCCTGGTCGATCCGAGGATCGATTTTGAAAAGCGGGAGGGCTGAATGGCCCTATCGCCCCTCAACCAGCGTCGCTGGCGCAATTTCCGCCGCAACCGGCGCGCGTTCTGGTCGCTGATCCTGTTCGCGATCGTATTCGGGCTCAGCCTGTTCGCCGAGTTTCTGGCCAATGACAAACCGATTCTGGTGCAGTTTCGCGGAGAGTTCTATACGCCCATCTTCAAATTCTACCCGGAAACCGAGTTCGGCGGCGACTTCAAGACCGAGGCGATCTATCGCGATCCAGAGGTGCGCTGCCTGATCGCATCGGGCGGACTGGATACGTGTTTCGACGATCCCGAAGGGGTGATGGCGCAGGCGAAGACGGGCGCAGTGGACGGCGAAAGCATCCAGCGCGGCTGGGCGATCTGGCCGCCCATCCCCTACAGCTACGACACGCCGGTCGACCGCCCCGGTGCGGCGCCTCTGCCGCCCAACGCGCAGAACCTGCTGGGCACCGATAATACCAAACGCGACGTGCTGGCCCGGGTCATCTACGGGTTCCGTCTGTCGGTGCTGTTCACGCTGATCGTGACCACGCTCGCGTCGATCCTCGGGATCGCGGCCGGGGCGGTGCAGGGGTATTTCGGCGGCTGGCTGGACCTGACATTTCAGCGCTTCATCGAAATCTGGGCGTCAACGCCGCAGCTTTACGTGATCATCATCCTCTTCGCGATCCTGCCACGAGGCTTCTGGCTGTTGGTGGCGATTACCGTGCTGTTCGGATGGATGGCATTGGTGGGGGTCGTGCGCGCCGAGTTCCTGCGCGCGCGCAATCTGGAATATGTGCGCGCGGCCAAGGCTTTGGGCGTCAGCAACGCGCGGATCATGTTCCGGCACATGCTGCCCAACGCCATGGTGGCGACGCTGACCATGCTGCCTTTTGTCATTACCGGCACGATTTCCCTGCTGGCGGGGCTGGATTTTCTGGGCTTTGGCCTGCCGTCCTCCTCGCCCTCCCTGGGGGAATTGACGCTGCAGGCCAAGAATAACCTTCAGGCGCCCTGGCTGGCCTTCACTGCGTTTTTCGCCTTTGCGATCATGCTGTCGCTGCTGGTCTTCATCTTCGAGGGCGTGCGCGACGCGTTCGATCCGCGAAAGACATTTCAATGAGCCTTCTGGAGGTTGAAAACCTGACCATCGCCTTTCGGCAGGATGGGAAGCGTATCGAAGCGGTGCATGGCGTCAGCTTTACCGTGGACCGGGGCGAGACGGTTGCGTTGGTGGGGGAGTCGGGGTCGGGCAAATCGGTGACGGCACTGTCCACGGTATCATTGCTGGGCGATTCCGCCGAAGTGGGCGGATCCGTCCGCTATGACGGGCAGGAAATGATCGGCGCATCCCCGCGGCACCTGCGCCGCGTGCGGGGCAACGATATCAGCTTCATCTTTCAGGAGCCGATGACATCGCTGAACCCGCTGCACACGCTGGAGCGGCAGCTGGCGGAATCACTGGAATTGCATCAGGGGCTGCGCGGCGGCCCGGCCCGCGCCCGCATCATCGAATTGCTGAGCGAGGTTGGCATCCGCGATCCCGAAAGCCGTCTGGATGCTTATCCGCATCAGTTGTCGGGCGGGCAGCGGCAGCGCGTGATGATCGCCATGGCATTGGCGAACAAGCCCGACATCCTGATCGCGGACGAGCCGACAACGGCGCTGGACGTCACCATTCAGGCACAGATCCTGGATTTGCTGGCCGAGTTGAAAAGTCGCGACATGGGCATGCTGTTCATCACCCATGATCTGACCATCGTGCGGCGCATCGCAGACAAGGTCTGCGTCATGAAGGATGGCCGCATTGTCGAGGCGGGTCTGACCGCCGAGGTATTCGCCAACCCCCAGCATGCCTATACACGCACGCTGCTGAACGCGCAGGCGGTCGGCAGGCCGGATCCGGTGCCCGAGGCGGCGCCTGTGATAGTCGAGACAAAGGATCTGCGCGTCTGGTTTCCCATTCAGAAAGGCTTCCTGAAAAAGACCGTCGGCCATGTCAAGGCGGTGAACAATGCCAGCATCCGCGTACGCGCGGGGGAGACGCTTGGCATCGTGGGCGAATCGGGGTCGGGCAAGACCACGCTGGCGCTGGCGATCATGCGCCTGATCGCGTCTCAGGGCGGCATCACCTTTGCAGGCGAGGATGTGCGGGGCTGGTCAACGCGCCAGCTTCGCCGTCATCGCGCCGATATGCAGATCGTGTTTCAGGACCCCTATGGCAGCCTGTCCCCGCGCATGACCTGCGCCGAGATCATTTCCGAAGGCTTGGGCGTGCATGGCAATCCTGCCGGGCGCGACGAAAAAAGATCCCTCCGCGATATGGTGGGAGATGTTCTGGATGAGGTGGAACTACCCCGCTCTTCGATGGACCGCTATCCCCATGAGTTTTCGGGCGGGCAGCGTCAGCGCATCGCCATAGCGCGCGCAATGATCCTGCGGCCGCGTCTGCTCGTTCTGGACGAGCCGACAAGCGCACTGGACATGACGGTTCAGGTTCAGATCGTCGATCTTTTGCGCCGCCTGCAGGTGAAATACGGACTGGCCTATCTGTTCATCAGCCATGATCTGATCGTCGTCCGCGCGATGAGCCACAAGATCGTCGTGATGAAACAAGGCGATGTGATCGAGGCGGGAACCGCCGAGGATCTCTTCGAGCGGCCTCAAACGCCTTATGCCCGCAGCCTGCTGCGTGCCGCACTCAACCCTGCCGGGGAGGGGGATAACGCCGCGAGACTGTAAATCTCCCATACGGAACAGGCAGCGGGCGCGCAGCTATGCTGACGCCAGTTGTCATTTATCCTGCCAAAGTTTAAACAGGATAATGGACCTGTCATCAATCCCGGCGGGCGCAGAGGGAGTCGCGGGTATGTCTGCCGAGCCGATCATCCATATGCCTCAGGACTGTAGCGAATGCCCGATCCGGCACCGCGCGGTCTGCGCACGGTGCGATCCTGGCGAATTGGAAGAACTGGACCGTATCAAATATTACCGTAGCTTTCAGGCGGGCCAGACGGTTATCTGGTCCGGCGACCGAATGGATTTTGTCGGCTCCGTCGTTTCGGGAATCGCAACGCTTACCCAGACAATGGAGGATGGCAGAACCCAGATGGTGGGGCTTCTTCTGCCCAGCGATTTTGTGGGGCGTCCGGGGCGCGACGAGGCGCCGTATAATGTTGTCGCGACAAGCGATCTGGTCATGTGCTGTTTCCGCAAACGCCCGTTCGAGCAGATCATCACCACCACGCCGCGCATTTCGCAGCGGCTTCTGGAAATGACCCTGGATGAGTTGGATGCGGCGCGGGAGTGGATGCTGGTGCTGGGCCGAAAGACTGCACGCGAAAAGATAGCGTCGCTTCTGGCGATCATCGCGCGGCGCAGCGCAGTGGCCACCCTGACGGAAGATATGCGCCGGGCCGTCTTTGATCTGCCGCTGACCCGCGAAGCGATGTCGGATTATCTGGGATTGACGCTGGAGACGGTAAGCCGCCAGATCTCGTCGCTCAAACGCGACGGGGTGATCGAATTGCAAGGCAAGCGCCATGTTACCGTCCCTGATTTCGCGCGCCTGCTGAGCGAGGCGGGCGACGACGGCGACGCGATGGTTCGGTAACCCGGTGCCGGTTGCCTGTCCTTCGGATGATCTGTTCCAATCCGGCGCCATCTTCAGTGTGACATGAACAGCGGCAGATGCGCGTTCTCCAGCAGGTTGCGGGTGGCGCCTCCAAACATCGATTCGCGCAGGCGGGAGTGGCCATAAGCCCCCAGCACCATCAATTCAGCATTCATATCAGAAGCGCGTTGTAGCAGGATGTCGGGGACGCGGGGCAAGGTGAGTGCCAGCACGTCGATTTCCACATGCAGACCGTGACGGGCCAGAAATTGCGACACCCGTCCGCCCGGATCAGACCTGTCAGGGCCATGGACCGGCGGGTCGACAATGACAACATGCACCTTCGATGCGCGCAGCAGGATGGGTAACGCGGCCCGCACTGCGCTCATTGCCTCGAAGCTGTCATTCCAGGCGATCATAACCCGTTCGGGGGTCTCGGGCATCACAGCGCCTTCGGGCACGATCAGGGCAGGCAGACGGCCATTGAACAGACATGCCTCGGCTGCGGCCTCGACCTCACCGCCCGCGCCCTCGACATAGGGTTTGGGCACAACGGCAAGGTCCGCGTAACGCGCTTCGGCGCCAATGCGGCGCCCCATATCGGCAATGGGCGCGACCTCGATGTTGCTGCACCAGCGGATGCCGCTCCCTTCCATATGCTTGATGGCGGCAGCGCGGATTTCGGCGGCGCGGTCTTGCGCGCGGGCAAGGCATTGTTCAACCAAGGCCGCCGAGGCAGAAGCGTGGAAATACCCGATCTGGGAGGCATCGACACCAATGCACATGATATCCAGATGGGCGTCATGCGTGCGCGCCAGAACCGTCGCCGCATCAAGTGCAGGCGCGATCAAGGCAGGATCGGTCAGCACAGTGAAGAGGGATTTGATGGGCATTAGGCTCTCCTTGCAGGCGTATCGATGCGACCGGGCGACGCGTTGCGGGCCCTGGGCGACTGTGTCACCCTAGCGCAGGGCCGAAAGGTGAAACTTGATCCGTATCAATATACGGACCAAGATCTAGCTCTTGATGCAGATCAAGGATTCGGCCAATCCGGCAAGCGATAGGACGCAGGTCTGGGCGCGCGTGTGATTCGCCCATGGATTCGCGCGGACATGAGGACGAAGGGACTGAGAATGACGAATTACGTAAAGCTGATCTTGTTGGGACTGATCGCTTTCCTGGCTCTGATCGCCGCCAACTATGCCCGCGATCTGGCTTATCTGGTCAATGCGTTGACTATCGCGCTGGCCGCCGGGGCTGCTTTCCTGTGGGTTCTGCGCACAACGGACGAGCCTGCGGTACGGGTGGATCTGTCGGGCGAATATATGGACGGCGTGATTCGCGCCGGGGCGATCGCGACCGCGCTTTGGGGCGTAGTCGGATTTCTGGTCGGCACATTCATTGCCTTCCAGCTTGCCTTTCCGTGGCTCAATTTCGAGAGTTTGCAAGGTATCGGCAATTTCGGTCGCCTGCGGCCCTTGCACACATCCGCGGTAATCTTCGCCTTTGGGGGCAACGCGCTGATCTGCACGTCCTTCTATGTCGTCCAGCGCACCAGCGCCGCGCGGCTCTGGGGCGGGAACCTGGCGTGGTTCGTATTCTGGGGCTATCAGCTTTTCATCGTGCTCGCTGCCAGCGGCTATCTTCTGGGCGCTACCCAGTCCAAGGAATATGCCGAGCCGGAATGGTATGCCGATCTGTGGCTTACCGTGATCTGGCTGTCCTATCTGGCGGTGTTTCTCGGCACCATCGTCAAGCGCCGCGAGCCGCATATCTACGTGGCCAACTGGTTTTACATGGCATTCATCATCACGGTCGCGATGCTGCATGTGGTTAACAACCTGTCGATCCCGGTCAGCATCTTCGGCTCCAAATCGGTGCAGGTATTTTCCGGCGTGCAGGATGCGATGACGCAGTGGTGGTATGGCCATAACGCGGTCGGTTTCTTC
Source organism: Rhodobacterales bacterium (assembly GCA_030540655.1). GTDB lineage: Bacteria > Pseudomonadota > Alphaproteobacteria > Rhodobacterales > Rhodobacteraceae > Roseovarius. Next base: position 43,356 of record JAUNVT010000001.1, read on the forward strand.
CTGACCGCCGGTTTCCTTGGGATGATGTATTACTTTGTGCCAAAACAGGCCGAACGTCCCGTCTACAGCTACAAGCTGTCCATCATCCACTTCTGGGCGCTGATCTTCATCTATATCTGGGCTGGTCCGCACCACTTGCACTATACGGCTCTGCCGGACTGGGCGGCGACGCTTGGCATGGTGTTCTCGATCGTGCTGTGGATGCCGAGCTGGGGCGGCATGATCAACGGGCTGATGACGCTCTCGGGTGCCTGGGACAAGCTGCGCACCGATCCTATCATCCGGATGATGGTCATTTCCATCGGCTTTTACGGCATGTCCACCTTCGAGGGCCCGATGATGTCCATCCGCGCGGTCAACTCTCTGTCACATTACACCGACTGGACAATCGGGCACGTTCATTCCGGCGCTCTGGGCTGGAACGGCATGATCACCTTCGGCGCGCTCTACTTCATGGTGCCGCGTTTATGGAACCGTGCAGGGCTTTATTCGCTGCGGCTGGTCAGCTGGCATTTCTGGCTCGCGACAATCGGCATCATCCTTTATGCCGCCTCCATGTGGGTCAGCGGCATCATGGAAGGGCTGATGTGGCGCGAAGTGGATGCCAACGGCTTCCTCGTGAACAGCTTTGCCGACACGGTTGCTGCCAAATTCCCGATGAACGTGGTGCGCGGTATGGGCGGCGTGCTGTTCCTCGCGGGTGGGGTGGTGATGTGCTACAACCTTTACATGACCATTCGGCGAAGCCCGATCGTTGAGGCGACCAATTCCGTCGTCGCGGCAGAATAGGGAGGGGCTGGTAAAATGGCACTTCTGGATAAACACCAGATCCTCGAACGGAACGTGACGTTGCTGGCCATCTTCGCCTTTCTGGTGGTCAGCATCGGCGGGATCGTACAGATCGCACCACTTTTCTGGCTGGAAAATACCATTGAGGACGTGGAGGGCATGCGCCCCTACTCCCCGCTGGAGTTGACCGGGCGGGACATTTATGTGCGCGAAGGCTGCTATGTCTGCCACAGCCAGATGATCCGCCCGATGCGCGATGAGGTCGAGCGGTATGGCCACTATTCGCTGGCTGCGGAATCGCAATATGACCATCCGTTCCAGTGGGGATCGAAACGCGCCGGGCCGGACCTTGCGCGTGTCGGCGGACGCTATTCGGATGAATGGCACGTCGATCACCTTAAGGATCCGCAATCGGTCGTGCCGGAATCGCTGATGCCGAAATACGCCTTTCTGGCGGACCGGCTGATCGATGGCCGTTATGTGGGCGATCTGCTGAAAACGCACCGCTTTGTCGGTGTGCCTTATGACGAGGCGATGATCGAAAATGCGGTCCTTGATTTCAAGGTTCAGGTCGATCCCGACAGCGATTACGACGATATGCTGGAACGTTATCCCGGCGCGCAGGTGCGCAACTTCGACGGGCAACCGGGAATTTCCGAAATGGACGCGCTGATCGCTTATCTGCAGATGCTGGGCACTCTTGTCGATTTTTCGACATTCACGCCTGACGCCAGCCGGTAAGGGGAAATTCAGTGGAGAGATACACGTTCCTGCGTGCTTTTGCGGACAGCTGGATGTTGATCGTTCTTTTTGCGTTCTTCGTCGGTGTCTGCTTCTGGGTGTTTCGTCGCGGGTCAAAAAAATCCTATGACGAGCAGTCGAAGATCCCGTTCCGGCACGAAGACAAACCCGCGCCCCCGCGCGCGGATGACCCCTCAGAGGAGGAGTGATCAGTATGGCCAAGCCACCCAAGAAAACCAAGGACGATCCCCGCACAACCGGCCATGAGTGGGACGGAATTCAAGAGTTCGACAACCCCATGCCGCGCTGGTGGCTGTGGACCTTCTACGTCACGATCATCTGGGCCATCGGCTATTCCATCGCCTATCCGGCGTGGCCGGGTATCAAATCGGCGACCGCGGGCGTCTTGGGTTATTCCACGCGCGGGAACGTCGCCAAGGACATCGCACGCGTCGAGGCATCGAACGAGGCGATCAACACGCGGCTGGCCTCCGCGGATCTGAACTCCATTGCGACCGACCCGGAGTTGGCGGGCTATGCCACATCGGCAGGCGCCGCCGTTTTCAAGACATGGTGCGCGCAGTGCCACGGGTCGGGCGCCGCGGGCGGGGTGGGGTATCCTAACCTTTTGGACAATGACTGGCTCTGGGGTGGCGATATCGAGTCGATCCATACCACGATCAAGCATGGTATCCGCAACGAAGATGATCCCGATGCCCGTTATTCGCAGATGCCCGCCTTTGTAGATATACTGGCGCGGGACGAGATCGAGCAGGTGGTGAACTACGTCATGTCTCTATCGCAGGAGCCGCAGGACGCGACCCTGGTCGAGGCGGGCGAGACGGTGTTCATGGATAATTGCGCTGCCTGCCACGGTGAGGATGCAACCGGCGACCGGGATCAGGGGGCGCCCAATCTGACCGACGCGATCTGGCTCTACGGTGGTGACTACAAGACGATCAAGGAAACGGTGCAATACAGCCGCTTTGGGGTCATGCCACACTGGTCCGAACGTCTGAGCCCGGCAGAAATCGCTGCTGTCGCATCTTACGTCCATCAATTGGGCGGAGGCGAATAATTTTGTGATCCTGAAGATCCGCGCGACTTTCCGCGCGGATCGTGGGACCTGACGGAAACGCACGTTCTGCCGCGTCGCCGTGCTCCTATCAATGCGCATTCTTAAAAACCTGCCGAGGCGTCACGCTGTGCCACTGCTCATCATCGCCAATCCGGCGGGCGGCATTCGGTCCGAGCAACTGCGGTGCAAAGACAGCCTTGCCGGCAAACACCGCCGAGGCTCTGTGCGGACTATGGAGGCTTTAAGCCTGCCTTCAGCAGTTGGCTATCGACGATGGTTTGCTCGCTGCCGCCACCTGGGCGCGCCGCGTGAGTAAATTTTTGATCCTCGCCTGCGGGAGGGGGGCATCGATCGTATTTGTCTCGGCTGACGACGCGCGCACGGTCGTGGGCTGCGATGCGGGAGTGCGGGCGGCTGTCATGATAGATTTTGCAAAGATGTTGAACATGGTGCATTCCTTCCGCATACTGATGGTATTCTATATAAATAAGGCTTCCTCCGGAAAAGGGCGAGCGTTAAAGATTCAGGCCGTGTAAGGATGCCTTACAAATGGATTGGCAAGCACTTCCACCTCTGACGGCATTGCGGGCCTTTGCCGCGCTCGCGCAGGAGGGGTCAGCCAGCGCGGCGGGAGCGCGGCTGAATGTCAGCCATGCCGCGATCAGCCAGCAGGTCAAGCAGCTGGAGGCGCATATGGGGCTGGCTCTTGCGCGCCGCGACGGCCGGGGGCTGGGCCTTACCCCGGAGGGGGCTGAGCTGGCCGAGGCGCTCGCCGAGGGTTTCGGGGTTATATCGCAGCGCGTCGCGGCCCTGACTGGCGCGGATGCACAACGTCCGTTACAGATTTCGGTGACGCCGCAATTTGCCGCAAGCTGGCTGATGCCGCGCCTGGGCGATTTTCAGGCGCATAATCCTGGAATCGATCTGATGGTGCATCCCTCGCCGCAGCGCGCCGATCCGGCACCCGGGGGCATCGATATTGCCATCCGTTTCGGTATGGGGCACTGGCCCGGCTTGCACGCCGAATTGCTGCTGCACACTGAAGTCGTCGTTGTAGCCGCGCCTTCGCTGGTTGGAGATCGGCAGTTCGATACGCATGAGGATTTGCTGGACTACCCGTGGCTCTCCGAGTTGCACGGCAGTTTCGCATCTGACTGGATGCTGCGGGGCGAGTTGTCCAGATTGCGCCGCACATCCGTTGTACAGGTGCCGGGCAACCTGATGCTGGATGGGGTCCGGGCCGGTCATGGCATCGCGGTGCTGACATTCTCCTCTGTAGAAGCGGATGTGGCGGCAGGGCGGCTGCGCGTCCTTTTTAGCGAGGCGGGCGAGACGGGTTATTTCATCCTTACACGGGAGGGGGTGATGCGGCCGCAGGCCAAGGCCTTTCTGCGCTGGCTGCGCGCCCAAAGGCCGCATGGCAAAGAAGGCGACGCGACGGTATGAACCCCCTGCGCCGCATGAGTTGATACACATCAATGCAGCGCTTATCTACGCAGCGCACAACCTGCGGATCCCAAGCCCCCCGGAGATCAGTCACGTGACCGACACCCAGACAGATACACCGCCACCCAGCCTATATGCTGCGCGCGAGCCGATCTTTCCCAAGAAGGTCTACGGCAAGTTCCGTAATCTGAAATGGGTCATTCTGGCCGCTACTCTGGGTATCTATTACTTGTTCCCGTGGATCCGCTGGGATCGCGGTCCGCACCTGCCCGATCAGGCGGTGCTGGTGGATCTGGCGAACCGGCGCTTTTATTTCTTCTGGATCGAGATCTGGCCGCATGAATTCTATTTCGTTGCGGGTTTGCTGGTCATGGCGGGCCTGGGGCTCTTTCTCTTCACCTCGGCGCTGGGGCGCGTCTGGTGCGGGTATGCGTGTCCGCAAACCGTCTGGACTGACCTTTTCATGTTGGTCGAACGCTGGATCGAGGGAGATCGCAACGCGCGCCTGCGCCTGCACCGGCAGGAGAAGATGGACGCGCGCAAACTGCGCCTGCGGCTGACAAAATGGACGGTCTGGATGGCCATCGCGGTTGCGACGGGTGGGGCATGGGTTTTTTACTTCACCGATGCGCCGACGCTGCTGGTCGATCTGTTCACTCTGAATGCGCACCCGGTCGCCTATACGACGATCGGGATCCTGACCGCGACCACCTTCTTCTTCGGCGGCTTCGCGCGCGAGCAGATCTGTATCTATGCCTGCCCGTGGCCGCGTATCCAGTCTGCCATGCTCGACGAGGATACGCTGACCGTCGGCTACCGCGAATGGCGCGGCGAGCCGCGCGGCAAGGGCAATGTACGCCGCAGATCGATGGAGCAGGCAATCGCCGCCGAAGACATGAGCTGGGCCGCCGGCCCCGGCAAGGCCGTCTATCCGCCTACCCCCTATCCGGGCATGCCATCGGGCATCAAAGGCATCACGGAAGGTCCCGGCGATTGCATTGATTGCATGGCTTGCGTCAACGTCTGCCCGATGGGCATTGACATCCGCGACGGCCAGCAGATGGAATGCATCACCTGCGCGCTTTGCATTGATGCCTGTGACGAGATCATGGACAAGATCGGCAAGCCTCGCGGGTTGATCGATTACATGGCGCTGACCGATGAGCAGAGCGAGCGCGCGGGCAATCCGCCCAAGCCCATACTGCGCCATATCCTGCGGCCGCGCACGATCCTTTATACCTCGCTCTGGCTGGCTGTCGGCTTTGCTCTGGTCTTTGCGCTGTTCATCCGGCAGGATATCGACATGACGGTGGCGCCCGTGCGCAACCCGACCTTCGTGACCATGGCCGATGGCACGATCCGCAATACCTACGAAGTGCGGCTGCTCAACAAGCATGGCGAGGCGCGCGACTATGTCCTTTCGGTCGCTGGCACTCCCGGGGTCCGGCTTGTGATCGAAGGCGCCGAGGGAGCCGAAGTGGAGGTGCCCGCTGATTCCACGTTGAACCAGCGCGTGTATCTTGAGGCGTCCGGCGGCACCGCCCCAGCCACGTCCGAGCGCAGCGACGTGCGGATCTGGGTCGAGGATACAGAGAGCGGCGAGCGGGCTTACAAGGACACCATCTTTAACGGAAAGGGCCAGTAATGGCGCAGCGAGAGATCACGGGACGCCATGTGCTGATGGGATTTGTCGCCTTTTTCGGCGTGATCATCGCCGTCAATCTGGTTCTGGCCTATAGCGCCGTCAGCACTTTTCCAGGGCTTGAAGTCGCCAATTCCTATGTCGCCAGTCAGGAATTCGATGAAAGACGCGACGCGCAGGAGGCGCTGGGATGGACTGTGGATGCGAGCCACCACGCAGGGATGCTTACCCTTGCCATCACCGGTGTGAACGGCGCCCCGGTCGAGGTGGCGGAGCTGGACGCGGTGTTGGGCCGTCCGACCCATGTGCGCGATGATGTCGCGCCTGATTTTGCCTTTGACGGCACGGCTTATCGCGCTCCGGTCGATCTGGCGCCGGGCAACTGGAACATCCGTATGACCGCACGCGCCGCGGACGGCACGGAATTTCAGCAGCGCGTGATCCTGCACAAACGATGACGGCCGAGCTGCGCCCTTCATTTTCCGCCTGCCCGGCCTGTGCGGCCGGTCCGGCCGCCTCAGATCTTGCCAGCAGGGACAAGGGCGGCAGCGGCGATGCCCGGCTGATGCTGTCTGTTCCGGGGGTTCATTGCGCAGCCTGTATCGCCAAGATCGAGCGGGGCCTGATGGCATGCCCCGGGGTCAGCGCCGCACGGGTGAACCTGACCTTGAAACGCGCCAGCATCACGGCAGCGCCCGAGATCGACGTGGATCAGATGATCGCGCTGGTGGAAGGCCTTGGGTATGAGGCGCACGAGCTTGACGCCTCGGCCTTGCGGGCAACTGCCACCGATCAGGCAGGACGCGATCTGCTCATGCGCCTTGCTGTCGCGGGCTTTGCCAGCATGAACGTCATGCTGCTGTCGGTCGCCGTATGGTCGGGCGCAGCCGACGCCACGCGCGATATGTTCCATTGGATTTCCGCAGCGATTGCCCTGCCAACGATAGCCTTCTCCGGCCAGCCGTTTTTTCGCAATGCGTGGCATTCGCTGCGAAGCGGCAGGCTCAACATGGATGTGCCGATCACGCTGGCTATCCTGCTCGCCATTGGAACATCGCTCTGGGAAACAGCGCTCAGCGGACATCACGCTTATTTCGATGCCGCGCTGACTCTGGTGTTTTTCCTTTTGGCGGGGCGCTATCTGGATCACCGGACACGCGCCATCGCCCGCTCGGCCGCCGAGGAGCTGACGGCGCTGGAGGTGCCCCGCGCATGGAGGCTGGAGGCGGGCGACGAGGTTCAGGTCGCCGTCGCGGAGTTGAGGCTGGGTGACTTGATCCGCGTGCGCCCGGGGGGCCGGATGCCCGTGGACGGCGTGATCACCGAAGGCACATCCGAGCTGGACCGATCGCTTCTGACGGGTGAGACAACGCCGGTCTTTGCGGCTGAGGGGCAGGCGGTGTCCGCCGGCGAGATGAACCTGACCGGCCCGCTGACCCTGCGCGCCACGGCGGTGGGTTCCGATACATCCCTGCACCGCATGGCCGATCTGGTTGCGGTGGCCGAGGCGGGCCGCGCCAACTATACTTCCTTGGCAGACCGTGCGGCAAAACTCTATGCGCCGGGCGTGCATATCCTGTCGGCGCTGGCGTTTCTCGGCTGGCTCATCGGCACGGGCGACATGCGCACCGCGCTGAATATCGCGGCGGCGGTGCTGATCATCACCTGCCCCTGCGCGCTGGGGCTGGCGGTTCCCGCCGTAACCACGGCAGCCAGCGGGCGCCTCTTCAAGCGCGGCATGCTGATCAAGGACGCCACAGCGCTGGAACGTCTGGCCGAGGTGGACACCGTTGTCTTCGACAAGACCGGCACGCTGACCACCGGAACCCCCACGCTGGAGGTGCCCGAGGCGCTGGAGCCGCATGCGCTGGCCGTGGCGATGGCTCTGGCGGCGGGATCGTCCCATCCGCTGAGCCAGGCCATTTTGGCGGCTGCACAACAGCTTGGCATTGGTCCGGCGGAGGTGAAGAATATCAGTGAAGTGCCCGGCTACGGTACTGAAGGGATTTGGCAGGGGGGCCGCGTCCGCCTTGGACGCGCCAGTTGGACCGGCGCAGATGCGTTGGCGCAGACGGCAGCCTATTTGCAGATGGGGCAGGGTGCGCCGCTGGCGCTGACCTTCGCCGATACGCTGCGCCCCGGCGCGGCGGAGGCGGTGGCGGCGCTGAAGGATTCGGGCAAGCATGTGATGCTGATGTCTGGCGACAGCGCGCCAGTGGTTCAGGCGATGGCCGCCCGCCTCGGCATTCCCGAATGGGAGGCCGAGGCGCTCCCCCAGCACAAGGCCGCGCGCATAACGGCGTTGGCAGGCGAGGGGCATCATGTGCTTATGGTGGGGGACGGACTGAACGATACCGCCGCGCTGAGCGCCGCGCATGTCTCCATTTCGCCGGCCAGTGCGCTGGATGCGGCGCGCGCCGCGTCCGACATCGTGCTTCTGGGTGCCGATCTGTCGCCCATTGCAGATGCCTGCGCCATAGCCGAAAGCGCGACGCGCCGCATTCGCGAGAATTTTCAGATCGCAACTGTCTACAATGTCCTGGCGGTGCCGCTTGCCGTCGCGGGGCTTGCGACACCGTTGATCGCTGCATTGGCGATGTCCACCAGTTCGATCATCGTGTCGCTGAACGCCCTGCGGCTGAAAGGGCGGACGTGAATATTCTTGTCTATCTCATCCCCATATCGATCTTCCTGGGAGGGGTGGGGCTGGCGGGTTTTCTCTATACCCTGAGAAGCAATCAGTATGACGATCCGGAAGGTGACAGCCGCCGTATCCTGTCGGACGAATGGGACGACCGCCCCAAGCCTTGAGAGCCGCGATGGCCTGCATGCGCCGCACCTCGGAGGCTCAACCGGGTTCAATCATGAAGCATGTTACCTGGCGCGACTGAAGCCTGCGGCAGGCCAGATCGGCGGTTTCGCGGGTGAGACCCATGAAATTGGCGTCAAACCCGTTGGCGCGCGAGACGACCTTGCGCAAGGATCCGTCCAGCGTGCTCATCTCGCTCAGCGCGGTTTGCAGCAGGACCTTCTGTGCCTTGTACTGGCTGGGATAGCGCCCGACATTGATGCCCCAGTTTCGCCCACCTGATGTGGAAACGCGCGTCACGACCTCCTGCACCGGATCATCCGCAGGGACCTGCAGACTGGCCAGCGTCAGATCGCGCGGGCGGATCGCGGGTTTCACAGTCGCCGGAGCTGCGACCGGACGTGCAACAGGTGCAACATCGGTTTGCGCGGCAATGGCCACCTGAACAGCGAGCTCGGGCGCGGCCTCAACTACGGGTTCTGCGACCGGTTCGGCGATTGCCACAGCCTGAACGGGTGCTGGCTCAGGAGCGGCTGCAACCTGAACCTGCTGCGCCTCCATCAAAGCGCGCTGGATATCATCCTGCGAAGCGACCATGAGCGGCACATCGGCAACCGGGCGGGATCTCGGGCGGGGACTGGAGGTGACAGCGGCGGCGGTCGCCACGCGAACTGTCGTTCCTGCGACGCCCTGACTTTCGCTGTCGCCAGCGGTGCGAATCACTTGGCTGTTGCCGCTACCCATGTAGCGCGGTTTGGACGGGCGATTGACAGCGACGCGTGTAGGCGCCTGTTTGAAGCCCAGATCCAGCAGGGCCGCCACGCGCGCGTTGCGGGTCGCTGTCGATTGGCCGCCAAATACCGTGGCGATGATCCTCTCTCCGCCGCGTTCTGCACTGGCCGTCAGGTTGAACCCGGCCGCGCGGGTATAGCCCGTCTTGATCCCATCAGCACCTGCGTAGTCGCGCAGCAGCTTGCGGTTTGTATGACTGACCTTGCCAACGCCCGCATCAGCGGTAATTCGTGAGAAAAGATTGTAATAGCCGGGGTAGTCGTAGAACAGGTGCCGTCCCAGGATTGTCATGTCATGTGCGGTGGACAGATGACCTTCTGCCGTCAGGCCGTGAGCGTTACGAAAGGTTGTTCGCGACATGCCCAGCGCCTGTGCCGTGCGATTCATCCGTTGGGCAAAGGCAGCCTCACTGCCCTCGATCGCCTCACCGATGGCGGTGGCGGCGTCATTGGCCGATTTGACCGCAGCAGCGCGGATAAGGTAACGCAGCTTGATCCGCTGCCCGGGTTTCAGCCCCAACTTGCTGGGTTGTTCGTTCGCGGCATGCCGGGTGATGATCACGTTATCATCAAGCCCGATCTCGCCATGCTCTATCGCCTCGAATGCGATATAGAGCGTCATCATTTTTGTCAGGGACGCCGGATGTAGGCGCGCATCCGCATTTTCAGAGTGAAGCACCTTACCAGACCTGGCATCGATGACATAGGCCGCGTAGGGCGCCGCCAGCGCACTGAGCGGGACGATGACAAACATCCAGATTGTGGCAAACGCCCACAGACCCAGCCTGATTGACTGCCTGTTCCTGTTTTTCATGGAACTACTCTTTTTTTTACTGCCTCGCGCCGCCGAATTATTCCGACTGGCTTTTTTTATACTCTTAACGTATCACATTATCAGTGCCGAATAAAGCGTTCAATACAATTGAGTTTATGTTTGTTTGCTTGAGGTAACCCTATGATTCCGGGTGGAGGCATCCTGCTCGCCACATCTTTAAGTTGTCCTATGAAAGCTGATTCCCTCGGTCAGTTCCGCCCCAACGCTGCCACTTCCGCATGACGCGGACAACAGGTCAAGTGATCATTGACCATGCCGCATGCTTCCATGAATGCGTAAACAATGGTGGGGCCGCAAAATTTGAAACCGCGTCTTTTCAGATCATTGGAAATTTGAGCCGAAAGATCGGACTGTGTCGGCACTTCCGACTGTCGGGTCCACGCATTTTGTACCGGCGTTCCCCCCACATAATTCCACAGATAGGTATCAAATCCGCCCGTGGCGTCGAGCTTTTGCCACGCGATCGCGTTGGTGATGGTTGCCTCGATCTTGCCCCGATGGCGGATAATGCCGCTGTCTGCCAGCAAACGGGCCACCTCAGCTTCGCCCCAATCTGCGATGACGTTGGGATCAAATCCTCTGAATGCATCGCGAAAATTATCACGCTTTTTCAAGATTGTGATCCAGCTCAGTCCCGCCTGAAAGCCGTCGAGGACCAGCTTCTCCCACAGCGCCCTGCTGTCCCATTCGGGAACGCCCCATTCAGTGTCATGATATTGGATGTAGATATCCTCTGGACCGGCCCAGTCGCATCGCCTGCACATCTTACATGCTCCGTTGTCTTTGCCTGCACAACTATACGCTGCGCGGGATGTCGCGCAAAGGCGCCCGCGGTGACAGGGGCGCCACGCGGTCGGATTAATACAGTACCATCAGAAACATGCCGCGAACCGAAGCGCAGGCGATGCTGACAAAGCGCGCCGCGTTGCACCGTTCCTGTTGCCGCGTTGCAGCGCATGCGATATGCAATCTGGTAATGGGCGAAAGTTGCACCTGCCCGGGGGACGGCGCGCTTCTGCGTCCGAACACATCCAGTCGGAGGAATTTCCATGACCAATGTCGTTATCGCATCTGCCGCGCGCACTGCCGTCGGTTCGTTCGGGGGCGCGTTTGCGAATACCCCGGCCCATGATCTGGGCGCTGCTGTTCTCGAGGCGGTTGTTTCCCGCGCGGGCATCGACAAATCCGAAGTGTCCGAAACAATCCTCGGTCAAGTCCTGACAGCAGCGCAAGGCCAGAACCCGGCGCGCCAGGCGCATATCAAGGCGGGGTTGCCGCAGGAAAGCGCAGCCTGGAGCCTCAACCAGGTGTGCGGTTCCGGCCTGCGCGCCGTCGCGCTGGGTGCGCAGCACATTCAACTGGGCGATGCGTCGATTATCTGCGCCGGCGGACAGGAAAACATGACGCTCAGCCCTCATGCTGCGAATTTGCGTGCCGGGCAGAAGATGGGCGATCTTGCGATGGTCGATACAATGATCCGCGATGGTCTGTGGGATGCCTTCAACGGCTATCACATGGGCCAGACCGCCGAAAACGTCGCCGAGCAGTGGCAGATCAGCCGCGAGAAGCAGGATGAATTCGCCCTTGCCAGCCAGAACAAGGCCGAGGAAGCGCAAAAGGCCGGGCGTTTCGACGAGGAGATCATCCCGTTCAGCGTAAAGACGCGCAAAGGCGCGACGGTCGTCGACAAGGACGAATATATCCGCCACGGCGCGGTGATCGAGGCGATGCAGAAAATGCGTCCCGCCTTCACCAAGGATGGCAGCGTGACCGCAGCCAATGCCAGCGGCATCAATGATGGTGCTGCCGCAACGCTTTTGATGAGCGCGGAGGAAGCCGAGAAGCGCGGCATCGAGCCTCTGGCCCGTATCGCCAGCTATGCGACCGCGGGAATCGACCCCTCCATCATGGGCGTGGGACCGATCTATGCCAGCCGCAAGGCGCTGGAGAAGGCGGGCTGGACTGTTGACGATCTGGATCTGGTTGAGGCGAATGAGGCATTTGCCGCGCAGGCCTGCGCCGTGAACAAGGAAATGGGCTGGGACCCGTCCATCGTCAACGTGAATGGCGGCGCCATTGCGATCGGCCACCCCATCGGTGCTTCGGGCTGCCGCGTTCTGAACACGTTGCTGTTTGAAATGAAGCGTCGCGACGCCAAGAAGGGTCTTGCGACCCTGTGCATCGGTGGCGGTATGGGCGTTGCCCTTTGCGTCGAACGCCCGTAAGGCGCGCGCTCTGCTGCGTGACCGGGCGAGGCGCTCTTCGGAGCGCCTTTGCATGTCTGGGAACGCGGCTATCGCACAGGGTGATCGGCAATATTTTACCGTGGGGCGCAGAAATTGCGCACGTAATATTATTGCGCGTTGACACTTCCGGGGCCAACAGACTTACTGCTGTCCGAGATCAGAAAAGCAACACGAGGGATTTTTAACATGGCTAGAACGGCACTTGTCACAGGGGGATCGCGCGGCATCGGCGCGGCCATTTCAAAGCGGCTGAAAGAAGACGGATACAATGTCGCCGCAACTTACGCAGGCAATGACGAGGCAGCAAAGGCCTTTACTGAAGAGACCGGCATCAAGACCTATAAGTGGAATGTCGCTGACTATGACGAAAGCACGGCAGGCATTGCCCGCGTCGAGGAAGAGCTGGGGCCAATTGAGGTTGTGGTCGCCAACGCCGGCATTACCCGCGACGTGCCGTTTCACAAGATGACGCCCGAGCAGTGGCATGAGGTGATCGACACAAACCTGACCGGCGTTTTCAATACGGTCCGCCCAATCTGGCCCGGAATGCGCGAACGCAAGTTCGGCCGCGTCATCGTCATCAGCTCGATCAACGGGCAGAAGGGTCAGTTTGCACAGGTGAACTATGCCGCGACCAAGGCGGGCGATCTGGGTATCGTGAAGAGCCTCGCACAGGAAGGCGCCCGTGCAGGCATTACCGCCAATGCGATTTGTCCCGGATATATCGCGACCGAAATGGTGATGGCGGTACCAGAAAAGGTACGCGAGTCGATCATCGCGCAGATCCCGGCAGGTCGCCTGGGTGAGCCGGAAGAAATTGCACGCTGCGTATCGTTTCTGGCTTCGGACGACGCAGGGTTCGTCAACGGATCGACCATTTCTGCCAACGGCGCGCAGTTCTTCGTCTGATCTGCCGTCTCCATCAAAAAAAGGCCGACGCATATCGCGTCGGCCTTGCGCATTGTCCAACTGACTATGTTCAGTTTGCTGACAGGCGCTCAATCTCTTCCTTCAGACGTAATTTCTGCTTTTTCATTTCAGCCACATCAAGGGTGCTGATGCCCGGCGCGCGCTGCGCCTGATCCACTTTGGTCGAAAGGTCCTGATGTTTCTTCTTCAGTTCCTCAATGTGCGAAGCGAGACTCATATAGGCACTCCTTTTTCCATGTGTACGAAAGGGTAACATGGATAGTGCATCACATTATTGCCAGTCTGTCACGCGGCAGGCGCAGCATGACGGCGGAATAATGCAAAGACCGGCCGCGATCACGCCCTTCATGGGCCCTCATGCACGTCGATACCGTTATCGCGCAAGGCACGGGCTGCATCGGCGTAATCATTCTGACGCACCATCAGGCGGCGCGGAAATATGCCGATCCCGCCTTCAAGGATGCTCATATTTACGTCCATTTCAAAGCAGGCTATACCCTCGCCCTGAAGCAGGGCCTGAGCAAACGCCATTGTTGCCATATCGGTGGTGCGCAATAACTGTTTCATCGTGTTGATCTAGACGCGCGTGGCGACCTTGTCGAGATGCGCGGGATGTTTACGGGGTAGATGTGGACCAGATGCTGAGCAAACCGCACGACAGGCTGGCGGCCCGTTTCGAAGCCAAGATGACGGCTGTAGATATGTTGATCCGCACACGGATGGAATCGCGCCACGCGCCGCGTATTCCTCAAGTGACGGCGCATCTGGTCGGGGCAGGGGGCAAACGTTTGCGCCCCATGCTGACGCTCGCTGCGGCCGACCTTTGCGGTTACTCCGGCGACAATGACGAGAAGCTGGCGGCGACGGTGGAATTTATTCATACCGCAACGCTGCTGCACGATGATGTCGTGGATGAAAGCAGTCAGAGGCGTGGCAGGGCGACCGCCAATCTTTTGTGGGATAATAAATCCAGTATCCTGGTCGGAGATTATCTTTTTGCGCGGTCCTTTCAGTTGATGGTTGAAACCGGCAGCTTGCGTGTTCTGGATATCCTTGCAAACGCGTCAGCGACGATCGCCGAGGGGGAGGTCCTGCAACTGACCGCCGCGCGCGATCTTGCGACGACCGAGGAGATTTACCTGCAAGTGGTGCGCGGCAAGACGGCGGCGCTGTTTTCGGCCGCGACCGAGGTCGGGGGTGTGATTGCCGGGGCGCCAGATACGCAGGCGCGCGCGTTATATGAATATGGTGATGCTTTGGGTATTGCGTTTCAGATTGCCGATGATCTTTTGGATTTTCAGGGCGACAGTGACGCGACCGGTAAAAACATCGGCGACGATTTCCGCGAGCGCAAGCTGACGCTGCCCATCATCAAGGCCGTGGCGCAGGCGGACGCAACAGAGCGTGAATTCTGGCGCCGCACGATTGAAAAGGGCGATCAGCAGGATGGCGATCTGGAACATGCCATGGCTGTGATGGAGCGTCACGGCGCTCTGAACGCCGCCCGCGCGGATGCGTTCGACTGGGCCAACCGGGCCACTGACAGCCTGGAGCACCTGCCCAGGCACCCTGTGCGTGATCTGCTGAGCGAACTGGCAGATTACGTCGTGTCGCGCATCGCGTGATCAGGTGAGGTGTCCGCTGCGGCAACGCTTCATAACGCTCTTAATCAGCTTTTTGAGCCGCGTTCAGGCGCGTCGCGGCTACCCACCAGCTTGAATGACTTTCCCGCAGTCGTCCTGCTGCACTGGCAGCCGTTTCCGCATCCGCATACAGCCCGAAACAGGTGCCGCCCGACCCCGACATCCGCGTCAGCATGCAGCCCGGAGTTACCTCCAGCGTCGAAAACACCTGCTGGATCACCGGTTCGCAAGATATGGCGGCATCCTGAAGATCGTTCCGTTGGTCCCGGAGCCAGGCGATAAAGGGGCCAGCCGCCGTACCGGTGGGAATGTCATCGGGCATGGGCGCGTTATCGCGCTTGGCCAGACGTTCAAAAACTTCGGTCGTCATTACCGGAATATTGGGGTTTACCAGCACGGCATGGAGTTCGGGCAGGTCGGGCATGGGCGTGACAATTTCGCCCACACCGCTCATCCGCGCGGCACCATGCGGGGCGGCGCAGCAGACGGGAGCGTCGGCACCAAGGCTCAGGATGTCGTCCGGAATGGGCTGACCGGTCAAAGCCGACAGGGCGCGCAGTGTTGCCGCCGCATCGCTGGATCCGCCACCAATTCCGGCGGCGATGGGAAGGGTTTTTACCAGCGAGATCTGAGCGCTGACGCCC
Organism: Rhodobacterales bacterium; assembly: GCA_030540655.1. GTDB lineage: Bacteria > Pseudomonadota > Alphaproteobacteria > Rhodobacterales > Rhodobacteraceae > Roseovarius. The sequence continues at coordinate 58,950 of JAUNVT010000001.1, forward strand.
ATCATCCGGGCAGCCTGCAGCACAAGATTATCATCGCCCTTGGGAGTATTTTCCGCCATCGGACCCACCAGTTCAAGCGACGAGGCATCAGCCCGGCGGACGGTTACGCTGTCACCGATATCGGCAAACATCACCAGCGAATCAAGCTGGTGGTAACCATCGCTGCGCCTGCCGATCACATGCAGGGTCATGTTGATCTTGGCGGGCGCAAAGACCTCGGCGACGTCACTGTCGGTGCCTAGGTTCACTCTTTCATCCTTCATCATCAATCGCTTTCAAAGGCTCTGCGCCCTCATTCTCCAGAACCCGGTCCAGCCCCACATCCAGCTTCTTGCGTATGCGGTCGGGGTCGACATCGGGGTTCGGTTCATCCTTGTTCACCAAGGACAGCGCACGGCTCCACTGGAAACGCGCTTCGGTCTTGCGGCCCACTGCCCACATCGCATCTCCCAGGTGATCGTTCACCACGGGATCCATCGCATAAAGCTCGGCCGCACGCTCCAGATTGACGACCGCCTCGTCGTATTGTCCAAGGCGGTATTGTGCCCATCCCAGACTGTCGACGATCGCGCCGTTTTCCGGCTCGGCCTTGACGGCACGTTCGATCATGCCCAGCGCCTCGTCCAGCTTCATTTTCTTTTCGACCAGCGAATAACCAAGGTAGTTCAATACCATTGGCTGGCCCGGATTAAGTTCCAGTGCCCGGCGGAAATCAGCCTCCGCCTTCGTCCAGTTTCCCAGCCGTTCGTAGCTGATGGCGCGGGAATATACAACAAACCACGGAGCATCTCCCTGCGCCTTATAAAGTGTGATCGCGGCATCATACGCCTCGATGGCCTTGGCAAACTCATTGTCCTGACGGTAAAGATCAGCCGCAGAGGCCTGAACCAGCGCCACATTCGGATGACTTTTGCGCAGGCTGGCAATCACATCTATGGCGCCTTCCAGATCACCGGATCTGCGCAGGGCTTCGGCGCGGCTCAGCTCGGCTGTGTAGAAAGAGGGCGATGATCGAGGCACGCGCTCGAACGCTTCGGTCGCCAGTTCCGTACGACCGAGCTGAGCCAGCAATTCGCCCGTCATGATGATCGCATCGACATCTTCGGGATCCAGATATTCGGCTATTCTGGAATATAAAAGAACGTAGTCGGGGCTGGTATCCTGCAAAAGTGCCATGCCAAGAGACAGAAATACCTCGCCAATACCCTGACGCGGCGTCTCGATCCTGCCGAGGTCAAGCTGCTCTCCTTCAGACAGCCTTTTGCGCAGATCGGCGACCTGCGGGTCGGCATCGGTGCCGAACGTATCATCCAGAACCTTTATCGCATCCTCGTTGCGCTCAAGCTGGCTGAGCACTTCGGCCCAGGCGATCACGCTGCGGCGGGTGGTCTGCATTGGACCATCGACATCGCCGGAGTAAATTCTTTCCGCGCCCTCCAGATCTCCGACAGATGCCAGTGCCAATGCCTTGTGATAGACCGCGAGGCTGTGTAGCCCTTTCTCTTCGGCGACGGTGTCGAATTTTTTCAATGCGGCAGCCATGTCGCCTGTGCCCAGTGTTGCCCAGGCACCGATCAACCCGTCTGCCAGAGGGCTGACCGCCTTTTCAGCGTCGATCATGGCGAGAACGGCTTCAAAATCGCCGTTGGCGACGGCATCCCCCACCAGAACCATCTGTGCCGCCTGGCTGGGCGTATCGGAGTCGCGGATGCGCCTGGCAATGGGCAGGGCGCGATCAACCTCGCCTGTTCCCAGGAGCGCTATGACGGCGCTTTCCAGCAGAACCTGGTTATCCGGGTCCGATTGCAGCGCAACCAAGGCATATTTTGCTGCCGCCGCAAAATCTCCATCGTATCGCGCGGCGCGGGTTGCCAGATATGGGCCCGAGGCATCATTTGCGCTCGCTGATACGGGCGCTGCCAGCATGGGGGCAACAAGTGCCAGAATTGTTATAAATCGGAATGTCACGCGCGCTGCCCCTGCTTTTGCATGCTTCTTTGCAGGGCAACGTAATGTGCGCCCGGTCCGAGGGCAATGACGCCCCGTATAGGGAGCGCCGGGCGCCCGATGAATTTAGCGTGTAACGGGGGGCGGTTACATATTCGGATAATTCGGCCCATCCCCGCCCTGCGGCGTTGTCCAGACAATGTTCTGCGCCGGATCCTTGATGTCGCAGGTCTTGCAATGCACGCAGTTCTGAAAGTTGATCTGAAAGCGCGGCGCTTTGCCGTCTTCCTCGATGAACTCATACACCCCGGCCGGGCAATAGCGCGCGGAAGGCCCGGCATATTTGGGCAAGTTGAAATCTACCGGAATGTCTGGATCTTTCAGTTTCAGATGCGCCGGCTGCGATTCCTCGTGGTTCGTCATCGAGAAACTGACATTGGTCAGCCGGTCAAAGCTGATCTTGCCATCCGGTTTGGGGTAGTCGATCGGCTTATGACGGGCCGCAAGTTCGGTCGCCTCGGCGTCCGTCTTGCCGTGCACCATCGTACCAAGCAGCGAAAAGCCGAAACTGTTGGTCCACATATCCATCCCGCCCAAGGCGAGCGACGTGGTCAGTCCGAATTTCGACCAGAGCGGCTTGACGTTGCGCACCTTCTTCAGATCCTTGCCGATGGCCCCCTCGCGCACGGCGGTCTCGTAATCCGGCAACTCATCGCCTTGGCGGCCCGCCTTGATCGCGTCATGCGCGGCCTCGGCGGCGGCCATGCCGGAAAGCATCGCGTTATGATTGCCCTTGATACGCGGCACGTTCACCATCCCGACCGAGCATCCGAGCAGCGCCACGCCGGGCGCGACCATCTTGGGCATGGACTGATAGCCACCTTCGCTGATCGCGCGCGCGCCATAGGCCACCCGCTTGCCGCCCTTGAGCAGTTCGGCCACCATCGGGTGATGCTTGAACCGCTGAAATTCCATATAAGGGTAAAGGTAGGGGTTCTTGTAGTTCAGGTGGACGACGAAGCCGACATAGACCTGATTGTTGTCCAGATGGTAAATGAAGGAGCCGCCCCCGGCATTCTTGCCCAGCGGCCAGCCCATCGTATGAACCACGCGCCCTTCATGATGCTTGTCCGGGTCAACCTCCCAGATCTCCTTCATGCCGAGGCCAAATTTTTGCGGCTCATGCCCGGCGGAGAGATCGAATTTCTCCATCACCTGCTTGGCCAGCGATCCGCGCACACCTTCGCCAAGGAACACGTATTTGCCGTGCAGCTCCATCCCCGGTTCGTAATTGGGGCCTTCAGAGCCATCGGAGTTGCGGCCAAACTCACCCGCGACGACGCCCTTTACGCTGCCATCCTCGCCATAGACGATTTCCGAGCAGGCCATGCCGGGAAAGACTTCGACTCCCAAGGCTTCGGCCTGCTCGGCCAGCCAGCGGCAGACATTGCCCATCGACACGATATAATTGCCGTGATTGTTCATCAGCGGCGGCATGGGGAAGTTCGGCACGCGCACCTGCCCGCCTTCGCCCAGAATATAAAACTTGTCCTGCGTCACCGGAACCGTGACTGGCGCGTCCTTTTCCTTCCAGTCGGGGATCAGAAGGTTCAGCCCTACCGGATCCAGAACCGCCCCTGACAGGATATGCGCGCCGACTTCGCTGCCCTTTTCCAGCAGCACAACCTCAAGATCTGGGTCCAGCTGCTTGAGCCTGATCGCGGCGCTCAGCCCCGCGGGGCCGGCGCCTACGATCACCACATCGTATTCCATCGTCTCGCGCGTTGTCTGGGACATCGGATCATCCTTTGAATGGCCGCACAGGGCTGGCAAATGCGGGCGGGCAGTACAGTCGCGCCCGTCCCTAGCGCGTGGGGGCGCCCGGCGTCAATTCAAACACACAGGCGTGCCGGATGGAAAACGACAATTTGTCACTGACAGCCGCACATATGACCGGGCTGTGATTGCGCGCATGCGGGGTATGGCCTATTGCAAGGCCGCGCGCCTTGGGGTCATGGTCGGGGCAATTGCAATTATTGATACGGCAGGCGGCAGGGACCGGTGCCGGGAACCGGGGGACGGACATGGAAAAGTTTCCGATGACACGCGCAGGCAATGACGCCCTGAACGCAGAGCTGAAGCAGTTGAAATCAGTCGAACGCCCGGCGATCATCCGCGCGATTGCCGAGGCGCGCGAGCATGGCGATCTGTCCGAGAATGCGGAATACCATTCGGCCCGTGAAAAACAGAGCTTTATCGAGGGCCGCATCAAGGAGTTGGAGGGCGCGCTGAGCCTTGCCGAAGTGATTGATCCGAAAAAACTGTCGGGCACGATCAAGTTCGGTGCGACTGTGACGCTGGTGGATGAGGATACCGAAGAAGAAAAGACCTGGCAGATTGTCGGTGAACATGAGGCAAACATTGAAAAAGGTTTGCTGAATATCAAATCGCCGCTGGCCCGGGCGCTGATCGGCAAGGATGAGGGCGATAGTGTCGAAGTGCGGACACCCGGCGGGGATCGCGTTTATGAAGTACTGAACATCAATTTTGTCTGACATGTGCAGCTTGGCGAGAGGGCAACGGAGATGACCCCTGAAATGGGCAAGTTCAAGATCGGTACTGGTGATGTCTCTCATACCTCGCAGGGGCCTGCGTCGTGGTCGGGGGCAGAAGGGGCTGCCCTGATCCTTTCCGGGGCTTGGCTGCTGGGCGCGACGTTATTCTTTGTAATGATGGGCGCAGACGGCAAGGAAGGCGCGGTTCTTTCGGGGATGGCGGTGATCCTGCCTGCTGCAGTCATCTGGGCGGCAACGGCTTCGGCCCGGCGCGCCCGCCTCATGCGGCAAGAGATCGAGCGGCTTCATGCAAAGATAGACAATTTTTTGCAGGCGCAGTCCGCTCAGCCCGGTGGTGCGCGAGCGAAGGGCACTGATGCATCTGTCGCGCGGAAGCTGGACGAGATTGCGGCTGCCCACCGCAGGATCGAAGCCGCGCTGGGGGTGTCTGCGTCTGCCCGCGAGGCTGCTCCACCTCGGCCACCGGTGCGCCAGCCCGCCAAACCTGCCAAGCCTGCGCCGCCCGCGCAAGCAGAGGACAGGCGGGTAGCCTTGCCGCCGGATGCCCCGGCCGGTGATCAGGCGCAGCCGCTGGAGCGCGCTGATTTCATCCGAGCGCTGAATTTTCCTGAAAACGCAGGCGACAAGGCCGGGTTTGCGGCATTGCGCCGCGCGCTGAAGGAACGCCCGACGGCGCAGATGATACAGGCGGCGCAGGATGTTCTGACCCTGCTCAGCCAGGACGGTATCTATATGGACGATCTGCGCCCGGATACGGCGCGGCCGGAGATCTGGCGCAACTTTGCGGGCGGCACGCGGGGCCGCGCCATCGCGGCGCTGGGGGGCATACAGGACGACTCATCGCTGACAATTGCGGGGGAGAGGATGAAAAACGATCCGATCTTCCGGGATGCGGCGCATCATTTCTTGCGGCGGTTCGACCAGATGTTCAGCAGCTTTGCCGAAACCGCAAACGATCACGATATCGCAGAACTGTCCGACACGCGCACGGCGCGTGCCTTCATGCTTCTGGGCAGGGTGGCCGGCACATTCGACTGAGCGCACCTGAACCGTCCCGGCCGGGGGGGGGCGGTCTTGCAGCCATGTCTCAGGCCTTTTCCGAGGCGATCCGCGACGTTTTGCGGGTCACGTGCAGCCTGCGCACAAATGCCAAGACGAAGATCGCTGTCAGGACAAGGACGATGGTCGCGGCGGGCGAGCTGTCGAGGAAGAAGCTGGCATAGGTGCCAACCAGCATGGACACCATGCAGATACCGACCGCCACGATCAGCATCTTGTCGAAGCTGCGCACGATAAGGAACGCGATTGCGCCCGGTGTCACCAGAAGCGCCACGGCGAGGATCAGGCCGACCGAAGACAATGTTGACACGATGGTCAGCGACAGCGCACTTAAAAGCCCGTAATGCAGCACGTTCGTAGGCAGTCCCGATGCCTGCGCCTGCGCTGGATCGAAGGCGTGAAGCAGCAGATCCTTCCACTTCAGGATCAGCAGTGTCGTCACCAACAGGGCAATGAGGCCCGAGGTCCACAGATCGGCAGAGCCCACGCCCAGCATGTTGCCGAAGAGGATATGGTCCAGATGTTCGTTGGTGTGGATGGACGTATACATGATGATGCCGATGCCGAACATGCCCGAAAAGACAACGCCCATCACTGTGTCCTGCTTGACCCGGCTGTTATGCGCCAGATATCCGGTAGCCAGCGCGCAGAGCATGCCTGCGCCAAATGCGCCGATGATGAGCGGCAGACCGAGAATCCAGGCAAGAACGATCCCGGGCAGGGTCGCGTGGCTGACCGCATCTCCCATCAGCGCCCAGCCTTTCAGCACCAGAAAACACGACAGCAATGCGGTGGGCGGCGCCACCAGAAGGCAAATCCAGAATGCATTCTGCATGAACGGGAACTGGAAGGGGTAAAGCATGGTTTCGATCATGGGTTGACCTCTTCCTGAAGCATGTCGGGATTAGCCGCCAGGGCCTGTGCGGCCTTGCGGCGTGCCGCCAGCATCCCGTGTTTGGGGGCAAACACGAAGGCGGCGAGGAAGATCAGCGTCTGCAACGTGACGATCACGCCGCCGGTTGCCCCGTCGAGGAAATAGCTGGCATAGGCGCCGATGAAGCTGGTGATCGTCCCGATCAGCACCGACACCACGATCAGACGGGGAAAACGATCGCAGAGAAGATAGGCTGTGGCGCCCGGTGTGACGACGAGCGCAATTACCAGAAACGCGCCGACGGTGATCATTGCGGCGACAATCGCGGCAGCCAGCAAGGCGAAATATATCGCCTTTAGAAGATCGGGGCGCAAACCGATGGTGCGGGCATGGTTTTCGTCAAAGAAGGTGACCATCAGGTCTTTCCACTTGGCGATCAGGACGACACCCGCAACAATCCCGATCAGCGCGAGTTGCATCGTATCCTCTGGCGTGATGGCAAGGATGTTGCCCATGATGATGGTCTGGATGCTGACCGCCATTGGTGAAAGCGACACCATGAAGAGGCCGAGACCGAAAAACGAGGTAAAGATGATGCCGATGATGACGTCGATCTTGAGGCCCGACCGCCCCGATAGGAACAGCATCGACCCGGCTGCCAGCCCTCCGGCGATAAATGCGCCAAGCGCAAAGGGAAACCCGAAGATATATGCGGCCGCCACGCCGGGCACGACAGAGTGCGACAGCGCATCGCCGATCAGGGACCAGCCCTTCAGCATCAGATAGCATGACAGGAACGCGCAGACGCCGCCGGTCAGGGAGGAGACCCACATCGCATTGAACATGTAACCGTAGGAAAAGGGTTCGAGCAGCGTATCGATCACTTGCCGTCTCCCTTTGGATCTGTCGGATTGTCAAGCGCACGTTCGTTCCCCGTGCCGTCCAAAGCCGTTTCGACCGCGCGCTTCGGCAACCGCTGCTTGCCATATTGGACGAAAGGACGCTCGTCATCGCTGATGATGGTCACTTCGCGGGCATCATCGTCGTGATGCAGATCGGTGCCGCCGAGGGTGAAGTGCCGCAAGACGCCGCCAAAGGCCCGCTCCAGCTTGTCCCGGGTGAAGGTCGTGGCGGTCGGGCCGTAATCCAGCACGGTGCCCTTGACCAGCACGACCCGGTCGCAGAACTCCGGCACCGACCCGAGGTTGTGCGTGCTGACCAGCATCACACGTCCTTCATCTTTCAACTCGCGCAAGAGGGCAATGATCTGGTCTTCGGTCTTGACGTCGACGCCTGTGAAAGGCTCGTCCAGCAAAATGACCTGCCCGTCCTGAGCAAGGCTGCGGGCGAGAAACACGCGCTTGCGCTGGCCGCCGGATAATTCGCCAATCTGACGTTTGCGGAAATCGCGCATGTTCACGCGGCCCAAAGCCTGATCGACGGCGGCGTGATCGGCCTTGGAGGGACGCCGCAGGAAACCCATATGCCCATAGCGCCCCATCATCACAACATCCTCGACCAGCACCGGAAAGGCCCAGTCGACCTCCTCGGACTGAGGGACATAGGCGACGAGATTTTCAGCCAGCGCCGCCTTTACCGTCTTGCCCAGCAGGCGGATCTCTCCCCGCGCGGCCGGGACAAACCCCATGATCGCCTTGAACAACGTCGATTTTCCCGCGCCGTTTACCCCGACGAGCGCTGTGATCGTTCCGCGCGGGATCTCGAAGCTGGCGCCATGCAGGGCGGTGTGACCGTTGCGATAGGTAACGGTGACGTCACGCGCCATGATGCCCCCGGCCGGATCACCGGCACCAGTATCAGTCGACAGATCTGTGGCTTGAGCGAGCATCTTGCGTTCCTCGGATGTCATGCGGACGATGGTCAGAATGGGCATCGGCCACCGCGGTTTCAGGTCTGCGGCACCCGGGCGGATCGTGCCGGGCAGTCAGTTCGTCTCGGGCGCCATGGCATCGGCGATTGTCTGAGCATCCACACGCAGCAAGTCGAGATAGGTGGGCACGGGGCCATTCGCCTCGGTCAGGCTATCGACATAAAGAACGCCGCCATATTTGGCCCCTGTCTCGCGGGCGACCTGGTGCGCCGGGGCCTGATTGACAGTGGACTCGCAAAACACGGCCGGGATGTTGTTTTTCCGGACGGTGTCGATGACATTCCGCACCTGCTGGGGCGTTCCTGTCTGGTCGGCGTTGATCGGCCACAAATAGGCTTCCTTCAGGCCGAAATCCTTGGTGAGATAGCTGAAGGCGCCTTCGCATGTGACCAGCCAGCGGTCTTCCGGCGGCAGCGCCTGAATTCTGTCGCGCAGCGGGCCGACCGTGTCGCGGATCTGTTGCTTGTAGGTTTCAGCATTGGCCGCGTAGGTCTGGTTGTTGTCAGGGTCATGTTCAGAAAGCGCGTCGCGGATATTGTCGACATAGACCATTGCATTGTCGACCCCCATCCAGCCATGCGGGTTTGGCATGCCTTCATACTCGCCCTCGACGATGGACATCGGCTCAATTCCGTCGGTGAGGATCGCGGACGGCATGTCGCCCAGGTTCTGAATGAATTGCTCGAACCACAGCTCAAGATTCAGACCGTTGTAAAGGATCAGATCGCCCTTAGAGGCGCGGACAATATCTTGCGGTGTCGGCTCATAGCCGTGGATTTCGGCACCGGGTTTCGTGATCGAAACCACCTCGGCGGCGTCACCGGCAACGTTCTGAGCCATGTCCTGAAGGATGGTGAAGGTGGTGACGACCTTCATCTTCTTGCCATCCTTTGCAGCCGCGCCAGTGGCCATGAGCGCCGCGGCGATGACGGCCGTCATAATGTATTTATTGAACATTGGTGTCGGCTCCTGATCTGGACTGCAATGGACATAGTGAAAATGCGAAGCACTCGCAAGTGCCAACTTGTTTGATGACGATCTGCAAGAATGGACAGAGATTTGCACTCTCGTTTGTATGCTATCGATTTTCCTGCCCAGTCACCCGAATCTAAAGTTCGCCGCGTGGGTTCTGTTGGGTGCGCTGGCAGAACCGCTTCACCGGGGCGCGTATCTCATCAGCAGATCTGACCCGTTTGCAGAGCCTGGGGTCTTCATTGTGCGCGTCGATAAAGGCAATGATATCCCTTTCCGGTTCGGCCACCGGCCGATGCACGCCACGCTGTAACCGTCTGCGGGTCACCGCGGCGAACCAGCGTTCCACTTGGGTTGATCCGGGACGCTGAGGTTGGCGGGAAGTGGATGTGCCAGTGCGGTCTACGCGCCGGCCACGCCGTGAGCTTCGGAGGCTGGTGGGTGGGGTGGTTGTCCATGACGATATGCACCTCCGGCCCCTCCGGCATCCGGCGATCAATCTGCCTGGGAAAGTCGGGTTGAGAAAGTCGGGGAACTCACCTGCCC